>JAFOHG010000043.1 GCA_017421915.1 Cellulosilyticum sp. | reverse complement strand
TAGTAACAATAATAGTAGTAATAATAGTAAACAAGAGCAAGTAGCAGAAAATTAAATACGAAGTATGCAAGTTATAGAGGATGGAATTTAGTCAAAGTGACTAAGTTTTATCCTCTATTTTTTTATTAAATCAATCATTAAAAATTAGGAAAGACCGTTTAGAGAAAAAGATAATAAGGTTTTAAAAATACAGAAAAATGAGTTATGATATAACTATAAATGATTATAACGTAAAAACTTAGAGGGGAGTAAGAAAATGGTATCAGAAAAGATGTATGAATTAGGGAGTAAAAGGTCTGCAATTAGAGAACTATTTGAGTATGGGAAAAAACGTGCAGCTATTGTAGGGAAAGAGAATGTATATGATTTTAGTATTGGAAATCCAACTGTACCTGCGCCTACTTGCGTAAAAGAGTCTATCATGGAGCTTTTAGAGAATATGGATTCTTCTTTAATTCATGGTTATACTTCTGCACAAGGGGATGCAGAAACAAGGGAAGCTATTGCTAGATATTTAAATAACAGATATGCCCTTAATGTAAAAGCGGATCATTTTTATATGACTTGTGGTGCAGCAGCTTCTTTATGTATTACGCTTAGAGCACTTACTGAGCGTAAAGAAGATGAGTTTGTGGTAATCGCACCATTTTTCCCAGAATATCGTGTTTTTATTGAA
Organism: Cellulosilyticum sp.; assembly: GCA_017421915.1. Taxonomy (GTDB): domain Bacteria; phylum Bacillota; class Clostridia; order Lachnospirales; family Cellulosilyticaceae; genus Cellulosilyticum. The sequence continues at coordinate 6,259 of JAFOHG010000043.1, read as the reverse complement.
TCACAAGGGGCTACATTTAGAATGGTGCCTGCTGATACTAAGGCATTTCAAATTAACTTTGAGGCTTTAGAAGAGACGATTAATCCTCATACAAAAGGGGTTATTATTAATTCACCAAACAACCCATCAGGTACAATTTATTCGGAAGAAACCATTAATAAATTAGCAACTTTATTAGAAAGAAAATCAGCAGAATATGGTCATCCTATTATGCTGATTTCAGATGAACCTTATAGAGAAATTGCCTATGATGATGTACAAGTACCTTATGTTACAAAATATTATAAGAATACGATTGTATGCTATTCTTATAGTAAATCTTTATCTTTGCCGGGAGAACGTATTGGCTACATATTAGTCCCAGATGAAGTGGAAAATAGCAAGGCAGTGTATGCAGCAGTTTGTGGAGCAGGAAGAGCTTTAGGCTATGTTTGTGCGCCAAGCTTATTCCAAAAGGTGATTGCTAAATGTGTGGGACAAACAGGAGATATTGACTTATATAAGAAAAATAGAGATTTACTTTATGAAAACTTAACGGCATATGGATATGAGTGTGTTAAACCACAGGGTGCATTTTATCTATTTATGAAGGCACTTGAAGAGGATGCAAAAGCATTTTGTGAAAGAGCAAAAGCGTATGATTTATTATTAGTGGCAGCAGATGATTTTGGATGCCCAGGTTATGTAAGAGTATCTTACTGTGTGGAAGAAGAGATGATTAAACGTTCTTTTTCAGCATTTGAAAAGCTTGCTCAGTCTTATAAGTCATAATAGTGTAGGTGAAGATGGTGTTTTTAGAAAAACTTTTTAAGAAACATGAAGATTATACAGAACAGATAACTAAGGCAAGGCAATGGATTTTAGAAGCAGATGCAATTGCAGTATACATAGGAAGTGGTTTATCAGCAGCTGGAGGGTTAGATGATAAAAAATCACGTTTAGTTAAAGAATACTTTAGAGACTATTATCGTATGGGTTATAGAAGTCTAAAAGAATTACAAGAAATGTATGCCCATATGACAGAGCAAAATGCTAAGGCTTATTGGGGATATTGGGCAAGATATATTAAGGAGATTGCTTATCAATTTGAATTAAGTAATGGCTATAAAGATTTACTAAGGCTTATGAGAAATAGAGAGTACTTTATTTGTACAACCAATATAGATGGTCAAGTCCAAAAAGCAGGATTTGAAGCAAACCGTATTTGGAGCTTAAAAGGTGATTGTAGGTTTTTAAAGTGTAGTCAAGCTTGCTGTCCAAAAGCATATGAAAGTAAGGAACTATTAGATGGCATCATTAAGAGTATGGGTGGAAATTTAGAGGTTCAAGCTAATAAAATACCTAGATGTCCTCATTGTGGGATGTATTTAATCCCAGATGTGGAGATGGATTGTTTAGTAGAGTCAATAGGAGATAGTCAGGGACAGTTAGAGGCCTATAAAAGGTTTATAGAAAAGCATAAAAATGAAAAAATAGTTCTTTTAGAATTAGGAATAGAATCAAGAGATTTAATACAAATGGCATCAAGAGATGATCGTGTATGGGGAGAAACTTCTTGTGTCCAACTTGTTAAAATGAATAATAGTAAAGATGATTTAAAAGGTGAATCATACAATGAATCCGCGAATAAATTAAAAGATGAAATGATTAGCATTAAGATGGATTTAGAAGAGGCAATGTCTCAACTAGCAAGTGGCATCATAAGTATGTAACAATATAAATACCAATTAGTGAGGAGACGACTATTTTCAATGGAAAGTGGGTCATCTCCTCTTTTTAGAAAAAGCTATATGGAGAAGGGGATTATTTTTTATTGATAAGAAATTGGTTAATAAAATAAAGATGTAATGGCTATACTTTAAAAGAAAATGAATTTATCCTATAAAATCAATTTAATAGATGATATTTGATGAATATAAGAGAGAGTATTTTTTAGGGAGGTGTGCCTTATATGAATCCAATAAATAACAAGGAAAGCACAAGTGAAGAGCAAAAAAGGCACGATGAAAGGGGAAAATCTAGTATTTACGGGTTAACACATAGTCAAGTTGAGGAACACATTGCTAGAGGAGAGCTAAATGTATCAGTAGAATCTCCTTCAAAGACAGAAAAAGAAATTATTATTAGTAATATTTGTACGTATTTTAATTTAATTTTTGCAGTCATATCCGTATTACTTATTATCGTAGGTTCTTATAGGGATTTAACATTTTTACCTATTATTATAGCCAACACATTAATTGGTATTATTCAGCAGATTCGTTCTAAGAAAACTTTAGACGAGCTTTCTGTTTTAAATACACCTAAAGCCATAGTGATTAGAGATGGAGAGGAAAAGGAAATCAATGTTGAAGAACTTGTTCTAGATGATTGCGTAATTTTTGCAGCAGGTAATCAGATTTGTGCAGATGCAATTGTATTAGAGGGCGAAGTTCAAGTAAATGAATCCCTTATTACAGGTGAAGCAGATGAAATTACTAAAAAAGTGGGAGATACACTTTTATCAGGAAGTTTTATTGTATCTGGAAGATGCTATGCTCGATTAGATAAAGTAGGTGCACAGTCTTATGCAGCAAGATTAACATTGGAGGCAAAGGCTTTAAAAGAAGGGGAACAGTCAGAAATGATGCGTTCTCTAAATGTTATTGTAAAAGCAGTTGGAATTATGATTATCCCTATTAGCATCATTTTATTTTATCAACAGTTTTTTTTAGCAGATAGAAGTTTAAAGGAAAGTATCACTTCTACTGTAGCTGCAGTAATTGGTATGATTCCCGAAGGACTGTATCTTTTAACTAGTGTAGCATTAGCAGTTAGTGTAAGACATTTGGCAAAGAAAAAAGTTTTGGTTCATGATATGAAATGTATAGAGACTCTAGCAAGGGTAGATGTGCTTTGTGTAGATAAAACAGGAACAATTACTGAAAATAAAATGACTGTTAATCAAATGATGCCACTAGGACAATATGAGCTTCAGGAGCTTACTGGGCTTATGGGAGACTTTGTGTATAATATGGCAAAGGATAATGCCACAATGGAGGCTTTAGGCGTATACTTTACGAATCATAATCAAAGAAAAGCAGATTCGATCACTTCTTTTTCTTCAGCAACGAAGTATAGTAGCGTAACCTTTGATGGACATGCTTTTGTACTAGGAGCACCAGAGTTTGTATTAAGAGAAGATTATAAAGTGTATAGTGAAGAGATTTCAAAGCTGAGTAGTGAAGGGCATAGGGTATTAGTATTTGGAGAGTATGAAGGAATAATAGATGGGAAAGCACTTGTAGATAGGGTAGAACCTATGGCACTTGTATTACTTTCTAATCCTATACGAAAAGAGGCTAAGAAGACTTTTGAATACTTTGCAAAGCAGGATGTGGAGATTAAAGTGATTTCAGGAGATAATCCTATTACCGTATCTAAAATTGCAAATGAGGCAGGTATTAATCATGCAGAACGATATATAGATGCTTCTACTTTAAAAACGCAAGAGGACATTAATGAGGCTATTTTAGCATACACTATTTTTGGAAGAGTTACACCTAATCAAAAGCGTGCTTTTGTACGAGCTCTTAAAGAAGCAGGACATACAGTAGCTATGACCGGAGATGGTGTAAATGATGTACTGGCTTTAAAGGATGCAGATTGTAGTATTGCAATGGCATCAGGAAGTGATGTAGCAGCTCAAGCTTCACAACTTGTATTGTTAGAGTCTAATTTTTCTTGTATGCCGTCTGTAGTAAAAGAAGGAAGACGTGTGGTGAATAATATTGAACGCTCTGCAAGTTTATTTTTAGTGAAAAACTTGTTTTCTTTTATGATGTCTCTTTTTGCTATTTTGTTTATGGTGAGTTATCCATTAAAGCCTTCACAGGTTTCGTTGATTAGTATGTTTACTATAGGCATACCAGCTTTTTTATTAGCACTAGAAAAAAATACAAGTCGTATTCAAGGACACTTTATGACTAATGTACTTTTTAAAGCGTTACCAGCAGGTCTTACAGACTTTTTTATAGTAAGTGCACTCATTATATTTAGTTTTGAATTTGGCGTAAGTCAAGATGATGTATCTACTGCTAGTGTAATGCTTATGGCAGTAGTTGGGTTTATGATTTTATATCGCTTAAGTGTGCCAATGAGTAGGTGGCGTTTAGCAATCTTTTTAGGAACGCTTACAGGATTTTTATTTTGTTTTGCATTTATGAAAAGCCTTTTTGCAATTGATTATATCTCTATAAAGTGCGGCATGTTATTAGTTGTTTTCGCTATTGCATCAGAATCGATTTTTAGATACCTAAGCATATGGCTTCATGGATTTCAAAAAGTATGGATTTATGCAAAACAAAAGAAAAAACAGATTATAGGTAAGTTTAGTATGGATAAAGAAGAGGATGAATAGTTGATAATAAATTATATATAGGTTTTAAGGTTGATTTTACGCATATAAGCTATTAAGAATAAATAAAATAATATTAATCACAATTTTTTATACAATTATGTGGATTATTTTAAAAATAGTAGGCAAGTATTGTGAATAACTTCATGAGTTGATTCATTTATTTGTGGGGGCAGGCTTTTATTTAAATTAGAAGATAGAATAAATAAAAGTGACTAGGGGGGAGAGAAATATGGAAAGTATTTTATTGCAGGCATTGGAAACTACAAATGTGCAAGAAACAAGTAGTCAATTTCCTTTTTTGGCAGCACTTATACTTGTGGCAATTATTGTTGTTGTAAGTGTAGGAGATAAAGTTTTACTAGATAAAAAAGGGAAGGGGACTAAGGAGCAAAGTAATAAAGACAAAGATAATCATGCACAGAGGTAGTTGAAGAGGGTAGGGAAAAATAAAAAGAGTGTAGTATAATCAATTTGGTAAAGAGGATTGAGATACTACACTCCTTTTTGTATAGAGATATCTAAAAATAGTAGACATTATAAGTTGAAGTAGAGGAAAGAGTTGTAAGTCAAGGTATTTATGTATATAATAATACAGATGATTAAAAATTCCCTCAGGAGAAAGTGAGGCCATATTAACATGGGTAAATTATTTGGAACAGACGGCGTAAGAGGTGTAGCAAATACAGAACTTACAGGTCAGCTTGCATATCAAGTAGGTCAAGCTGGTGCTTATGTTTTAACAAAAGAGACTAAAAGACAACCTAAGATTTTAGTAGCAAGAGATACACGTATTTCTGGAACAATGCTTGAAGCAGCACTTGTAGCAGGTATTTGTTCAGTAGGTGCAAAAGCCATTTCTATTGGAGTTGTTCCTACACCAGCAGTAGCATATTTAGTAAGAGAATTAGGCGCAGATGCAGGTGTTATGATTTCAGCATCTCATAATCCAGTTGAATTCAATGGTATCAAATTCTTTAATAATGAAGGTTACAAATTACGTGATGAACTAGAAGAAGAAATTGAAAATTTAATTTTAGCTAGAAGTGAAAGTATTCCATTACCAACTGGTGAAGCAATTGGGACTTGGGAAATGGATCACTCAGTGATTGATAAATATATTGATTTTGTATGTAATACCATTTCAGGAGACTTAAAAGGACTTAAAGTGCTTGTAGACTGTGCAAATGGAGCAGCTTCAGAAGTCGCACCGATTGCACTTGAAAGACTTGGAGCAGAGGTAGAACTTATTCACCATAAACCAAGTGGCATTAACATTAATAGAATGTGTGGTTCAACACATATGCAAGACCTTCAAAGTCAAGTAGTTGGACGTAAAGTTCAAGCAGGTATTGCCTTTGATGGTGATGCAGACCGTTGTCTTGCTGTAGATGAAAAAGGTGAAATGATTGATGGAGATCAAATTTTAAGTATTGTTGGTCTTGATATGAAAAAACGTGGTGTCTTAAAAAGAGATACAATCGTTGCTACAGTTATGAGTAACCTTGGACTCAGCATTATGGCAAAAGATCAAGGTGTAGATCTTGTTCAAACAAGAGTAGGAGACCGCTATGTTCTTGAAAAAATGCTTAAACATAACTACAACCTAGGTGGAGAACAATCAGGACACGTTATTTTCCTTGATTACAATACAACAGGTGATGGATTAATTACAGCGATTCAACTTCTTTATGTCATGAAGAAGACAGGTATGCCATTATCAGAGCTTAAACAATGTATGCAAATCTTCCCACAAGTGCTTGTTAATGCAAAAGTTAAAAATGAAAACAAACATGCATATAATGAAGACCCAGAAATTCAAGAGCAAATTAATGCACTTGAAGCAAAATTCAATGGAGAAGG
>JAFOHG010000042.1 GCA_017421915.1 Cellulosilyticum sp. | reverse complement strand
CTTACCCCTATTGATAGTGTCTACTTAGCTTTAATAGATGCCAAAGAGGCAATAGAGGATACTCATAAAATTACACTTCAATTTTCTTTTGCGAGTTTACAATGGCAAAAACAAAATGGAGCTGTTTTAAATAGCAAAGCATATACACCATCTTATGATAAGATTGAGGCAAGAATACAAATGCCTGGAACAGTTACTAAATTTAATGAGTATGATCAATCAAGCTATGCTACTTATGAAGAAAATGGTATTACAAATGTGATTTGGTATGAAGATGAAAAGAGCATACAAGCTAAAATGGATTTAGCCAAATTATTAGGCATCAATAGCTTTTCTTATTGGAGATTAGGAAACATTCCTAATGAAATAAGAGGCTTATATTAGGGAGATTAAAGGAATTGTTTAAAGTGAATAGAGAAGTTATCTATTTATAGGATGGAATTGTGTAATAAAATACATAAAAAATAAAATAGTCATTGAAATTATGGGAGATATGAAATACAATAAGAGAGGAAAATATTCCAACCGCAGAGGTGGCGGAACGGCAGACGCGTTAGATTCAGGTTCTAATGTCCACACGGATGTGGGGGTTCAAATCCCCTTCTCTGCATAATCTCAATTAGGTTTTTTAAATACCTACATATAAGGTCACGTCTTAATAAACAATAGATTCTTGCAAGAAAGAAGAGCGAGTGTTTAGAAAGGCGTGATTTTTTTGCAGCTTAGACACTAATTATCACAATGGTAATAATAGATTGAACTAAGCTATTGAGCGTAATAAAAAATGCACAAAAAAGTTAAAAGATTAAAAATAAAAGTATATAAAATAACAATTCTGTGTTGACTTTCTTGTGAGATTTTAGTAATATTAATTCGGAAGAAGAAAACAAGTTGTTACTATTCGTTAGGCAAAATTGGATTATACATAGAATAAAAGTTAGAGCTGATTGATGTATTTGCTTTCTAACTTTTTATATAGTGTATGATGCCGTTTTTTTTTAGTTTATAAAGATGTTATGGCTAATAGGCTTTTGATAAGGGGATACATAATGAAGATACTAAAAATAATGAATAACAATGCAGTTGCTTCTAAGGATGACACCGATAGAGAGATAATTGTACTTGGTAAAGGCATAGGTTTTAAAAAACATATTAACGATGAAATAGATGAAACGTCTATTGAAAAAATATTTCGTTTACCAGATGCTTCTAAGGGACAATTTGAAAAGCTAGTGGAAGAAATTCCTTATGAATATGTTAAATATTCAGATGAGGTTATTCAATATGCTTCTAATGTACTTGGTAGAAAGTTAAATAAAAATATTTATATTACACTAACAGACCATTTAAACTTTGCCATAGAAAGGCAAAAACAGGGTGTTCATTTTAAAAATGCACTCTTATGGGAAATTAAAAAGTTTTATCAAGAGGAATATAAGATAGGTCTAAAAGCAATTGAGCTTATTAAGAATGAAGAAAATATTGAATTACCTATTGATGAAGCAGGATTTATTGCACTACATATTGTTAATGCGGCAATGGATGGAAAAATGTGTGATTCATTAAATATGCCTACAATGATTAAAGACATTATTAACATTGTAAGATATACTTTTGGAGTTGAATTAGATGAAGAAAGTCTATGGTATGAAAGATTTGTAACACATTTAAAGTTTTTTATGCAAAGAGCAGTTAATAATGAGTGTTATCCTTCAGATGGAGACAAAGAATTTCATGATTCTATCAAAAGGAAAGCTATTAAAGAATATGCTTGCGCAGAAAAAATTAGGAAGTATGTACATAGTAAATTAGGATATGAAGTGGCAGAAGAAGAGATGATTTATCTTACAGTTCATATTTCTAGAGTCATTCGACGAACAGAGAATGGCGATAAAGCAAATTAAATAACAATGTCTAAAAAGGGATTGTTACGTTAAGACGGCAAAACCCAGATAGCAAGTAAGAGTTGATTAAATGACTTTATGAGGACTCTTAGTGCTATCTGGGTTTTTTCTATATAAATTAAATCAATATAAATCTATAACAAAAATTAATTAGATGAAGGGGAGAATAAAAATGAAAACTTTTACTTACAAAATAACAGATGAACAAGGGATCCATGCAAGACCAGCAGGTATGTTAATAAAAGAAGCAAAAAAATATCAATCTAAAATTATAGTTTCAGCTGATGAAAAAGAAGCTGAAGCAACAAAGTTAATAGGAATTATGTCTATGGGTATTAAATGTGGTACAGAGATTACAGTAACTATTGAGGGAGAAGATGAAGAACTAGCTGTAACTAATATGCAGTCATTTTTCAAACAATATTTATAAATGACTAGAATCAAAGAGAAATGAGGGTTCGTATGGAGAAGCATAGTGGAAAAAAGGTTAACAATGGAATTGCAATAGGAAAAATTTTATTTTATTCAAAGTCAAAAGATAAAATAGAAACAAAAAAAGTAGAAAATCCAGAGCAAGAGCTTGCAAGATATGAAGTTGCAAAAGAAAAAGCAATTATGCAACTTGGCGCTTTATATGAAAAAGCATGTAAAGAAGTAGGACAAGAAAATGCTCAAATTTTTGATGTACATAGCATGTTACTAGAGGATGAGGATTATAATGATTCTATTCATCAGATGATTATGGAAGAGAAATTTAATGCAGAATATGCCGTAGCTCAAACAGGTGAAAATTTCTCAAGGATTTTTTCAGAAATGGAAGATGACTATTTTAATGCTAGATCTGCTGACATTAAAGATGTTTCTCAACGTATCATTACAGTTTTAAAAGGCTATGAAGATGAAGAAATTATAGGAAAAGAAGCTGTTATAGTAGTGGCAGATGATTTAGCACCTAGTGAGACAGTACAGATGGACAAATCCAAGTTGTTAGCCTTTGTTACAAAATATGGTTCTACTAATTCTCATACTGCGATTCTTGCTAGAACAATGGGAATACCAGCATTAGTTAGCACACCTATTAATGAAGATTGTAATGGTCTAATGGGTATTGTAGATGGCTATGAAGGAATTTTTATTATTAATCCTGATCAAGAAACCTTAGAAGCCTATAAAGAAAAACAAGAACAAGATAGTCAAGAGAAAGAATTACTAGAGGGTCTAAAAGGTAAAGAAGATATTACACTTAGTGGACAAAAAATTAATTTATATGCCAATATTGGAAACGTAGATGACTTAAAAAGTGTATTAGAGAATGATGCTAAAGGAATTGGCTTATTTAGAAGTGAATTTTTATACTTAGAAAAAGATACATTTCCAACAGAGGAAGAACAATTTAATATCTATAAACAAGTTGCAGAAAAGATGAAAGACAAAAAAGTAATTATTAGAACGTTAGATATTGGTGCAGATAAACAGGTAGATTATCTTAATTTAGGCCATGAAGATAATCCAGCTATGGGATATAGAGCAATTAGAATTTGTTTAACACAAACAGATATCTTTAAGACACAACTTCGTGCTATTTTTAGAGCAAGTATTTATGGAAATCTTTCTATTATGTATCCAATGATTACTTCTGTATCAGAGGTTAGAAAGATTAAAGAAATAGTAGAAGAGATAAAAGAAGAATTAACAGCAGAGCAGCTCCCATTTGTAGATGTGGAACAAGGTATTATGATTGAAACACCAGCAGCAGTGATGATTAGTGATTTACTTGCGCAAGAAGTAGATTTCTTTAGTGTAGGAACAAATGATTTAACACAGTATACTCTAGCTATTGACCGTCAAAATGCAAAACTAGACTGTTTTTATGATGCACATCATGAAGCAATCTTACGTATGCTTAAACTAATTGTAGACAATGCGCATAAGGCAGGTATCTGGGCTGGAATATGTGGAGAGCTTGGAGCTGATACAAGCTTAACAAGAACATTTTTAGAAATGGGCTTTGATGAGCTTTCAGTATCACCAGCTAAAATTCTTCCTATTAGAAAAATTATACGTGAAACAAAATAAGTATAAAGGGATTATAAAAAGTATATAGATAAAAATCACGTTTCCGAGTGTGTATTTCGTTCTTACAAGAACAGATACATAAGTGGAACGTGATTTTTTATTGTAAAATATCTGAAGTACAGTGAAAGGATATACTTTTTTATAATTGGTTTCCCTGTATAAAGATGCCAATAAGTTAAATGTATATAAAAATATGAATTATGTTATAATTATATTGAACTTCATATAGGGAGCGATATGATGTATAGTTATAGTTTGACAGAGTGGATACTATTTTTTTATAGCTATTGTTTTTTAGGATGGATGTGGGAGTCTTGCTATGTTTCAATAAAACAAAAAAGGTGGGTCAATAGAGGTTTTATGTATGGGCCTTGTTTACCGATTTATGGCTGGGGTGCCATTACAGTATTACTAGCAACTATTCCTGTAAGAGATCACATTGCTTTAGTTTTTATCTGTGGAATGATAGGAGCTACTTTGTTAGAGTATTTAACGGGAGCTTTTATGGAAGTATTATTTCATGTAAGGTACTGGGATTATAGTAAAGAGCCATGTAATATCAATGGGCATATTTGTTTAAAAGCTTCACTAGCATGGGGCCTTTTTTCTGTCTTAATGATTTATATTTTACATGCATTTATTGAAATGATGGTTATATTTCTTCATCATGCCATAGCGGAAATAATAGCCGCACTATTAATGGTTATAATGATGGTAGATTTAATTAAGTCATTTAAGGAAGCAATGGATTTAAAAGAAATGTTAATGCACTTATCGATGAGTCATATAGAAGTTCAGACCATTCGAAAAAGGTTAGATGTCATTATGGCTATTATGGATCGTGATGCCGCACAGCTTAAAGAAAAGCTATTACAAAGTAAGCAAGATTTAAGTGAGAAGTTGATTGAGGAAAAAATGCTCTATGGTAAGAAATTGATAGAAGCGTATAGGCATTCAATCAATATATTACACAGAAATCCAGATGCTATTTCTAAGCGTCATGCTCCAGTTATGCAAGAACTTAAAGAAATGGAAAAAGCCGCTTTAGGTAAACTACATAAAGTGAAAAATAAGCTAGATAAAAAAGAAAAGTAAAAGCCTTATAGAAAAATGGCTATGAAGAATAAATAAAGTATATAGGTATAGAATCTATAAAGTAAAAGTACAAAAAGAGTGTGAAATAAATGAATTTAAATAAGGAAGCAGAAATGACAACAATAAATTTAAAACCAGACTTTTTTGAGAGTAACAGACAAAAAGTATTTAGTAAGCTTGAATCAGGTAGCATTGTATTAATGTTCTCAGGAAAAGCACCAAAGAAGAGCGCAGATGAGGCTTATGCCTTTACACCAAATCGCCATTTTTACTATTTGACGGGTGTTGCAGAAGAAGATATTGCAGTACTTATTGTAAAAGGAGAGGAAAAGGAAGAAAGTACACTGTTTATTAAAAAGCCAGACCCTGTTATGGCTAAATGGGTAGGCGAAACCATTAGTAAAGAAGAAGCAAGCTGCATTTCAGGTATAGATAAAGTATGTTATTTAGACGAACTTGAAAGTACTTTAAATCATTACTTTATGGATGAGCGTCTTAACTATGTTTATATGGACTTAGAAAGAGATAAGTTTGAAGATGCTGTAACAAAAGAGCAAAGTTTTGCTAGAATATGCAGGGAACGATATCCACATCTTCAGATTAAAAATATTTATCCTCTTATTTCAAGATTACGTACTATAAAGGCACCAGAAGAAATTGAATTATTAAGAAAAGCGATTGAAATTACACAAGAAGGTATTTGTGCTTTAATGAAAAATGCCAAGAGTGGAATTTATGAATATCAGTTAGAAGCTTATTTTGATTTTGTTTTAAAATCAAGAGGAGTAAAAGACTACGCATTTAAAACGATTGCAGCATCAGGTAAAAATGGAACAGTACTACATTATAGTAGCAATGATAGCTTAATTGAAGAGGACAGCTTAATTTTATTTGACCTTGGCGCACAATATCAGTACTATAATGCAGATATCACAAGGACTTTTCCTGTAAGTGGTAAATTTACAGAAAGACAAAAGGTCTTTTATGAAATTGTATTAAAAGCACATGATGCAGTTATAGCATCCATTAAGCCAGGAGTGACTTTAAAGGAACTTAATGATTTAACTAAGAAAGTTTATTTAGAGGAGCTTGGCAAATTAGAGATGGCAAATACAGAAGAGGATGTCTTAAAATATTATTATCATAGTGTGAGCCATTTCTTAGGATTGGATACACATGATGTAGGTGCAAGAACATTGCCACTTGCCAAGGGAATGGTTTTAACTGTAGAACCAGGACTTTATATTTCAGAAGAGGGTATTGGGATTCGTATTGAAGATGATGTGCTTGTAACAGAAACAGGATGTGAAGTCTTATCTAAGGATATTATTCGTACGGTAGAAGAAATTGAAGCTTATATGAAAAAGTGTTAGAAGATAAAAAGATATATAAAATTAGAATAGAATAAAGATAACCATAAACAGTGTAGAAGTTAAGTGTGATACGACTTTTACACTGTTTTTTGTTAGGTTAGGAAATAATGTAATAAGAAAGCAATAAAAAGAGGAATAAAAAGATGAGTATAAATAAAAGACGTACAAGAATGAATTAATAAAAAATAAATATTAATTTGATTATATTGACAATTAAAATGATAAGGATATAATTGTTAGTAACCGAACAATAAGGAGGCAGCTTATGGAAAAGCCTAAAGGGATTGGATGTGAGATCAAAGAACTTTCGCATATGATTAAGAGAAGTATAGATGAGCATATTGCCCAGCTTGAAATAGAGGATATTACCTGTGTGCAAGCATGGATTATGGGATATGTTTATCAAAATGAGTCCAAAGGAGAGATTTATCAAAGAGATATAGAAAAGGTATTTCATATAAGGCGTTCTAGTGTGGCAGAAACATTAAGGCTCATGGAGAAAAAAGAATTAATTATAAGGGAAAGTGTATCGCATGATGCAAGGTTAAAGAAGTTAATATTAACGCCTAAAGCTAGAGCAATTCAAGAACAAATTTGGGGAAAAATAAAGGAGGTAGAAGATCAACTTGTTGAAGGGTTAAGCGAAGGTGAGATGATACTTTTTATGGAGTTAATACACAAAATTAAAAGAAATATTAAATAATAAAATCCAATTCTAAAATCAAGACAGGTAAGTTCGTATCCGTACAATATGTACAGATTATGAGGAGGTTAGAAGTATTTATGATTAAACAATTATTAAAATGTGTAGGGGAGTATAAAAAAGATTCTATCCTTACACCTATTTTTGTTGTCTTGGAAGTTATTATGGAGGTTGCCATTCCTACATTAATGGCTATGATGATTGACCAAGGCATAGAAGTAGGAAATATGAGTGTTATTACTAAGTTAGGTATGATCTTAGTGATCCTTACTTTATTTTCATTAGCATTTGGTGTATTAGCAGGACGTTATGCAGCTAAAGCTTCAGCAGGATTTGCTAAAAATTTGCGACAAAAAATGTATTATAGAGTTCAAGATTATTCGTTTTCCAATATCGATAAGTTCTCTACTGCAAGTTTAGTAACCAGATTGACAACCGATATAACGAATTTACAAAATGCTTATCAAATGATTATTCGAATAGCAGTACGATGTCCTATTATGTTAATTTTTTCTTTGATTATGGCATTTTCTATTAACCATAAGATTTCTATTATTTATGTTATTATTATTCCTATTTTAGCATTAGGTCTTTACTTAGTAGCATCTAATGCACATCCAATTTTTGAAAAAGTATTTAAGACCTATGATAAACTTAATAATGTTGTACAAGAAAATTTACGTGGCATTCGTGTTGTTAAAGCGTTTGTGCGTGAAGAAACAGAAGATGATAAATTTGACAGAGTATCTCATATTATTTATGAGAACTTTACAAAGGCAGAAAAAATCTTAGCATTTAATGGACCAATGATGCAAACAGCAGTTTATACAGCGATTTTGTTTATTTGTTGGTTTGGGGCTAAGATGATTGTCTCTAAAGATATGACAACAGGTGAATTAGTCAGTTTATTTACATATACGATGCAAATTTTAATGAGTTTAATGATGCTTTCTATGGTTTTCGTTATGATTATTATTTCTAAAGCATCAGCAGAAAGAATTGTAGAAGTTATAGAAGAAGAAAGTGATCTTAAAAATAAGGCTCAGCCAATTTATGAAGTAAAAGATGGCAGTATTATTTTTGAAAATGTAAACTTTAGCTATTCTAAGAATCCAGATAAAGTGTGTCTAAAACAGATTAACCTTAATATCCCATCAGGTTCTACAGTTGGAATTATAGGGGGAACAGGTAGCGCTAAGACGAGTTTAATTCAACTGATTCCACGCCTTTATGATGCAACTAGTGGACAGGTAAAAGTGGGTGGAATTGATGTAAGAGATTATGATATTGAAGCTTTACGTGAAGAAGTTGCTATGGTACTTCAGAAGAATGAGCTATTCTCAGGGACGATTAAAGAGAATTTACGTTGGGGTAACAAAGAAGCTAGTGATGAAGAAATTATTCGTGTTTGTAAGTTAGCACAGGCAGATGAATTTGTAACAAGATTTCCACAGGAATATGAAACTTATATTGAACAAGGTGGAACAAACGTATCAGGTGGTCAAAAGCAACGACTTTGTATTGCAAGGGCATTACTTAAAAAGCCTAAGATTTTAATTTTAGATGATTCTACAAGTGCAGTTGACACAAAAACGGATGCTTTAATTAGAAAAGCCTTTAAAGAAGAAATACCAGATACGACTAAATTAATTGTGGCACAACGCATTAGTTCTATTATGGAAGCAGATATCATTATTGTTATGGAAAACGGAGCAGTTAATGCAGTAGGAACCCATGATGAGTAACTTAAAAATAATACGATTTATCAAGAAGTTTATTATTCTCAAACAAAGGAGGCAGTAGAACATGAAGCCTAATGTACAAGTAGGGTCTCCTATGAAACTTAAAAGAAAGAAACCAAGTTTAAAAGACCAAAAACAGACTATTAAACGTTTACTCACTTATATTAGTAAGGATTATAAAATACCATTTATTTGCGTATTAATTTGCATTTTAATATCATCTGTTGCAGGTGTTATGGGCTCTATGTTTTTACAAGTATTAATTGATGATTATATTACGCCTCTTGTAGCGAGTGAACATCCTGTTTTTGCGGGACTTCTTAAAGCGATTATGGGCATGATGCTTATTTATATCGTAGGTGTTATTGCAGGGTATTTTTATAATCGAACGATGGTTATTATTGCACAAGGTGTTTTAAGAGATATTCGTAATGAAATGTTTTACCATATGCAAAAATTACCTATTAAGTATTTTGATACCCATACACATGGGGATATGATGAGCCGTTATACTAATGATACGGATACTTTAAGGCAAATGATTGCACAAAGTTTACCTCAAATGTTTTCATCGATGATTACAATTGTAGCCGTATTTTTTGCTATGGTTGCGACTAGTGTGTATTTAACAGCATTTGTTATGGTGATTATATTTTGCATGCTACAAATTACTAAAAAAGTAGCAGGAAAAAGTGGAAGTTATTTTATTCAGCAACAAATTGCTTTGGGAAAAACCAATGGTTATATTGAAGAAATGATTAATGGGCAGAAAGTAGTTAAAGTATTTTGTCATGAGGAAGAAGCAAAGAAAGCTTTCGACCAGTTAAATGAAGAGCTATGTTATAATGCCACACAAGCGAATAGTTTTGCTAATATCCTAATGCCGATTATGGCTAATATAGGGAACTTACAGTATGTACTTTTAGGAATTGTGGGTGGTGCACTTGCCATTAATGGAGTAGGTGGTTTAACAATTGGTGGTATTGCAGCATTCTTACAACTTAGTAAAAGTTTTATGATGCCTATTGCGCAAGTTTCTCAACAACTTAATGCAGTGGTTATGGCATTAGCAGGAGCAGAGCGTATTTTTGAGATGATGGATGCAGAAGTAGAAGTGGATGAAGGTTATGTGACTTTAGTGAATGCAAAATATGAAAATGACCAACTAGTAGAAACTAAAGAACGTACAGGTATATGGGCATGGAAACATCCACATGGAGATGGCACAGTAACTTATACTCAAGTTAAAGGAGATGTAAGGTTCTTTGATGTAGATTTTGGCTATAATGAAGAAAAAATTGTACTTCATAATATTTCCCTTTTTGCAGAGCCTGGTCAGAAAGTAGCCTTTGTAGGGGCAACAGGTGCAGGAAAGACAACTATTACGAACTTAATCAATCGTTTTTATGATTTAGCAGATGGTAAAATTCGTTATGATGATATTAATATTAATAAAATTAAGAAAAGTGATTTAAGACGTTCATTAGGTATTGTTCTTCAAGAAACGAATCTCTTTACAGGAACTGTAATGGAAAATATTCGTTATGGTAAATTAGATGCAACAGATGAAGAAGTTTATGAAGCAGCTAAGATAGCTAATGCACATGATTTTATTATGAGATTACCACAAGGTTATGATACAGTTTTATCAGGAGATGGTTCTGGATTATCACAAGGTCAAAGACAACTTTTATCAATTGCCAGAGTAGCAGTAGCAGACCCTCCTGTTATGATTTTGGATGAGGCAACGTCTAGCATTGATACACGTACAGAAGCGATTGTTCAAAAAGGAATGGATGCACTAATGAAAGGACGTACAGTATTTGTTATTGCCCATAGGTTATCTACCGTACGAAACTCAGATGTCATTATGGTGCTAGAGCAAGGAAGAATTATTGAAAGAGGTAATCATGAGAAGCTCATTGCAGAAAAAGGTAAGTATTATCAGCTCTATACAGGTGCCTTTGAGTTAGAATAAAGAGATAAAATAGAATATATAAGAAAAAAAGGATATTACATATGCTTTTTAACGCATATGTAATATCCTTTTTATTTATATAAACATATTGACATTTGTCAATATGATAAATAGACTATATTATATTGATAAAAATAGATATGAAAATGACAGCTATTTAAAGTAAAAAACTGTTAAATCAAAATAGCATTTGATTAACAGTTTTTTACTTAGTCTAAAAATATATCCAATGAATATGTGAGTTATTACACTTAATATTATAGCATATGCTATCAATAAAAAATGTAATATTATAGAAGAAGGCTCAATGAAAAGAGAACGTTTTTATGTAAGATAAAGTCTACTTTTGGGAAGAAATGAAGAAAAAATAAAATAGGAACCAGATATAAGAAAATAGCATATTAAATAAAGAACATTAAGAAGATAGGAAAGGCATATACATATGGTATTTTGGCAAGATTTAATAGGAAGTTTTGAGATAGATATTATCTTAATTAGTATTATAAGATTAACTTTAGCAACCATTTTAGGAGGGGTTATTGGATGGGAAAGAGAACAGACCAATAGACCTGCGGGATTAAGAACACATGAAGTAGTGTGTATAGGATCAACACTATGCATGCTCCTATCGGAATTTATTAGTACTAAGTATGGTAATATGATTGATACAACACGAATTGGCGCACAGGTGATTAGTGGGATAGGGTTCTTAGGAGCAGGAACCATTATGAAAGAAGGTTTTAGTGTAAAAGGATTAACAACAGCAGCAAGTTTATGGTGTGTTTCTTGTATAGGTTTAGCATTAGGGGCAGGATTTTATTCAGGAGCTATTATTGCAACATTATTTATTTATTGTACGTTATTGATTATGAAGAAATTTATGATTAATCATAGTAATACAAGAGTCATCTGCTTATTAGTGGAGAACATAGATGACGTTTATAGCAAAGCAGATAAGCTTCTTAAAAGCTTTAGATGTACAGTCTATTCCACTCAAATGGATGTAAATGGAGGAATGAAGGAAATTCGTTTTGTCATATCATATCCAGATACAGAAGAAAATTTCAAATACCTACGTGCAAAACTTCGTAGTTTAGAAGGTGTGCAAGGAGACCATATTGAACAAATATAGATTTTTAGGCTTTATGAGGTGTGATAAGTGCTTCATAAAGCTTTTTTTGATTTAAGATTTTAAAGCTATTTTGATAATAATCAATAAGACCTTCATTTTTCATACGGCCAAGTTCTCTACACATAGAAGGACGAGAGACATTGAGGTAATGTGCTAATTGATTACGGTTTAGGTTAATAGTAAAAGAATCACTCCCCTGAAATTGTGATTCAGATAAAAGATAAGTTACCAATTTTTCACGCATACCTTTTAAAAGAAGTAAATCCATTTTTATATTTAAATGATAGTTTTTTTCACCAAGTAGAAGCATCATATTGTGAATTAAACTATGATGAAAAGCGCAACCATGTTCACAACCTCCAATAATACGTTCATAAGGAATAAGAAGCAAGGTAACAGGAGTAAGTGTAGTTGCTAAAATAGGTGAAATACGTTCTTTTGTACAAACAACACCCTCACCAAAAAGCGAACTAGGAGATAAAATGGAAACAATACTTTTTTGTCCAGCAAAGTTTTCCTTAGAAATTTCTACCTGACCCTCTAAAATGATGTAGATATAGTTTACTATAGTGCCTTGGGTTAAAATGATGTCATTCATTTCATATGTTTTTAAGGTTATTTTTAAACAAGGCAAAATGTTAATAAGTTCTGCTTGAGTAATCTTTCTAAAAAGTGCAGATTGAAGTAACACTTTATGCTGAAGTTCGGTTAACATAGTAATCCTTTCTGCTTTCAATAATAGTATGTGATTTTATATTATGGAAATAAATGAGGAAAGTCAAGGAAGATTAATGATTACAAAATTGTAGCTATAGCAACAACTAAATAAATAAGGATTTTGTATAATACAGAAGTAAGTTTAAAAAACCAAAATTTTACAGTTAGACTATTTAAATTTAAGTAAAAATATATAACTCTAAGATTCAATCTAAATTTTAATAGAAAAAGGAGAATGGGATATGGCAAATAGTATGTTTTGTATGCAATGCCAAGAGACAGCAGGCAATAAAGGATGTACGAAAGTAGGCGTATGCGGTAAAAGTGCAGACCTTGCTAATATGCAAGATTTATTAATTTATGTCACAAAAGGTTTATCAGAAGTGACAACAAGATTACGTCAAGAAGGAAAAACAATTTCTAAAGCAATTAATCACTATATTACATTAAATTTATTTACAACAATTACAAATGCAAACTTTGATGATGAAGTTTTTTATGTAAGAGTAAGAGAAACATTAATGATGAAAAATGAATTAATGCAGCAGTTAGCTAGTACAGAGGGATTATCTGAAGCTGTAACATGGGATATTAAAGAAGACCAAGAAACAGGATTTCTTGCAACACTTAAAAATATTATAGATGGAAATCATGATGCAAGTGAAATTAATGCAATGTTAAAAGCAAAAGCGGAGTCTAAAGAGGTAGGTGTACTTGCAACTGAAGATGAAGATATGCGTTCTTTAAGAGAGCTGATCACATATGGCTTAAAAGGTTTATCAGCTTACTCTAAACATGCTAATGCCTTAGGTTATGATAATGAGGAAATAGATGCTTTTATGCAAGCAACACTTGCAAAATTATTAGATGATACTTTATCAGTAGAGGAATTAATTGCTTTAACTTTAGAAACAGGTAAAATAGGGGTAGATGGTATGGCGTTACTTGATACAGCAAATACATCAACTTACGGTAACCCAGAAATTACTAAAGTAAACATTGGAGTAGGTAAAAATCCAGGGATTTTAGTATCAGGTCATGACCTTGCTGATATTGAACAACTATTGATTCAAACAGAAGGTACAGGAGTAGATGTATATACTCACTCTGAAATGTTACCAGCACATTATTATCCAAAACTTAAAAAATATACTCACTTAGTAGGGAACTATGGAAATGCTTGGTGGAAACAAAAAGAAGAGTTTGAAAGTTTTAATGGCCCAATCTTAATGACCACAAACTGTATTGTTACACCAAAAGAGTCTTATAAAGATAGAATGTTTACAACAGGTGCAGCAGGATTTACTGGCTGTAAGCATATTGAAGGTGAAGCTGGAAGTCAAAAAGACTTTAGTGAAATCATTGAGCTAGCTAAAACATGTGCTGCGCCAACAGAAATTGAAACAGGAGAAATTATTGGGGGATTTGCACATGAGCAAGTATTTGCACTTGCTGATGCAGTTGTAGATGCTGTCAAATCTGGTGCTATTAAAAAGTTTGTTGTAATGGCTGGTTGTGATGGTAGAGCTTCTAAACGTAACTACTATACAGAGTTTGCTAAAGCACTTCCAAAAGATACAGTAATTTTAACAGCAGGTTGTGCAAAATATAAATACAATAAATTAGATTTAGGAGATATTGGTGGTATTCCAAGAGTGTTAGATGCAGGTCAATGTAATGATTCTTATTCACTTGCACTTATTGCACTGAAATTAAAAGAAGTATTTGGGCTTGCAGATATTAATGAGCTACCAATTATCTATAATATTGCTTGGTATGAACAAAAAGCAGTCATTGTATTATTATCATTATTATACCTTGGTGTAAAAGAAATTCACTTAGGACCAACACTTCCAGCATTCCTTTCTCCAAATGTAGCGAAAGTTTTAGTTGAAAACTTTGGGATCGGTGGTATTTCTACAGTAGAAGAAGATATGAAAATGTTCTTTGGTGAATAGGGATGTCCATCATCTCAAGCAGAAACTTTAGAGGAAGCTTGTATGGTACATGGGTTAGATGTCAATGTACTACTTGCAAAATTAAATGGCTAGATAGATATTAAGGTAAGAAAAATAGAGTTATAAAACTAGAGATTTAAATAGTTTTATAACTCTATTTTAGGATAAAGCCTATTTTTAAAGTTTTTTTAGATTAAAAGTGCTAAGTTTATCAGTTAGAAGACTGGCGCTATCGCTTAGATGATTACCTTTTTTGGCAAGTTCTACTGCAATTTTAGTATTATCATCAATGATACAAGTGATTTCTTCCAAAGAGGCATTAAAGGTTTTAATCGCATCAGATTGATTAGTAGTGGCAAGAGCTACAGTCTGAATATGTTGCGAAATAGTTTGAGAAAGTTGAGTTGCTTCTAAAATCATAGCTGCTGTATGTTTGATGGAGTCATTACTTTCATTAATATTATGGAGTGTATCAGTAATAAGTGTTTTAGTTGTTTGGACAGCCTGAGTGGTTTCAACTGCAAGTTCACCCATTTCATGAGCTAAAACAGCGAAAGCTTTGCCATTTTGTCCAGAGCGTGAGGCTTCAATAGTAGAGTTGAGTGCAAGTAAGTGTGTTTGTCTAGAGATTTTTTCTATTAAGGTAATAATCTTTTGAATCTCTTGGGCGGAACTTGTAGTACTGTCCATAAGGGCTAAAAGTTGGTGGGTAGCAGCATTGCCCTCAGTAAGTTTTTCTTCAAGTTTTAGTGTATTATGAGAAACAGCAAGTGTACTATCTGCATTTTCTTGAACTTTAGAAGCAAGATTTTCCATAGTTGCTGCAAATTCCTGAACAGAGGCAGACTGAACAACAGAGCTTTCAGAGAGTTGCTTAGAAGTGGAAAGCATTTGAGTAGCAGACTGCGTGATTTGGTCAGCTGTTTGATGAAAAGAAGTTATGACTTCATTAAGTTCATTAATAATAGTACAAAGTGCTTTTTGTATAGGAAGAAACATACCGTTATAGTGGATAGAAACTTCTGTATTATAGTTTTTGTGTGCTAAATCGGTTAAGACTTCGGAAATGTTAGAGATATAATTTAGTAATTCATGGCCCATATAGCGCATTTCATCAGCTAGTTTACCGAATTCGTTAGTAGCAGTGTAAGAAAGGTTAAAGTCTAGCTGACCTTGTGCCATTTCAGACATAGCTGTTCCGATTTGGTTAAGTGGTGCTTGAATTTGAATAATGAGTCTTTTAATTAATTTAAATGAAGTTAAAAGCATAAATATAAATCCTATAAAAACTAATATAAAGGTAAAAATAGCTTGTTTAGTATAACGTGTAAGTAGGGCAGTATTTTGATTAGAGAAGGTACGATAGAGAGATGAAAGTTCGCCCTGTACAGATGTCATACGTGGAAAATATTCTAGTTCTAGTAAGAGAAGTGCTTTAGTAGAAGCATTTTGCTTACAGTATAAAACAGCTTGATTACGATAAGATAAAGCTTCCTGTAAGAGATTTTGGATTTTTGTAATACTAGATTTATAAGTAGGTGCATGTTCTAAAAGATATTTTAAGTCTTTCTGAAGTGCCATATCATAGGTACTCTGTTCAATAACATATTGATGCTGGGAATCTAAGCTATCTGAAAGACAAAGTTTATACATGGTGTTTTGAGTAGCTAGCTGATTGTAAGCAGCTGACTGAGCAGATTCCATAAGTGGTAAACTAGATGTTTGTAAAAATTTGATATGAGACATAATGCTATTAATCATAAGTGATAGAAGTATGAAGATTAAAGTAAAGATTAAAATAATAGTAGAAAAAGTAACTTTCAAACTTTGTTTTAACGAACGATTATTAAATTGATTATTAAAAAAGTTTTTCGACATAGAAATTCCTCCCGTAAAGTCACTGTAGCATAGAAGTGTAAAAGAGAAATAATATGGATGTAAAATAAAAGTGAGTTATATGTAAAATTTATGAGAAATAAAAATACTAATAAATTACAAAAAATTCAAATAAACCACAATAAGTGAAGAAATAAGATAAAAAGTAGTATAATATAGACAACGCATAAGGAGAAAGAAATAGATGAACAGCATTGAAGTGATGGTAAAAGAACATGAGTTAATTTCTAGAATGTTAAAGGTAATGCGCCAAGCTTGTTATGGGATTTTAAAAGGAGAAGCATTTTGTTTGGGAGATTTTTATGAGATGATAGATTTTGTAAAAGAGTATGCGGATGGACATCATCATAATAAAGAAGAGAAATTTTTATTTAAAGCAATGGAAGAGCATTTAGGGGCATTAGGACAAAAACTTATTCGTATGGGTATGTTAGTAGAACATGATTTGGGGCGTCTTTATATGAGTGAGTTAAGAGAAGCTCTTGAAAATTTAAAAGCAGGGAATGAGGAAAGCAAGTTAGATGTGATTGCAAGTATGATTTCTTATACACATTTACTTGAAAGACATATTAGTAAAGAAAATGATGTAGTTTATCCATTTGGAGAAAAACAGTTACCTAAAGACGTTATTGAACAAATTCATATTCAAACAGAAGAGTATGAAATGAATGCTTTAAAAAATGGTGTTCAAGAAAAATATGAAGAGATGGTAAAAAGATTAGAAGAAAAATATAGTTAAAGATTAATGATTAAGAAGTTGTTAAGAGAGTGATGAAAAATCAAAAAATAGTTGCGGCTAAATAGTGAGAATATTATAATGAAGAAAATTTATAACAGATTCCATAAGGGAGTAGTCGGCACTTTATGTGTGATTAAATCAACATCATGAATTTCATTAGAATTAAAAATTCTGGTTTAATCTTAATTGGCGAGACTTATATACTGCAAGGTGTATAGGGCTCGTCAATTTTTTTAAACATATAATTTTGGAAAAGGTAGTATAATAGGATAAGCATCTATTTATACGGATAATATTTCCAGAAATAAGATATGAAATTTATGGGAGTATGTTATAAATGGGATGTATAAAAAAAGGAGTGAAAGATGGATGAAATACTTTAATGAGCCTAAAGAAAAGGTACTCGAAGAGCTTAAAGTAGACGTAGAAAAAGGACTTTCGTCATCAGAAGCAAAAACAAGACAAGAAAAGTATGGCAAAAATGAATTTACTCCGGGGCAAGAAGAGACGCTTTGGGATAGTATTAAAGATGGTCTTACAGAACCTATGATTATTATTCTATTAGTTGCCGCACTTGTAAGTGCTGTAGTAGGTGAAGTGGCAGATGCTGTAGGGATAGTTGTAGCGGTTGCGCTTGGTGTAGGAATTGGTATTGTAACAGAAGGTAAATCTAAGAAAGCTGCTAAGGCACTTTCTAAAATGACAGAAGATATTGAAGTAAAAGTTATAAGAGATGGTAAAATTACAACCGTTTTAAAATCAGATATTGTACCTGGTGATGTTGTACATATTACAACAGGGGATATGATTCCAGCAGATGGTCGTATGCTTGAAGAGGTTAATCTTAAAGTAAGAGAAGATATGCTTACTGGTGAAGCAGATGATGTTACTAAAAAAGCTGATGTGATCATAGAACTTGAAAGTATCAAAAATAATAAAGGGGAAACCATTATCCAAGACCCAGTACCAGCTAAACAAAAGAATATGGTATTTGGTGGAACATTTGTCGCTCAAGGAACTGGTAGCTTCTTAGTTACATCTATCGGTGATGATACAGAGATGGGGCGTATTGCTCAAAATCTTAATGAGGAAGAAAGTGAAACACCACTTCAAATTAAGTTAGGTAACTTAGGTGCAATGATTTCTAAAGCATCTAGTGCCATTGCAGGACTTTTATTTATTTATATGACTGTTAAAATGATTATGCGTGGGGAAGTACATACAGATACAAGTAGTGTGACTGCTTTCTTAGCTTCTATTGATGGCATAAAAACAGCCTTTGTTGTATGTATTGCGCTGATTGTAGCAGCAGTACCAGAAGGGCTTCCTACAATGATTAATATGACACTTGCAATTACTATGCAAAAAATGGCTAAGATTAATGCTTTAGTTACTAAAAAAGAGGCATGTGAAACAATCGGTTCTATTTCTGTAATCTGCTCAGATAAAACAGGAACCCTAACTCAAAACCGTATGACAGTAGAAACAGTTTATGTAGATGGTAAGTATGTATCAGCACCTCCAAAGGATAGTAAAAGTTTATTTGACCTAAACTGTTTATTAAATGGAACAGCTGATATTGAAAAAGAAGGTAGTGAGTATAAATACTTAGGTAGTGCTACAGAATGTGCATTATTACTCTATTATAAAAATTGTGATTATAAAGCAGAAAGAAAAGCTGCTCATATTCAAACACAAGTTCCATTTGATTCAAAACTTAAACGTATGACAACCATTATTAAACATAATGGTAAAATGGCTGTTATGATGAAAGGGGCTCCAGAGGTACTTCTTGAATCATGTCATTATTTAACAGAAGGAAATGAAACAGTACCTCTTACACAAGAGAAAAAGGACGCTGTGCTTAAGGAAATTCAAAAACTACAAGTTAAAGCTATGCGTGCATTAGGTTTTGCTTATTGTTATTTAACAAATGAAGAAGCCATTGCAGCTATTGATGAAGACGGTACAATTAAAGATGAAAAACTTTTAACAGAAAATCTTATCTTTAATGCCTTCGTAGGTATTCGTGACCCACTTAGAGAAGATGTTAAAGATGCAGTTATGACAGCGAAAAAAGCGGGTGTTACTACTAAAATGCTTACGGGAGATAATATCAATACGGCAACAGCTATTGGTAAAGAGCTTGGACTTTTAGATGGTGATGCCAAAGCTGTAGAATCATCTTATATTGATACATTAACAGATGAAGAATTAAGAGAAGAAATCAAAAATATTAACATTGTAGCACGTTCTAAACCAGAAACTAAAATGCGTGTTGTAAATGCACTTCAAGCTAATGGAGAAGTAGTAGGTGTAACAGGTGATGGGATTAATGATGCACCAGCCCTTCATAAAGCAGATGTAGGTATTGCTATGGGTATTACAGGTACAGAAGTAAGTAAGAGTGCGGCAGATATTATTCTTACAGATGACTCATTTAGTACGATTGTAAAAGGAATTCAATGGGGACGTGGAATCTATGAAAACTTCCAGCGTTTTATTCAGTTCCAATTAACTGTAAACGTAGTAGCATTCTTTATTGCAGTTGTTTCACAGATTTTAGACCAAGAAATGCCATTTACTACAATTCAACTTTTATGGGTTAATATTATTATGGATGGGCCACCAGCACTTGCATTAGGCTTAGAACCTGTTAGAAGAAGTGT
>JAFOHG010000041.1 GCA_017421915.1 Cellulosilyticum sp. | reverse complement strand
GGACAGTGGTTTTTCATTATGGATGAAATATGTGAAGCATTAGAAGTATTAGCAACTGAAGCATTTGGTGCTATTAAAGGTAAAAAGATATATGAAGAAGTAGATGAAGTAATGGCGGATTTAGATGACTGGATTGAAGCAGTTAATGAAATGGAAATGGATGATACACTTCCTTACCTGGAAGCTTGGGATATTGGTGTGTTTTTTTAGTTGATGACTCAAGTTATAGACTATAATTATACAAACAATTTAAGACAAGGAGGAGTAGGATGGATGATTCATTCTTACTTTCAGTTGTTATACCAATGTATTATGAGGAAGCAGTTGTAGAAGCATGCTATAAGGCACTAAGACGTGTCATGTATAAAAATAATTGGCAGTATGAATTTATTTTTGTAAATGATGGTAGTAAAGATCAAACATTATCATTACTAAAAGAAATCGCATTATCAGATTCTAATGTAAAGATTATTGATTTTTCACGTAATTTTGGCCATCAAGTAGCTGTTACAGCCGGTATTTTTCATAGCATAGGAGAAGTAACTGTCATTATTGATGCAGATTTACAAGATCCTCCCAATCTTATTGAACAAATGGTAGAAAAGTGGAAGGAAGGATATGATGTTGTATATGCTAAGC
This sequence comes from Cellulosilyticum sp., assembly GCA_017421915.1. Lineage (GTDB taxonomy): Bacteria > Bacillota > Clostridia > Lachnospirales > Cellulosilyticaceae > Cellulosilyticum. The sequence goes on along the minus strand of JAFOHG010000041.1, from coordinate 14,653 downwards.
GTAAAAGACGAAAAGGTGAAACTTTATTTAAACGTATAAGTGCTAAATGTTTTTATCGGTTTTTACATTATATGGCGGAAATAGACATTCCACTAGATACAGGTGATTTTCGTTTAATGGATCATAAAGTAGTAGAGGCTTTTAAAGAGATGCCCGAGCGGAATCGTTTTGTTAGAGGAATTGTAAGTTGGGTAGGGTTTGATCAAACTTATATAGAGTATGAGCGAGATGAACGTTATGCAGGAGAAACAAAGTATCCATTAAAGAAAATGTTACATTTTGCTATGGATGGTATTATTAGTTTTTCAACCAAGCCATTAAAGCTAGTACGCTCTTTTGGGTTTATAACTATTTTTGTGGCTATATTATTAACGGTGTATTTATTAATTGCAAAATATGTGCTGCACTTGGTAGTGACTGGATGGACTTCTTTAATAGTTGCTATTACATTTTTTAGTGGTGTACAGCTTTTTTCAATTGGTATTTTAGGTGAATACATTGCACGTATTTATGATGAAAGTAAACAACGTCCTCTTTATCTTATTAAAGAAAAAATCAATTTTACAGAGAAACGTAATAAAAATAACGCTTAAGTTTTTATCAACTTAAGCGTTATTTTTATTTTATGAAATTTACTCGGTAGGGAGAAGTTCGAAAGTATAGCCCATTTCACGTGCACCTGTAATAAAATCACCAAGAACTTCTGCATTGGTTTTAGAAACAGCATGAAGTAAATAAATAGCCCCATTATGCAGTCCATCTAACATAAGCTTTTTAGCATGAGCTGGATCTGGTTGTGCTTCAGGTTTCCAATCACAATATGCAAAACTCCAAAAAATAGTACGATAGCCAAGTGCTTTGGTCATAGCAAGGGAACGTTGAGAGTAGTGTCCCATAGGTGGTCTAAAGAAAGGAGGCATTTTACTACCTGTAATCTTTTCGTAAGCCTCAGAAACACTAGTAAGTTCAGTATTAAATTTTGCTTCATCATTAGCTACACTAGGCATTGATAAGTGATGATCTGTATGATTACATACATAATGACCTTCATCATACATACGCTTGATAAGGTCAGGATTTTGATTTACATAAGGTAAAGTGACAAAAAACATAGCTTTAACATCGTGGGATTTTAAAACATCTAAGATTTTTGCAGTATAACCGTTTTCATAGCCTTCATCAAAAGTAAGATAAATAACTTGCCTATTTGTATCACCTAAACAATAGCCACCATAATCTTCGATTTTATAACCCAGTTTATCATTAAATCCAGGGGTTTGATGGTTTTTAGAGCGAACAAGCCACCAATCGGTTTTGGTATTATCTAGATTAGATAAGGACTGAGCATAAAGAGGTGTAAAAAATAAGGTGCTTAGTGCGACCAAAGAAAAAAGTATGGCACATAGCCCTTTAGAGCATTTAAATGAAAAGGTATTTTTTGTTTTCATAAGTATCCATCCTTTTAGAAATAATATAAGTAGTGTAACCAAATTGTTGAAAAATATAACTTAATGGGTTGCTATATAATAGAAAACTCAATAAAATAATTTGACAAAGTAATTATATAATTTCGTTGACAAAATATTAATATAGAGTTACTATGTTTTTAGAAAGAGGTGAAGCTGTGAAGAAAAGTGTATACAGTTTAGTACTAATGGATGATGTTGTAGAAGCAATTGATGAGTTAGCTTATACACTGCAGACAAGTCGGTCTAATCTAATTAATCAGATTTTGGCTGAGAGAGTAGCTTTGGTAACACCAGAACAACATCTACAGCGTATATTTGATTGCTTATCAGATTATTTAAGACCTTATACTCATTTTCAAATACAAAACCAAGCAGCAGACCATATGTATAGCATAAAAAGTGCATTAAGGTATAAATATAATCCCACGATTCGCTACTCGGTTTATTTAACCCAACAAGATGGAAGACTAGAAGGACAGCTTAGAATTATTTCACGTACTCAAAGTGAAATATTATATTTCTACTTAAATGAATTCTTCAAGTTGTGGAGTCATATTGAAAATGAATGGAATTTGGTTACATGGGAAACAGAAGAAGGGACTAAATGGCTTAGACAGTTTAAGTTAGAAGATTTTCAAAAACTTAGTCAAGGCAATGAATTAGCCGAGGCAATTTCTCACTATATTAAAGGATTGGATGATGGACTAAAAATTTATTTTACACAGCTCAATCATACAGAAGCGCAATATCATCTTTTAAAACAACATTATATAAATCACTATAAAGAACAAAAGCATTTTGTATAACTTAAGTATAAAAATGAACTAAAAAAATATGGATATCCTAATATAGAAAATCCATTATTGTAAGGAGGAATAGAGGATGAATGGACAAAACTTTACAAAGAAATCAATTGAGGCTATTCAAGCAGCTCAACAGATGGCTATATCTTATCAAAATAATCAAATAGAACCCTTACATTTAATGTATGCATTGCTAACTCAACCACAAGGATTAATTCCTCAGATTTTAACAAAGATGAATGTACAGGTTGAAGCCATGACACAATCAGTAGGGGAAGCAATTAGTAAATTACCTCGTGTGAGTGGCCCAGGCAGAGAGTTAGATAAGGTTTATGTATCAAGTGAAACAGATAAGGCATTAAGTCAAAGTGAGAAGCTAGCAACCAAAATGCAAGATGAATATGTTTCTGTAGAACATTTAATGTTAGGGCTAATAGAAACAGCTACAGGAGAAGTAAGTAGAATCTTACAAGCATTTTCTATTGATAAGAAGAACTTTATGAATGTCTTAAAAGAAATTCGTGGTAATATGCACGTGACCAGTGAAGAACCAGAAGGCACTTATGACGTACTAAATAAGTATGGCTATGACCTTGTAGAACGTGCAAGAGCGCATAAAATTGATCCGGTTATAGGGCGAGATAGTGAAATTCGTAATGTGATTCGTATTTTATCACGTAAAACCAAAAATAATCCAGTGTTGATCGGAGAACCTGGTGTAGGTAAAACTGCTATTGCAGAAGGCTTAGCACAACGTATTGTACGTGGAGACGTACCAGAGACATTAAGAGATAGACGTATTTTCTCGTTAGATATGGGGTCACTTATTGCAGGAGCAAAATATCGTGGTGAGTTTGAAGAAAGACTTAAAGCTGTTTTACAAGAAATTAAAAAAAGTGAAGGTAAAATTATTCTTTTTATCGATGAACTTCATACGATTGTAGGGGCAGGTAAGACTGAAGGTTCTATGGATGCAGGAAATTTATTAAAACCAATGCTTGCACGTGGTGAACTACACTGTATTGGAGCAACTACACTTAATGAGTATAGACAATATATTGAAAAGGATGCTGCACTTGCAAGACGTTTTCAACCTGTTATGGTAGATGAACCAACAGTAGAAGATACCATTGCAATTTTACGTGGTATTAAAGAACGTTATGAAATTTATCATGGTGTACAAATTCAGGATAATGCACTGATTGCAGCAGCTACTTTATCAGACCGCTATATCTCAGATCGATTCTTACCAGATAAAGCGATTGACTTAGTAGATGAAGCTTGTGCCCTTTTACGTACAGAAATTGATTCTATGCCAGTAGAATTAGATGAAATTGCCCGTAAAGTCCTTCAATTAGAAATTGCAGAAACAGCGCTTAAAAAGGAAGAAGACCCACTGTCTAAGCAAAATTTACAAGAAACTCAAAAAGAGCTTGCTGAGTTACGTGAAAGATTTAAGGCAATGAAAGTACAATGGGAGAATGAAAAGGAAGTTATTACTTCAGTACGACGCATTAAAGAGCAAATTGAAGAAGAAACAGCCAATATGCAAAAGGCTGAACGTGAGTATGATTATAATAAAGCTGCCGAGCTCAAGTATGGTATCATTCCACAACTTAAAAGTAAATTAGAAGAAGCTGAAAAGAAGGCACAAACTAGTGGAGAAAATACTTTACTTCGAGATAAGGTAAATGAAGAAGAAATTGCTAAAATTATTTCACGTTGGACACAAATTCCAATTACAAAACTTATGGAAGGTGAACGTCATAAATTACTTCGCCTTGAAGATATTCTTCATAAACGTGTGATTGGTCAAAATGAAGCAGTGAGTACTGTAACCGATGCTATTTTACGTTCTCGCGCTGGTATCAAAGATCCTAGAAGACCAATTGGTTCATTTTTATTCTTAGGGCCTACTGGAGTAGGTAAAACAGAGCTTGCTAAAGCACTTGCAGAATCTTTATTTGATGATGAGCACAATATGATTCGTATTGATATGAGTGAATATATGGAGAAACATTCTGTGGCAAGATTAATTGGAGCGCCTCCAGGATATATTGGTTATGAAGAAGGCGGACAACTTACAGAAGCCGTTCGTAGAAAGCCATATGCCGTCATTTTATTTGATGAGGTAGAAAAGGCACATCCAGATGTTTTTAATGTACTTCTTCAGGTTTTAGATGATGGTCGTGTGACAGATTCAAAAGGACGTACTGTAGACTTTAAAAATACTATTATTATTTTAACTTCTAACTTAGGTTCTCAAATGATTTTAGAAGGAATCGAAGAAAATGGTGAAATTAGTGAAGAAGCACAAGAAGCAGTTAATGCCATGCTTAAAACACACTTTAGACCAGAATTTTTAAACCGTTTAGATGAAATTGTGCTTTATAAGCCACTTCAAAAACAAGAAATTGTTAAGATTGTTTCTTTATTAGAAAAAGACTTGGAAAAACGTCTTGAAGATAAGCAACTTCATGTGCGTTTAACAGAACGTGCAAGAGATTATGTTGCAGAACAAGGATTTGATCCTATCTTTGGTGCAAGACCACTAAGAAGATTTTTACAACGTAAAGTTGAAACCCTTATTGCAAGAACGCTTATTGCACAAGAAATTATGCCATTTTCAACTTTTGTTGTAGATTATAATGGTGAAGAGCTTACAGTAAACGTAGAGCAAAATGTTTAATCAAATGGATTAGTTTTTCTGCTAAATTAAATTATGGAATATTAATAAGGCGGTATCGCATTTTGCGATACTGCCTTATTTTTTAGTTTTTTAATAGATTACTTAAAGCAGTCGTGATATCATGATTAAATAGTAAAGATGTAATCTAGACAATTATATAGCAAAATAATTTAAGTATAGGATAAAAGGAGAAAGAGGCGTGAAAAAGATTCTTGTAAGTAGTTGCTTATGTGGGGAGAAATGTAAATATAATGGCGGAAATAATTATAATATTCAGGTGGAGGCATATTGTAAAGATAAGGAAGTAATTAAGGTGTGTCCAGAGGTTTTGGGTGGACTACCGATACCAAGACATCCTGCGGAAATAGTAGGAGGTACAGCTCAAGATGTACTAAATGGAAAAGCAAAAATTCTTAATAATCAAGGAGAAGATGTGACAGAGGCATTCCTAAAAGGGGCTCAAACTGTTTTAAAAATAGCAAAAGATTATGGGATAAGACAGGCTATTTTAAAAGCAAAATCACCATCATGTGGAAGAGGAAAAGTATATAATGGAAATTTTGAAGGCGTTTTAGTAGAAGGAAATGGTATAACATCTCAGTTATTATTAGAAGAAGGAATAGAAATCAAAACAGAAGAGGATTTATAATAAAAAAGAAGACATTCCTTTGTTATGAAGGGGTGTTTTTTTATTTAAATTTAATAGTACCAAAGCAACACAATCTCAAAATTTGGCTTTTTACTTCTACTTGCCCGTCCAAAAGCATAGATATGAATTATAAGGGGGCTGTATGTAATGAAAGGGAAAAGAAATCGAAATCAGGAAGGCTTAAAAAAACAACTTACCAAGCTACTTGATGTGCCACCTGAAGTAGTCAGTGACTTTCCGCAGATTATGATATCAGGAAATCAAGAAATAACAGTTGAGAACTTTGGAGGACTTTTAGAATATACTTCACAAACCATGAGACTAAGTACGAAATGTGGCATTTTAGTTATTCATGGTGCAGACTTAGAGGCACAGAAAATGACCGCAGATTACATTACAATTAAAGGCACCATTATCCAAGTTGGATTTATAGTATGAGGGGGGAGAAACTTTGCTTTTATCATTATGGCATTATTTGAAGGGGTATGTTATAGTAGAAGTACGTGGAGCAAGTGGCGAAAAGTTCTTGAATTTAGTCACTTATCATGGAATAGATTTATGGAATGTGCAACATAAAGGGGATTGTATATGTTTTTGTACATCCATTCCAAATTTTAAAGAAATGAAACGTGCTGCGCACAAAACAAGAAGTCGATTAAAAATTGTAGGTAAGATAGGATTACCTTTTTTTACATACCGTTATAAAAAGCGTAAATTATTTGTTATAGGAATAGGATTATTTGTAGTGCTACTATGGATTCTATCCTCTTTTGTATGGCTAGTGGAAGTAGAAGGTAACACAAGAATTAGTAGTATGGATGTTGTTAAAACCCTAGAAGAAAATGGGTACAGCAGTGGTAAGCTTAAGATGAATATGGATTTAAGAATGGCAGAGGCGATTTTGTTAAAAGCCTATCCAGATATGATTTGGGTAGGTATTGATTATGAAGGAACACGTATGGTTATTCGAGTTGCTGAAAGTGTACTACCACCGACTATGAATGCAACTAATGAGTCGCCAAGGTCACTTATATCAAAAAGAGATGCACTGATTACATACATTGCTGTGGAAAAGGGAAAACCTATGGTTAAAGCAGGTGATATTGTCAAAAAAGGGGACATGCTTGTAGCAGGTGAAATGCCAAGAGGAGAAGAAGACCCTAGTTTATATTATGCTGCATCAAAAGCAACAGTTCGTGGAAAAACAATTTATAGTTTAACAAAGACAATTAATATGGATCAAGTAAAGAAGCAATATTTAGATGAAACCAGTAAGAAATATGTTTTGAAGTTATTTGATAAAAATCTTACATTATTTAATCAGAAGTTAACATCTAGAAACTATGATACGATGTATACGTTACACCAACTTCGAATTACAAAACTTTTCCCATTGCCTTTTGGTGTGGAAGTACAAGCTCGTATAGGTTATGAGCCAAGTTATTATACCTTAACAAAAGAAGAGGCAGAAGATATGCTATTAGCACAGATATGGGGGGAAATGAGTAGGAGTTTAGGGAAAGAGGCCAAAATCTTAAAAAGGGAAGCATATTTTAAGCAAGTAGGCAAGGAAATCACTGGTACGCTTTATGTTGTAGCAGAGGAAGAAATTAGTTATCCAGTTGAAACAAGTATAGAGATGCAAAATAAAGGAGAAGTGCTAAATGAGTAAAATAGAAAAAGAACTAGATATTCCTGAATACGATGTGTCTGGTGTATTTGGACAATTTGATGCCCATACACTTTTAATTGAAAAAACATTAAAGATAGAAATTGTCTTACGTAATGATAAGCTTAAAGTGACAGGTGCTAGAGAGCAGGTAGAATTAGGTGTTAAAGTCTTGAAAAAACTCTTTAAGTTAGCTGAAAAAGGAGAAAGTATTGACCATCAACGCGTAAAGTATATTCTAGATTTGGTGGGAACTAAAAAAGAAGAAGACCTTGGGCAACTTGAAAACCATACAGTGACGTTAACACATTTAGGAAAACCTATTAAATGTAAGACATTAGGACAAACAGAATATATTCAAAAAATCAAAAAAAATACAATTGTTTTTGGAATTGGTCCTGCAGGTACTGGAAAGACCTATTTAGCAATGGCAATGGCTGTTAATGCATTTAGAAAAAATGAAGTGAGTAAAATTATTTTAACAAGGCCTGCTATTGAAGCAGGTGAGAAATTAGGCTTTTTACCAGGTGACTTACAAAGTAAAGTAGATCCTTATTTACGTCCATTGTATGATGCACTTTTTGAAATAATGGGTCCTGAGAATTTTGAAAAAAATATGGAAAAGGGCTTAATTGAAGTAGCACCTTTAGCTTATATGAGAGGGCGTACATTAAATAATGCCTTTATTGTATTAGATGAGGCTCAAAACACAACTTCTCCTCAAATGAAAATGTTTTTAACTCGTATTGGATTTAATTCAAAGGTAGTGGTAACAGGGGATTTAACACAGGTAGATTTACCACATCAAGAGATGAGTGGTTTAAAACAGGCTATGAAAGTTTTAGATGGAGTAGAAGGTATAGGTTTTACTTATCTATCACAAAAAGATGTCGTAAGACACCCAATCGTACAACGCATTGTAGAAGCATATGATGCTTTTGAACATAAAGAATAGACATATGCTCAATTAGGGGTAGGGTATGAGGGGGACAAAAGATGAAAAATAAAGATTATAAATGGATGTTAATCGCAGGGCTAGCTGCCTTTGTTACTTTTGTATGCGTTATATCAGGTAAGTTCTTTACACAAAAAGTATCCCTTCAATTAGGTGAAATTGCAAAAGAAACATTATATGCACCATTTCAAGTAGAGAATGAAGTGGCAACAGCTAGAAAAAAGCAAGAAGCAGAGGCAGCGGTAAAGCCGGTTTATAATAAAGATAGTACCATTCAAGAAAAAGCAGTAAGTAATATAGAGACATTTTTTGATTATATTAATACCGTACAAACGACAGATTTAACAGAAAAGCTAAAAAAAACACCAGTAGAGGTATTAAGTAGTTTTTCGCCTATTGCTTTATACAATGAGCAGTATGAGCTATTACTCAATGCTAGTGCAGAACGTTTAGAGACGATGAAAAATATTTGCATAGAGATTACAAGTAAGCTCTTAGGTGAGGGTATTTCTGAGGAGGAGAGTAACAAGAGTATAGAAGTACGTAGAGAAGTTGAACAAAAAGACTTAAGTGCTTCTATGAAAAAAATAGCAGAAGATATTATTAATAATGTTTTAGAGCCTAACTTTGTAATAGATGAAGTAGCAACTAATGCACAAAAAAAGATAGCACAAGACAAAGTAGATCCTGTTTATGTGTTAGCACAAGAAAAAATTATTGAGAAGGGTTCAAGAGTAACGGAAGAGGTTTATAAACTTCTTGAAAAGGTAGGTTACTTAGAAACAGATAGCAGTAGTCGATATAGGCAGTATATAGGAGTTATTGTACTGATCCTGCTGACTGGCGGTTTATTTTATTATTATATCTACAAAACTTATTTTAATAAAAAGAATAGGATGACTATATGTCAAAAGGATAAGCGATTAAGTTTAATTTTTATGTTATATACAATGGCTATGCTTATTACACGAGCTTTTTTAGGAATTTCTTTTGTTTATTTGCCACTTGGAATAGCTGGTATGATCATTGCTTTTGCAATGGGGCCAGATGTAGCTTATATAACACATGTTTTAATTGTTATTTTTTCGGCAATTATTTATAAAGGGGATATTATTTTTATTCTCTATTTTTTAATATCAGGTATAGCAAGTACTTTAATTGTAACAAGAATGCAAGAGCGTACAAAAACCTTAATGAGTGCATTATATGTAGGGGGAATTCAATTTTTTCTTTACATAGGATTAAAAATTTTAATTGGTTCTACCTTAACAGTGACTATTGTATCAGAGGCTATAATTGCTTTTATTATGGGGATGATTTGTGTTGTAGCCGTTATTGGAACACTACCTATGTTTGAGTCACTGTTTGATTTTGTAACGCCAATGCAACTTTTAGAAATGACTAATCCTAATCAACCTATTTTAAAAAGGCTTTTGTTAGAAGCAACAGGAACCTATTATCACAGCCTGTTAGTAGCCAACTTGGCAGAAACAGCAGCATCAGCAGTAGAGGCTAATCCACTACTAGCAAGAGTAGGTGGATATTATCATGATATTGGTAAATTAACTTGTAGCAATTATTTTAAAGAAAATCAAGGAAGTACGAATCCACATGATTATATGACTCCTAGAGAGAGTTATGAGGTAATTGTAGCTCATGTGATTTCAGGAATCACATTAGCAGAAGAATACCATTTGCCTAATTATATTAAAGATTTTATCAGGCAACATCATGGAACGGGTGTGATGCAATATTTTTATATAAAAGCACAAAAAGACTCTGAAGAAACTGTAAGCAAAGAGGAGTTTTCATATCCGGGTCCTAAACCGCAAACAAAAGAAGCAGCATTAGTTATGTTAGCGGATATTGTAGAAGCAACTACTAGGTCAATGCAGGATAAATTAGGCAAAGAAGTTCAAATTGAAGATGTAGTAAGAAGAAGTGTTAAACAAAAGCTAGATGAAGGTCAATTAGATGAATGTCAACTTTATATCTCAGATTTAGAAAAAATTATAGAGTCTTTTACTAAAATGTTAACCGGCATGTATCATCAACGTATTGCTTATCCAGAAAGGAACGAAAAGAAATGACAATTTATTTAGAAGATGAAACAGGATTTTTTGAAAAACATCCTGGATTATACGAAAAAGTTGAAAGTGTAATCAATAGATGCTTAGATGAGGAAGAAGTACCTTATGAAGTAGAAGTAAGTTTATCTATTGTAGACCTTAATACAATTCATGAAATTAATAAGGAGCATAGAGAAATTGATAGACCTACAGATGTACTATCTTTTCCACAGATAGATGCTGAAAGAATTGGATATATTAATTGGGATGCAGTAGATTTTAGTAGCTGTGTCAATTATGATACTGAGGAAGTTATGCTAGGAGATATTATACTATGTGATGAAAGAGCGAAAGAACAAGCAGAAAGCTATGGACATAGCTTAGAGAGAGAAGTTTGTTTCTTGGTAGCTCATAGTATGTTCCATCTACTTGGTTATGATCATATGACACCAGAGGATGAAAAAAATATGTTTACAAAACAAGAAAGTGTGTTACAATATTTATCCATATTAAGATAATGGAATAAGTATGTTTTCATATAAGTTTACAAAAGAAAATGTAATAGGAAAGGAATAAATAGCTTCATGAAAGAAACATTTAAATCAGGATTTGTATCTATTATTGGTAGACCAAACGTAGGGAAATCCACATTAATGAACCAGCTTATTGGAGAAAAAGTTGCCATTATGTCTAATAAGCCACAAACAACACGTAATCGTATTCAAACAGTACTTACAACAGATGATTTTCAAGCAGTATTTATTGATACACCAGGGATTCATACACCTAAAAATAAGTTAGGTGAATTCATGGTAAAATCTGCAATTACTACTTTGAATGAAGTAGATGTTGTATTTTATCTTGTTGAAGCAGATCCTTTTATTGGAAAATTAGATGAGGAAATTATTGAACGTTTAAATCATATTGATACACCAGTTTTCTTATGTATTAATAAAATTGATAGTGTTTCTAAAGAAACAGTACTTGAAACAATTGATACTTATAGAAAAGCTTATGACTTTAAAGAAATTATTCCAATTTCTGCATATGAAGGATTAAATTTAGAGGCTATTTTAAAAACAATGCCACAATATTTACCAGAAGGCCCACAATTTTTCCCAAGTGATATGTTAACAGATCAACCAGAAAGACAAATTGTAGCAGAAATTATTCGTGAAAAAGCGCTTCACCTTTTAGATAAAGAAATTCCACATGGGATTGCAGTGGAAATTGAAACTATGAAAAAAAGAGAAGATAGTCACGTAGTAGATATTGAAGCGACTATTGTATGTGAAAGAGATTCACATAAACGTATTATTATTGGAAAACAAGGTCAAATGATTAAATCAATTGGGACAAAAGCACGTTATGATATTGAGCGTTTATTAGGTTCAAAAATTTACTTAACATTATGGGTGAAAATTAAGAAAAACTGGCGTGATAGTGATTTCTTAATTAAAAACTATGGCTACAACAATAAGGATCTTCAATAATAACGGATAAATTAAAAAAAGATATGTCAAGCCCTCTTAGACTGGTAGATTTTTATAGGATAATTTATGTAGAATTACATATCTTAATTATAAATTCAACCATTAGGGGGCTAGAATGATGTTACAGGAATTTTGGAGTTATTTTATGACAACAGGTAATATCGATACGTATCTGAATTATAAGGCATATGAGCAGACGTATCAGAACCCAGGTGGCTATCAAACGCCAAAGAGTGGTGAATAGTTAGGAAGATTCAAGTATGATTATAAAAACAAAAGCTTTAGTAGTAAAAGAATATATTGTAGGAGAGAGTGACAAATATGTCACTCTCTTTACTAAAGAATATGGAAAAATTCAGGCACTTGCTCCTAAAGCAAAAAAGGCAGATAAAGGTTTTGCATCAGCAACCCAGCTTTTTGTATATGGTGATTTTATTTTAACATCCTTTAAAGATACATATCGTATGGTTAGTGCTGAGATTATTGAAATGTTTCATGGTATACGTAATGACTTAGAACGATTAAGTTATGCTAGTTATATGATGGAGTTTTTACAGTATGTAACAGAACCTATGTTACCACAGATAGAGCTTTTAAGATTGGCACTTGTAACATTACAGGCCCTTGCTAGAGAAAATGCTAATTGTAAGCTCATTAGACGTATTTATGAAATACGAGCCCTTGGTGAGTTAGGATTTGGCGTGCAGCTTTTAGCTTGTGTAGAATGTGGAGAAATATTAGAGGAAGAAGAAAATGAAAAGTATTTTTTTTCTACCCAGGCGGGGGGACTTGTTTGTAAAAATTGTAAAAGTTACTATAAAGACCATAGTATGATTAATTATAGTACACGTTATACGATGCAGTATATATTAAGCGCCCCTATGAAACAGCTCTATCATTTTACAGTTACAAAACATATTCAAGATCAACTAAGTGAAATTTGTAAACAGTATGTACCATATTATGTAGATAAAGAGTTTAAGACTTTAGAATTTATTAAAACTCTATTTTAGATTAAGAATAAAGGCTTAATCTAAAATAGAGTTTTTTTGTAAATAAACTTTAGAGTTGTCAATTGGAAGGATTTGAAATTTATGAGATAAAAAATAGGGAAATATGCTATAATAATTTCAAATGAATCAATGAGGTGTAACATGAATAAAAAACTATTGTTATTTGATGGACATAGTATTGCGAATAGGGCATTTTATGGTGTTCCTTTATTAACGAATAAAAATGGACAATATACCAATGCAATTTTTGGATTTTTAAATATGATGTTAAGTATTGTGGAAAAGGAGAAACCAGATTATCTGGGAGTTACATTTGATCTAAGTGTACCTACATTTAGACACCAATTCTCTAGTGAGTATAAGGGTAATCGAAAAGGTATGCCAGAAGAATTACGTGCTCAGATGCCTCTTTTGAAGCAAGTTCTTTCTGCTATGCATATCCATATTATCTCTAAAGAAGGATTTGAGGCAGATGATGTATTAGGAACACTTGCTAAAGCTGGTGAGAAAAGTGGGATGAATGTAACAGTCGTTTCTGGAGACCGAGACTTATTTCAAATTACATCAGAGCAAATAGAGATCAAAATTCCACGTACTAAAAAAACAGGTACAGAAATAGAAAGTTTCTTTGCAAAAGATGTGGTAGAAGCCTATGGTGTGTCACCAACAGAATTTATAGATGTTAAGGGATTAATGGGTGATGCTTCGGATAATATTAAAGGTGTACCTGGAATTGGCGAAAAAACAGCAGTTAAGCTTATTAAAGAGTACGGTAGCATTGAAAATTTACTAGACCATGTAGAAGATATTAAGCAAAAAAAATTAAAAGAGAACTTAACAACTTATGCACAAGATGCAAGAGATAGTAAAATGCTTGCTACAATTGTATGTGATGTGCCATTAGATTATGAGTGGAAAGACTTTGAATTTGATTTAACCTTAGATGAAGAGGCAAGCGAACTTTTTCAATCACTAGATTTAAAGTCTATTTTAAATAAATTACCTAGAAAAGATATAGAAGAAAAACAAAGTGCCATTGAAATTAAAGCATTAAATAGTGAGCTATTTAATACATTTCTTGAAGAATCTAAGGATGAGAAGGTAGCTATAAGTTATTTCTTAGAAGAAGCTACTTTAGGACTAGCTTTAGCTTTTAAAAATCAGGTTTATTATCATGAGTGGAATATAACAAATTCTGAGGAAAAAGATTTATTAAAAGCATTTTTATCAAGTCAAGACCATAAGAAAATAGTACATGATAGCAAAGTGTTTATGCACAAACTCATTGCTTTTGACATAGCCTTAAAGGAAGTTCAGTTTGATACTTTTATAGGAGCATATTTATTACATCCAACTAATAAAGACTACGATATAGCAGAACTTGAAGAATTGTTTATAGGAACACATCAACTTACTTCAGAAGAAAATTTATTAGGTAAGGGAAAAAGTAAAAAGAATTGGACAAGTTTGGATGAAGAAGTACGTAAGCAAGAACTTGGAAAGCGTGCCTTTACTTTACTTGAAATTGAAAGTAAGATGAAAGACAAACTTGAAGAAGAGCATATGCTGGCATTATTTGAAGAAATTGAAATGCCACTGATCGAAGTGTTGTTTGATATGGAAATAGCAGGTATTACAGTAGACCCAGAAGGTTTAAAACAATATGGTGAAGAATTAGAAAAGCTTTTAGATAAAATTTCAGAAGAAATTTATGAAGAAGCAGGAGAAGTCTTTAATATTAACTCACCAAAACAATTAGGCATTATTTTATTTGAAAAAATGGGTATTCCACCTGTTAAGAAAACAAAAACAGGATATTCTACAGCAGCAGAAGTACTTGAAAT
>JAFOHG010000007.1 GCA_017421915.1 Cellulosilyticum sp. | reverse complement strand
TGCTTATTATATGGAGTATGGCATTATGAGCTTATTTGCAGCAGGTGGTTTAGACAAAGTTATATCTGCAAATGTAGCGGGTGGGGCAATTTTATTTTTGATTTTATATTTATTAGAGAGAAAATTGATTGAAGAAGATATTACTCAACGAGGATTATTTATTTTAAGTACATATGTAGTACCTATTATGTATCAGGGGGTAATGATTTACATACTTTCGCATAGTGGGCAAGGGGAAGAAAATATAGCAAGTTTTATGTTTATTCTCACCCTAATATTATTAGTAATGGGATTGTTTTTTAGAGGAATGCTAGAGGTTGTAAACTTCTATCGTATACATATAAAAGTAAAAAGATAATAAAAATAAAAGTGGAGTAGCGTAGTTTGTTTTACGATGCTCCATTTTTGGTTTAAATTTTACTAGGATAATTATAGTAAGTATAAATGGTATGTGGTATAAAAAATAGGTGTATTTGGTGCATAGATGCTATCTGCTTTATATTGCCAAAAATCAATTGAATAAAGCAATAGAAAAAGATACAATCTAGATAAGTTATTTAAATTACAGAATTTAGGAGAAGCAATAATGCCTACAAACAAGAAGATGCTAACAGCTTTAAGAAAGCTATTATATTCAGATAAAGATTTAAAGGATACTTATCAAATAGAAAGAAAAATGGTTAATATGACACATCCACTTATTTTAAAATCCCTTTATAGGATGTGGGACCATAAGGTATGTGTAGAAGATCATGAAATTCCCGTTAGAATTTTTGCACCACATAAAGAAGACAAATCATATCCTTTAATGATATTTTTTCATGGAGGTGGCTTTGTAACCGGAAACATAGATAGTTATAGTCGAGTGTGTACAAGAATGGCTAATATAACAAATCATATTATTCTTTCAGTAGATTATCGATTAGCACCGGAACATCCTTTTCCAGCTGGACTTGAAGACTGCTATGCTGTTGTAAAGGAAGTTGTAGAAAGTAATCGAAGTTTTGATAAGCCAATTAAATCCATTACTTTAATAGGTGATAGTGCGGGAGCTAATTTAGCAGCAGCGGTTTCATTATTAGCTAGGGATAGAGGAGAATTTAAAGTAGATAGACAGATTTTATTATATCCAGCAACTAATAGTGACCATAGTGATGCCTCTCCTTATCCTTCAGTAAAAGAAAATGGGCAAGATTATCTTTTGACTCAAAAGCGTATGATGGATTATATTGATTTATATGTAACAGATAAAAAAGATTTAAAGAACCCATATGTAGCACCTATCTTAGCAGAGGATTTAACGAATCAACCAGAAACGCTTATTATTACAGCAGAGTATGATTTATTAAGAGATGAGGGAGAAGATTATGGAAGAAGATTGCAAGAAGCTGGAAATAAAGTAGAAGTTCATAGACTAGCAGATTCTATTCATGGATTTATTGCACTTGTTCCACTCTTTCCAGAAGTTAGAGAGTGCTATAATATAATTAATAGATTTTTAGATAAAGGAGAAAAACATGAGTCGTTATAAGGAACCAGCTTGGAGACAATTAGATAATGCAGCCAAGATTTTTCCAACTAATAGTAATAAATATGACACCAAAGTTTTTCGCTTTTCTTGCCGTTTAAAAGAGATGGTTCAGCCTAGGGTTTTACAAAAAGCACTAGATAAGACCATGCATGCTTTCCCATTGTATGCCTCTATTATTCGGAAAGGGCTATTTTGGTATTACTTTGAGAGCAGCGATATTAAACCTATTATTAAACAAGAAAATCATTCACCTTGTGGGCAGATTTATGATGAGAATATAAAAGGACTTCTATTTGAAGTAACGTATTATAAAAAGAGAATTAATTTAGAAGTACACCATGCTTTAACAGATGGTGTAGGAGCACTTCAATTTTTAAAAACATTGGTTTTAAATTATTTAGTAATGGTACATGCAGATGTATTACAAGAAAAAAATTTAAGCATTGACTATGATGCATCACTAGCAGAACGTGAAGTAGATGGATTTAGCAAATATTCATCTAAAGCAAAAGGCAGTAAGAAGGCATCTATTGGTAAAGCATATAAATTTAAAGGTGAACGGATAGATGAAGATTTTTTACAGGTGATTAATGGACAAGTATCTGTAAAACAAGTTTTAGGAAAGGCACATGAATATAAAACAACGATTACAATTTACTTAATTGCTCTATTAATACAAGCAATAGGTGAACAGATGAGCGAGAGGGAAAAGAAAAGACCTGTAGTTGTATCTGTGCCAGTTAACCTACGACCATACTTTCAGTCGGCTTCTGCACGTAATTTTTTTAGTGTTGTTTTAGTACCTTATCGATTTGGAAAAAGCAAAAATCAATTAGAAGATATTATTGATTATTTAAAAGTTTTCTTTGATAAGGAATTAAAAACAGAAAAATTTCAAGCACGAATTAATCATCTTGTAGCTTTAGAAAAAAATTATGTGACGCGAGCAGTACCTTTGATTTTAAAAAGACCTACTTTAAAATTAGCACATTATTTTAATAATGAAGAAGTGACTACAAGTTTTTCAAATACAGGAAAAGTAATAATGCCTGATGAGGTTGTCACATATATAGATGGTTTTGATTTTTGTGTTAGTACGAGAAAGATACAAGTATGCTTATGCTCATTTGGCGACCAACTTTCTATTAGTTTTACATCACCTTTTGTAAATACAGAAGTACAGAAGTATTTCTTTAGGGCTTTAACAAAACAAGGGATTAGAGTTGTTTTAAGTACTAATTTAGTGGAAGAGTAAATAGAGAATAAAGAAGGTATATAAAGTAAAGGAGGAGTAAAATGAAGTATTGTAGGAAGTGCAAAATTGAAGTCATGGGAGATTTAAAAATTTGTCCTTTATGTCAGCAAGAATTAGAAATAAAGGACGAGCATGTTGAAGAACTTTATCCAGCAACTATTGAAAAACGTTTTAATAATCATATGTTACTTAAAGTTTTTGGTTTCATAGCAATGATTATTAGTGTTCTAGCAGTATTTTTTAATATTATTTTACCATCAGAAACACTTTGGTCTGTAATCGTAGTGGGCGTTATGGGGCTAATATGGCTTAGTGTAGCTACAGCTATAAAAAAACACAAGGATATTTTAAAATACTTGTGGTATCAGATATTAATTCTTGGATTAGCAGCAATTTTTATAGATACTATGACAGGGGTACATGGATGGGCGATGACATTTGTAATACCTATTATGTTAGTAGTAGCAATAATTGCTATGTATGTGTTATCAAAGCTATTACGTCTTCAAGCAGGAGATTATATGATTTACTTATTGTTAGATGCTTTATTGGGGACAATACCTTTTATTTATACGCTAACACATGATGTCGTAACAGATATTCCAGCATGGGTATGTAT
The DNA here is from genome assembly GCA_017421915.1 of Cellulosilyticum sp. Taxonomy (GTDB): domain Bacteria; phylum Bacillota; class Clostridia; order Lachnospirales; family Cellulosilyticaceae; genus Cellulosilyticum. The sequence continues at coordinate 4,491 of JAFOHG010000007.1, read as the reverse complement.
TTTGGCTAGTATTATTTCAGTTATGGGTCTTGCTATTTTTGAGGGAAAAAATATGATGAGTGAATTAAAACGTAGATTGCATGTATAACGTAAGTTATACATAGAGGAGGAAACAAATGAAAAAGCAAAAAGATTTAGAAGAAATCTTAGGACACATAGATGGTAAAGGTTATGCGGCATATAGAGATATTAAAGGAGAATACGAGTGCAAGGGTTATAATCTTTGTATAGACCATGTACAAGTAGACCCTTTTGCACCACCTTCTAAAGTACGTGTAAAAGTAGCAGAATCCATGCACCAAATTCCGAAAAACCTATGGGATAGTAGAGCGAAGAAAATTGCTACAAGTGATTTTTTAACAAGGACATTTCGTGATAATATTAGAAAACTTTATGATGGCGTAGGTGGTTCAGGGAAAAGCGGACTATTACTAATAGATGATTGTGGAGCTCAAATGATAGAAAGAACTTCTGTAATGATTAGTGAAAAGATTATAGAAGTACGTTTTGAAGTAGGGCTTCCAGCAGCAGGTAGGAAAGTATTAGGACGTAGTGCCACTCAAATCTTTTGTAGGGTATTACCTCAAATTGTAGAGGCATCACTTTTATATAAAAATCTCAATCAAAAAGCCTTAAAAAATCAAGTAGAATTAATGTTAGATCAGGAAGTCATTAGGGAAGAGTTAAAAAAACGTGGTTTAGTTACATTTATTGCAAATGGAGCAGTCTTACCAAGAGAGAATGGTATTTCACAAAGACCACTAAAAAAAGAAAGCATACCTTTTAAAAGTCCAGAGAGTTTGGAAGTAACATTAGAATTACCATACAGAGGTAAGGTAAAAGGTATGGGGATTCCACGAGGAATAACTTTAATTGTAGGTGGAGGCTATCATGGGAAATCCACTTTATTAAATGCTATTGAGCTTGGGGTATACAATCATATAGCGGGTGATGGTAGAGAATTAGTCATTACTAATGAAGATGCAATAAAAGTTAGAGCGGAAGATGGTAGAAGCATAGAGAAAGTTAATATTAGTGCATTTATTAATAATTTACCTAACGGTAAAGATACTATTCATTTTTCAACTCAAAATGCTAGTGGAAGTACCTCTCAGGCAGCTAATATGATGGAAGCTTTAGAGGTAGGAACAAGCTGTTTATTAATAGATGAAGATACTTCCGCAACGAACTTTATGATTCGTGATAGTCGTATGCAAAGACTTGTAAAAAAAGAAAAAGAGCCTATTACGCCGTTTATTGATAAAGTGAAAAGACTCTATGAAGAAAAAGAAGTTTCAACTATTTTAGTTGTAGGTGGTTCAGGAGAATATTTTGATGTAGCAGACTTAGTGATTATGATGGATGAATATGAACCTAAAGATGTAACTAAAGAAGCTAAAGAGATTGCAAATAGCTTTGAAATGAAAAGAGAAGTCGTAGAAGAAGAGCCATTTGGGACAATTACTGTAAGAACATTGGACAAAAGTAGTATGCCAGCATTAGGAAGAGATACACGTATTAAAGTAAGAAATAGAGAGTGTATTTCTTATGGTAAGTCAGATATTCACTTAGATTATGTAGAACAACTTATAGATGGTAATCAAACTAATTGTATTGGTGCTATGTTAGAGTACATTGTAAGTGAAATGCTTACTAAGGGAACAATGACTATAAATGAAATAATCGATAAGATTTATACAAAGATTGAAAAGGAAGGACTAGGCGCTATTTCATCTTATACAAGACATTCAGGCAACTTAGTCTTACCAAGAAAACATGAACTTTGTGCAGCAATTAATCGCTTTAGAGAGTTAAAAGTAAGAGAATTAAAATCATAACTAGATTAAGATGGACATACAATAATAGTAAAAAGTATTGCGCTTTTAATGGGGGGAAGGGTATGTCCATAGAGCAAATAATACGTATATCAGTAGCAGGTATCATCTTAGGTGTAATGCTTATTATGATGGGGGAAATACAAACACTTAGATGGATGCTAATGGTGATTGGATTATCAGTAGTTGCAACTTGTATAAAAGAAATTATGCAAAAAAATAAGAAACTAGATAAAGATTAATACAATAAAATACAAAAAAGTTATGATAAAATGTGAATATTTATTGGAGTATTTTTACAGTAGGATTTAAAATATATAAATATAAGAGTTATTAATTACTAAAAAATGACAGCTAAGGGTGCTATCGAGAGACAGAGAGGGAAACACAATGCAAGAATTACAAAGTAAGAAAAAGAGTATAAAGGGATACTTTTTAATGATACTTACACCAGTTATTACTGTTAGTTTAATACTTATTATGGTATTAACTATTTAATATCACATAATATTATTGTAAAGCTTAATGAGCAAAGTTTGATGGAGACTAGTAAAGCGAGTATTAATGAAATTAACAGCTGGTATAATAATATTATTACAGAATTAAATAGTATAAAAAGGACATTAGATCAGCTTCCGCTTACAATAGAGCAAGAAGAAGCATATGTTAAAACAACATATGAAATCAATGACTATATGCCAGCAGGAGTATATATCGGCGATCAAAATAATGGTTATATAGATGCAGGGGATTGGATACCTGATAAAGATTATATTGTCACAGAACGTGAATGGTACATAGAGGGATTAAAGCATAATGAATTAAATTTTGGTAGTCCATATATAGATAAAAGTACAGGGGAGTATGTTATTAGTGCATCAGTTAAGCTAAATGATGCTAACAAAGATAAAGTTATGGCAGCAGATATATCGTTAAGAGATACCTCTAATATGATTGCTGATATGAACCTAGGAGTAGGGGGAAAAGCATTTATTGTAGAAACTACAAATTATGCTATATTAGCACATTATGATGAACAGCTTGTTGCCACTACATTAAAAGATGAAAGTCAGAGTCAACTTTATAAAAATATTTATAGTGAAATAGCAAGTGGAAGATTAGGGCTATTTACAATCCGTGATGAAAACGCTAAATATATCGTTAATGTTGAAAAAGTCACAAATGAAAATTGGTTGATGGTTTCTTATATACCAGAAAAGGAAATTTTAATTCCATTAAAACAACTACAATATAAATCCATTGCATTAGCTATTGTTGTTATGATAGTGGTTTTAATTTTATTAGAGAGAATGATACACTTTATGGCTAATTCCATAAGGAATTTAACTAAAGTAGTAGTAAAGATAACAGAGGGCGATTTTACAGTACAAGTTAACGATTTAAAAAATAATGAGATTGGCATAATGAGTAATGGAATTAAACAATTTATTAGCAAGATGCGCCAAATCATTAATACTAATATGGATATAACAAAAGAGCTGAATTATCAATCTGAGACCAATATAGAGATAGCACAAGTACTTTCTAAGTCTGCCAATGAGCAATCTTGTGCTATGACAGAGTTAAATACAGCAGTTGAAGAACTATCCAAGTCAGTTTATGAAATTGCAGATAATGCTACTGTATTAGCACATCTTGTTACTAATACTAAAGAAGCTGGAGAAGAATCAAGACAAACTATAGAAGAAGTTGTAAATGTCTCTGATCAAGGAAAGCAAAGTATGGAACAAGTTAATCGTTCTATGGAGGATATTACAAAAGCTATTCAGCATTTAGTAGAGGTAGTAACCAAGGTAGAAGTAGAAATGGTAAACATTAATGGCATTATAAATATTATAGGGCAGATTGCTGATGAAACAAATTTATTAGCATTAAACGCAAGTATAGAAGCTGCAAGATCAGGGGAAGCAGGCAAAGGATTTGCAGTTGTTGCTAATCAAATTGGAAAGCTTGCTGAAAGTAGTACAGACGCAGTGGAAGATATAGCAAGGATTATTAATGAAGTGAACTACTTAGTCAAGGATACAAAAACAAAAACAGAAGAGAGTGTAGAAGCAATAAAAGAAAGTGAACAAGTAGTAAGAATTACTAATACGCGCTTTGACAAAATATATGAAATGATTAATACTGTAAGGCAAGTAGTAGAAGGTATCATTATAGAAGTTAACCAAGTAGATGAAGTGGCAAGTAATTTAGTAGCAATTTCCCAAGAACAAGCAGCAAGTGGAGAGGAAATTGCCGAGGCAAGTGAAAAATTATTAGATTCTGCAGAACAGGTAAAAGGTTACAGTAAGCAAGTTGAAGAAGAGGCAAGAGTCCTAGAGGAAACGGCTCACAAGATAAGTGATAATATGAGCTACTTTAAAATTAATTAAGTAATAAAAAAATCGCGAAAGCACTAGGATGTTTTCGCGATTTTTCATGCAAGAGAGTTTGTAAAAATCAGCATATCTGATATCATAACAAGATATGTTATAATAAAGATAAATAATAGATTAGCGATTGACAAACATATGGACTGAAGGGTAGGGGTAGAGATGTATGTATTTATGGATATAGAAGCAACTGGGCAAGTGCAATCAGAAGCATTCCAAGTGGCTATGGTTATTACTAATCAAAAGTTTGAAGTCAAGGA
>JAFOHG010000006.1 GCA_017421915.1 Cellulosilyticum sp. | reverse complement strand
AGGATATTCTACAGCAGCAGAAGTACTTCAAATCTTAAGTAAAGACTATCCAATTGTAGATAAGATTTTAGAATATCGTCAGTATGCGAAATTAAAATCAACTTATGTAGATGGGTTATTAGCTGTAATGACAAATCAAAATAAGATCCACTCTACTTTTAATCAAACCATTACAGCTACAGGGCGATTAAGTAGTACAGAACCTAATTTGCAAAATATTCCTGTTAAATTTGAAATGGGTAAAAAAATAAGAAGTTTATTTATTCCTTCTTCATCCGAATATGTTTTCTTAGATGGAGATTATTCACAAATTGAATTACGTTTATTGGCACATATTGCACAAGATCAAACATTAATTGATGCTTTTAAACACGGAATGGATATTCATGCTCTAACTGCATCACAAGTTTTCCATGTACCATTTGAGGAAGTTTCGCCATTACAACGTAGTAATGCAAAAGCAGTTAACTTTGGAATTGTATATGGTATTAGTGCTTTTGCATTATCAGAAGATCTAAAAATTTCTCAAAAGGAAGCACAGCGTTATATTGATGGGTATTTTGAAAAATATCCACAAATCAAAGATTATATTGAAAATACAATTAGTTATGCCATGGAACATGGTTATGTAGAAACACTTTATCATAGAAAAAGAGAAATACCTGAAATCTTAGCAAGTAATTATAATCTTAGAGAGTTTGGTAAGCGTGTGGCAATGAATACCCCAATTCAAGGAACAGCAGCAGATATTATTAAGATTGCAATGATTAGAGTACATGGTAAACTTAAAAAATTATCTTTACGTTCTAAATTAATTCTAACAGTACATGATGAACTTTTAATTGAAACACATCGTGAAGAAATTGATATAGTAAAAAAATTATTAAAAGATGAGATGGAACAAGTGGGAGAATTTAGTGTGCCATTACATGTAGATGTTCATCAAGGGGAAAATTGGTTAGAAGTTAAATAGGAGAATAGCTTATGAAGATTATTGGAATTGTAGGGGGAATGGGAGCAGGTAAATCAACAGTGATTGCACTTTTAAATGAAGTGCAACCTGTTTCATATATTTCAGCAGACTTAATAGGACATGAGATTTTATTAAAAGGACAACCTGCTTATCTGCCTATTTTAGAAACATTTGGAGAAAGCATTTTAGATTCACAAGGAGAAATTGTACGTAAAAAGTTAGGACAACTTGTATTTGGGAATGAAGAAAGTGTTAGACGTTTAAATGAAATCACACATCCACTGATTACGAAACGTGTTAAAGAGTATATTATAGAAGCTAGAAACAAGGCACCAGGACAACATATTATTCTAGAAGCTGCCTTACTTTTAGAAAGCGGATTGGTAGATTTAACAGATTTAGTGGTGGCTGTTTATGCAGATCCAGATGTGCGACTTAAAAGGGTGATTGCTCGTGAAGGTTTAGAACCAGAACAAATTTTAAAAAGGTTTAAAGCACAGAAAGAATGGGAAGAACTTAAAGGAGCAGCAGATTATGTGATTGATAACAGTGTATCGTTAGAGCACACAAAGTTACAGATAAAAGCATTTTTAGAGAAAATAGATGAATAAAGAGCTTTTGGGTTAAGGAGGAAGATGAATGAAGAGGCTTAAGAAGCTTATGCTACTTGGCTTATTACTTTTAGGTGTTACAGGATGCGGCTTAAGAGAGCAACAACAAACACCGGAAGAAACAATAGATATAGTAGAAAATCAGGAACAACAAGAAGAAAGTATTATTCAGGAGGATCAAGTACTTTCCAATCAATCATCTCAACTTGTTATTGCGATGAATACCACTAAAACACTTAATCCACTTTATAATACACAGGCAAACGTTCAACAAGCATTATATCTTATATTTAGTCCGCTTATTAATATTGAGCAGGATGGAACAATTAGTGAAAATTTGGCACAGTCTTGGGTGGTTAGTCCGCAACAAACAGCTGTAACCATTACTTTAAAACAAGGATTAACATGGCATGATGGACAACCTCTTACAAGTGATGATGTTATTTTTACACTTGAGCAGATCGCTACTATTCCAGATTGTCCATATAAGCAAGCCACTGACAATATGCAGACAGTTGAAAAGATAGATAGCACAACTTTTAAGATTATTTACAAACAAGGGTTTAGTGGTGTATTACAAACATTATTTTTCCCTGTTATTCCTAAGCACATTTATAACACAGAGCATAGTGATTCAATGAACATTACACCAATTGGCTCTGGGCCTTATATTTATGAAAGTACTACACCATTAGAAGCAATTCATTTAAAGGCTAATCCAAATTATTTTAAGGGTAAACCTAACATTGAAAAGATTCAAATTAACTTCATTCCAGATGAAGTAAGTGGTTTGTATTCATTTAAACAGGGCCTTATTGATATGGTTTATACCACAGAAACAGAATGGGGAAAGTATACAAATAGTGAATCTAGCCAACCTTATGAAATGGTTGCACCTATTTATGAGTTTATGGGTGTAAATTTTAATAAGCCGCTTTTCCAAAGTGCAGAAGTTAGAAATGCGTTAATTTATGCCTTAAACAGAGAAGAAATCGTAAGATTATATTATTTAGAGCATGCTATTATTACAGATACACCAATTAGCCCTGTTTCGTATTTATATAATAAGAATCTAGAGATTAAAGGATAAGATAAAGAAAAGGCACGTTATTTATTGGCAGAAGAAGACTATGAACCAGATGATGTGACAGGCTATATGATGAAAGGTGGTGTACCATTCTCATTTACGTTAATGGTTAATGAGGAAAATACAGACCGTCTTAAAGTTGCCAAAGAAATGCAGAAAATGTATGCAGAAGTAGGTATTGAAATGAAAATTGATGCAGTAGATAAAGAAACGTATTTAGACCGCTTAGTTTCAAAGCAATTTGACGCATTCTTAGGTGGTTGGCAACTTTCTTATGCATTAGATTTGAGTTTTGCTTTTCGTTCGTCTAATATATTAGGTGGTGAAAATTATATTAGTTATCAAGATCCTAAAATGGATGAATTGTTACAACAAGCATTTTTAGCATCTCATGAGGGAATCTATGATGCATATTATAAGTTACAAGATTATTTTTCACAGGTATCGCCTTATATCAGTTTATACTTTAAAAAATCTGTACTCATGATGAAAGATAAAGTAGGTGGAAATATTGGGGCTACACCACTTAATATATTTGCTAATGTACAAGAGTGGACAATATCCTAACAGCGGTTTTAAAATATACTTTAGTAAAAATAAAAGACAGGGAAATACCCTGTCTTTTATTTTTATGCACATTATTACTTTTATTTTAGGGGGTAATAGTGTAAAATGATAAAAAAAGAAAGGCGAGAGGGATATGAAAATATTTCAGGAATTGTTTAATCAAACATCAATAATGGCACCTAAGCGAGATGCACGTCCATTTATTACCGAGAAGGATTCTTCATGTCCCTTTTGTTTAGCTAATAAAGAATGTTTAGAGAGTATTCTTGATGAGAGTTGGGAAGGGGATGAACTTTTGGTACGTATTGTTCCAAATCGTTATCCTATTACATCCAAAGAAAAAGCAAAAGGAGCACATGATGTAGTGATTGATACACAGCATCATACATTACATCCAAAGGATTTTACTTTTTCACATTGGGAAGTGCTTTTAATGTGTATTCAAAAAAGATGGCATGAATTAATGCAAAATCCTAAAATTCAGTTTATACAAGTCTTTAAAAATTATGGTATATTAGCAGGTGCAAGTATTAGTCATTCTCATTGGCAGATTCTTGCATTAGAAGAAGTACCGTATAGTATGCAAATGAAATATGGAGCATATGAGCAAGAGGGGCTTTGCTATTTGTGTAGTGATTTACACTATAAGGAAGGATTTATAGTATATGCAGATTCAGCTTTTGAAATTTGGGTGCCACCAATACCTCGATTTCCATATGAGGTTTGGATTATACCAAGGAAGCATTATCAGCACTATGGTGAACTTTCATCAGAAGAGGTAAAACAACTAGGGAAATTAATCAAGTATTTGTTACAAATATATCATCAGATTAATCCACACTATGATTTTAATATTTGTATGATGAGTGGAGATGTAAAAGGAAACTATAACTATCACTTTTATGTACAACTTGTTATGCGAATGGGACATATTGCAGGGTTTGAAATTGCCACAGGCTGTCACATTCTTTCAGTAGAACCTAGTGCCTATGCAAAGGAGATGAAGAAAATTTTAAAGGGGATGTATAAGTGAAAGCGTATTTGAAAGAAACACTGTGTTTTGGATTAGATATTGGCACACGAACAGTTGTTGGTGTAGTAGGTTATAGAGACGGGGATCAATTTATCCTTGTCGATTATGAATGCAGGGCACATGAAGAAAGAGCCATGATGGATGGTCAAATCCATGATATTCAAAAAGTAGCTAGAGTGGTTTATGAAGTTAAACTTGCCCTTGAAAAAAGATTGGATATAATCTTGGAAGAAGTAGCTATTGCAGCTGCGGGGCGTTCACTTAGTACGCAAATGGTAGAAATCGTACAAGAGTTTGATGAAGTTCATGAGGTAACTCTAGCAGATATTCATCATTTAGAATTAGAAGGTGTTGAAAAAGCCAAGTTAAAACAGCAAGAAATGAGTACAGAAACGGATTATTATTGCGTTGCTTATTCTGTTGTTCAATATTATCTAGAAGATTATGTAATGGCAAATTTAGAAGGGCATAAGGGACATCAAATTAAAGCAAGGCTGATTGCTACGTTCTTACCTAAACAGGTTATTGATAGTCTATATTCTGTTACAGAGCGTGCAGAGCTAACAGTTAGTCATTTAACACTAGAGCCAATTGCAGCTATTAATGCCGTTATACCTGAACAAATTAGACTTTTAAATTTAGCTTTAGTAGATATTGGAGCAGGAACATCTGATATTGCTATGACCAAGGAAGGTAGTGTAGTAGCATATGGAATGATTCCTAATGCAGGAGATGAGGTAACAGAAGCCATCGTACATAAATATCTAGTAGATTTTAATATGGCAGAGTCTATTAAAAAGCAGGCTACAGAAAAAGAAACGATTGAGTTTACAGATATTATTGGTATTTCACATAGTATTACCAAGCAAGAGTTAGGCGAAGTCATTTTACCTATTATTGAAACAATGACTTGTCAAATTGCGGAGCGTATATTGAAATTAAATGGAGATGTTGCCCCTAATGCTGTCTTTTGTGTAGGTGGTGGAAGCCAAATGTTTGAAGTAACGAAAAGATTAGCTAAGCACTTAGGATTAGCAGAGGAACGTGTTGCTTTAAGAAGTACAGAACATCTTGTGAAATTTAAAGACGAGGCTGGAATGATGAATAGTCCAGAGATGATTACACCTCTTGGTATCTGTATGACAATGATACAAGATAAGTTTAGTCAATTTACTTTTGTAAAAGTTAATGGAAAAAAGGTTCAGCTCCTTAATGCTAAAAAGCTGACTATTTTAGATGCTATCATAGCTGTTGGCATAGAACATAGTGCTATTTTCCCTAAGAAAGGAAATACATTAATGTTTAAAATGAATGGCGAACGTCAACGCATTAAAGGAGATAATGGGGTACCTGCAAGTATTTTATTAAATGGGCAGGAAGCATCCATTCAAGAACACATTAAAGATGGAGATGACATACAGGTTGAACTTGCAACTCATGGCGTAACACCTGAGGTGACAATTGGAAATCTTGTAGATGTAGAAAAAACGATTAAGCTAGAAGACCAATCTTATGAGTTACCTTTTATTAGGGTAAATGATAGATGGGTAAATAGAGACTATAAGATTTTAGCCAATGATACAGTAGAAGTAGTAGCTATACATACGTTAGAAGCCTTATTATCTGCTTTGGATATTTCTATGGCAAACAAGTGTATTACTAAAGATTTTAAAACATTGGATGCAGGTTATAGTTTACAAGATGGAGATACTTTACTAATTGATATTATTCCAGTAAAAGAGCAATCAGTAGAAAGTATGGAGAAAGAAGAAGTTCAATTAGAAGAAGTTCAATCAGAAGAAACAACAGCGCATCAAACAAATGAACTAGTGGATAAAGAAGTAGAAGAAATAAGTCAAGTAGAAATTCATGAGCCAGCCATATTAGATGAGAATCTTTATATTATGGTTAATGGTAAAAATATTATTTTACCTAAAAAAGAAAGTGAGTACATTTTAGCTAGCATTTTTGATTATATTGAATTTGACTTATCTAAGCCACAAGGTACGATTCAACTCATTAAAAATGGGGAAAGTACTACGTTAATTGATGTTTTGCATGATGGGGATATATTAGAAATCTATTGGAAAAAATAGATTGAAAGGAGAATAGATATGAAGGGTATTATTACAGTAGTAGGAAAAGATAAAGTAGGTATTATTGCAAAGGTGTGTACTTTTTTAAGTGAGGAAAATATTAATATTTTAGATATTTCTCAAACAATCGTACAGGGGTATTTTAATATGATGATGATTGTAGACCTTGGAAGTACACAAAATAACTTTGTTGACATTGTGGATCGTATATCTAAGCTAGGACAAGAAATTGGAGTAGATATTCGCCTTCAACACCAAGATATTTTTGATAACATGCATAGAATATAATTAGAATGTTATAGAAAGTAAAACTATGAGTGAGTAGACGTGAACATACATAGGGAGGATAATGATCATGATTTCAAGATATGAAGTACAAGAAACGAATAAAATGATTCGCGAGGAAAATCTAGATATTCGTACGATTACAATGGGGATTAATCTTTTAGATTGTGCTTGTGAAGATATGAATAAACTTTGCGATAAAATTTACGACCGTATTACTTTTAGAGCAGAAAAGCTTGTAGAAACAGGTGAGATTATTTCTAAAAAGTACGGTATTCCAATTGTTAATAAACGTATTTCTGTTACACCAATTGCCTTAGTGGGGGGAGCAACAGGTGCATCATCTTATGTTCCAATTGCAAAAGCATTAGATCGTGCTGCACAAACAGTAGGCGTTAACTTCATTGGTGGGTTTTCTGCCCTTGTGCATAAAGGTTGCTCAAATGCAGATAATGTGCTTATAGAATCTATTCCAGAAGCATTAGATGTAACGCAAAATGTTTGTTCATCTGTAAATGTAGGTTCTACACGTACAGGAATTAATATGGATGCTGTAAAACGTATTGGAGAAATTATAAAACTTACAGCAGAGCGCACAGGCGACCGTTCAAGCATTGGATGTGCTAAGTTTGTTGTATTTTGTAATGCGCCAGAGGACAACCCATTTATGGCAGGTGCTTTTCATGGTGTAGGTGAAAAGGATGCAGTTATTAATGTAGGGGTTAGTGGTCCTGGAGTTGTTAAGAAAGCATTAGAAGATGTAAGAGGAAAGGATTTTGAAGCCCTTTGTGAACAAGTTAAACGTACAGCGTTTAAAATTACACGTGCAGGACAAATGGTAGCAAGAGAAGCTTCTGCTATGTTGGATGTACCATTTGGTATTATTGATTTATCATTAGCTCCTACACCAGCTGTAGGCGATAGTATTGCAGAAATTTTTGAGGAAATGGGTCTAGAAAGTGCTGGAGCACCAGGTACAACAGCAGCACTTGCCATTTTAAATGATTCTGTTAAAAAGGGTGGTGTTATGGCATCATCTTGCGTAGGTGGATTAAGCGGTGCTTTTATTCCAGTAAGCGAAGACCATGCCATGATTCGTGCAGCTGAAAAAGGTGCACTTACTTTAGAAAAATTAGAAGCAATGACTTGTGTTTGTTCAGTAGGATTAGATATGATTGCAATTCCAGGCGATACAAGTGCTGCAACGATTTCTGGAATCATTGCAGATGAAATGGCTATAGGTATGATCAATGCAAAAACAACAGCTGTACGTATTATTCCTGCAATTGGCAAGAAAGTAGGAGAAAGTGTTGAATTTGGTGGATTACTTGGTTATGCACCAATTATGCCAGTTAATCCATATCAATGCGTAGATTTTATTAATAGAGGTGGAAGAATTCCAGCTCCAATTCATAGTTTTAAAAATTAAAGTTTTATTTAAGTAAAAGGAGATTTACATTTATGTCAGACGTGTTAAAAGACTTACAACCAAGAAAGGTATTTGAATATTTTGAAGCAATTAGTGCCATTCCAAGAGGTTCTGGAAATGAAAAAGCCATCAGTAATTATATGGTTCAATTTGCAAAAAATCTTGGTTTAGAAGTTCATCAAGATGAAGCTTATAATATTTATATCAAAAAACCTGCATCACCAGGATATGAACATTTACCAGCTGTTATTTTACAAGGCCATATGGATATGGTATGTGAAAAAAATAAAGATACTGTGCATGATTTTGAAAAAGATGGATTAAAGCTTTTTGTTGATGGAGATTGGATTGGTGCTAAAGGGACAACGCTTGGTGGAGATGATGGTGTTGCTATAGCAATTCAAATGGCGATACTTTCAGATAATAGTCTTAAACATCCTGCGCTAGAATGTTTTATGACAACTGATGAGGAACGCGGTATGACAGGTGTAGCAAATATGTGTCCTGAATACTTACAAGGAAAAATACTCATTAATATTGATAATGAAGTAGAAGGTGAGTTCATTGTAAGTTGTGCAGGTGGTGCTAAAGCTTATTCTACTTTAAGCTTTACTAAAGAACCTGTTAAAGCAGATTCAACTGTGACTAAAGTAACAATTAATGGGTTAAAAGGTGGCCACTCAGGAGCAGAAATTCATCATGAGAGAGCCAATGCACATATTTTAATGGGTAGAGCTTTAGATGCTTTAAGAGAACAAGTAACTTTCCAAATTTTAAAAATTGAGGGTGGTGCAAAAGATAATGTAATCACTCGTGAATGTGAAGTTTGGATTGCTACACAAACTGAAAAGCAAGAGCAAGTTCAAGCAGTATTAAAAGAAATGGAAAGTATTTTTAAAGCAGAATATGAAGTGCAAGATTCAGGAATTACTGTAATTTGTGAAAATGTAGAATGTAGTGAAATGGCTATAGATGCACAAGCTGCTAATAAGTTAATTGATTATTTACTAGTTGTACCAAATGGTGTGATGGGAAATGCACAACACATTGAAGGTCTTGTAGAGACATCACTAAACTTAGGTATTTTACAAATGGAAGAAGATAAAATCCGTTTTGCAAGTGCAGTAAGAAGTTCTGTAGCTTCTCGCAAAGCAGAAATTTTAGCAAGACTAAAAGCAGTAGCCAATACATTTGGAATGGTTTATGAAGTAAAAGGAGATTATCCTGCATGGCAATACAATAATCATTCACGTATTCGCGAATTAGCTGTAGAACTATTTGAAAAAATGTATGGTAAGACTCCAAAAGTAACAGCTATTCATGCAGGACTTGAATGTGGCTTCATTGCAGAAAAATGTCCAGGATTAGATATGCTTTCTATTGGACCAGACTTAGAACATATCCATTCACCAGAAGAACGATTAAGTATTTCTTCAACTGGAAGAATTTACGAATATGTTTTACAACTTTTGGAAAACCTAGTTTCATATTAAAAAACTAGGAGGGTGCCAAAGTGAAACTTCAAAAAAACAATCGCTATTTTAACATAGCTGCTTATACGGTTATAAGTTGTTTAATTGTATTAGTAGGTGTTTTTATTCTTTTAAACTTTAGATTAGTATGGCAGTGGTTAAAAGAGGTGATAGAACTTATATATGTTATTATTGAACCATTACTTATTGGTTTGATTTTAGCTTATTTATTAGATCCAATTGTGGATTTCTATGAAAAGCGATGGCAGAGTATAAGGGAAAAAAGAGAAGTTCATTTAGAAGGGTGCCAGCAAAGAAAAGGAAAAAAGCGTTGGCATGTAAGGACGGTGCCAACGCTTTTAACATTTATAACTTTAATGAGTATAATGGGATTATTTATTTTAATGATTCAAATGAATATTCAACAACTCGCAATAGATTTTTCAATAGATGAACTAGAAAATAGTCTTACTCAATATGTTGTTTATTTTGAAGATATGATGAGTGGCATTACTAAGTTTACAGAAAGAATGGGGCTTGTTAAAGGGCAAGGAGTAATTGAACGACTTTATGCAGAAGTGAATCGCCTAATTTTTTATCTTTATAATAATTTTACAGGTGGTATTTTAGGCTTTGGTGTGCATGCAATGAATTGGCTTTTAGCATGTGTAATTGCATTTTATTTACTACAAGATAAAGAACACTTTTTATCCTTTTTACAACGTGTATTAAAATATAGTTTTAAACAAGAACGTTATTTAAAGTTAAGAGATTTAGGAAGAGAAGTAGATCGTATTTTATCAGGATATATTAGAGGTCAGGTGATTGATGCAACAATTATTGTCATTTTAACGAGTGGGGCATTACTATTGATAAGGCTAGATTTTGCTATTATTATTGGCATTGTTGCGGGGATTTTTAACCTAATCCCTTATTTTGGACCTATTGTAGGATTAGTATTATCTATTATTATTGGATTACTAGATTCCAATCCGATGAAAGCTTTATATGGTGCACTAGCAATCCTTGTTATTCAACAAATTGATGGATGGTTTATTGTACCTAAGATTGTAGGAGAGTGTGTCAAGTTACATCCTATTGTTGTTTTATTGGCTATTTTAATTGGTGGTAATTTATTTGGACTCGTTGGGATGCTTATTGCAGTACCAGTGGCTGCTTTTATTAGACTATTATTAATACGTTTTATACCAGAATTGTTTCTAAGTGAGGAAAAGTAGTAGTTTAGTAGTAAATAAGATAGGTCTTTAAAAAATGTTAAAAAAAATAAAGTATGCCAAAAATAGGGGCATACTTTATTTTTTATGCATTAAATATTATAGATCTATTTTAAAATAACTTTATGGAAAACTTTTTTTCCTTTTTGAATCATTAATTCATTTTCTTTGAAATCAGCTCCTGTAAATTGAGCATTTGGATCAGTTACAGGTTGTTCATTTACTTTAATACCATTTTGTGTTACAAGACGACGTCCTTCAGAACGTGATGGGATAAGTTTTGTTTTTTGAAGAAGTGTTAAAATATCCATACCTTCTTCGAAATCAGCTGCAACCATTTCTGTTGAAGGGATAGAACCACCATGTGCACCACCTAAGAAGAGTGCTTTAGCAGCTGTTTCAGCTTTTTGAGCTTCTTCTTCACCGTGAACAATCTTAGTTACTTCATAAGCTAGACGTTCTTTAGCTTTATTAATTGCTGCACCTTCTACGTTTGTTAAAGCATTTACTTCATCCATTGGAACGTAAGTAAGAAGTGATAAACAGCGTTTAACATCAGCATCAGCAACATTTCTCCAGTATTGGTAGAATTCATATGGAGAAGTTTTTTCAGGATCTAACCAAACAGCACCTTTTTCTGTTTTACCCATTTTCTTACCTTCACTATTAGTGAGAAGAGAGAAAGTCATACCAAATGATTGTTCACCGTGTAAACAACGAACAAGTTTAACACCACCTAAGATGTTAGACCATTGGTCATTACCACCTAATTCTAATTTACAATTGTAACGACGGAATAATTCTAGGAAGTCATATGATTGCATAATCATATAGTTGAATTCTAAGAAAGAAAGACCTTTTTCCATACGTTGTTTATAACATTCAGCAGCTAACATTTGGTTAACGTTGAAGAGTGGACCAACTTCTCTTAAAAGTTCAATATAGTTTAAGTTACGAAGCCAATCACCATTATTAACCATAATAGCAGCATCATTATCAAAAGAAATGAATTTAGACATTTGTTTTTTGAAACATTCTACGTTATGGTCAATTGTTTCAACTGTCATCATTTTACGCATGTCTGTTTTACCAGTAGGGTCACCAATCATAGCTGTTCCACCACCAAATAAAACAATTGGACGGTGTCCTGCACGTTGCATATGGCTCATAGCCATAACCGTTACAAAGTGACCTACATGAAGACTATCAGCTGTAGGGTCAAAACCAATATAAAAAGTAACTTTTTCCTTTTCTAAAAGTTCTTTAATTTCTTTTTCGTGGGTACATTGTTCAATAAAGCCACGTTCCATTAAGGTATCAAATACGCTCATTATAAGTCCTCCTAAGATAAAATTAAAAAGGGTGGACTCATCCGCTAAGGACGAGTTCACCCGTGGTACCACCTTAATTTACAAATAAAAATTTGCCTCATGTCATATAACGGTGACGCCCGTTATTAAACTCCAAAGGTGTATTTCATTTTATAAAGACGATGTATTTTCACCAACCATACACTCTCTAAACTGACCTTTATAAATTACTTGAACTTTTTCATCATTTAATAAAATATTTAATTATGGATTATCATAGCATAGGATAAAAGGGATTTCAAGAGGGAGTTTAAAACCTTATAAAAAACAAAAATAACTATTGAAAAAATCTAAATAATCAATCAAAATATAGTTATGTGTTGAGAGAATGCCTTTATCTACCTTGAGAGGTAAAAATTAAAATTTCAGGTGAAATGTTCTGAGGAGGAAGTAGAATGGAAAGTTCAGATGTCATGGTAGGACATGAAAAGCTAGGGTGTCAATTATCTAGTGAAGGAGCTTATTTCACTATTTATGCAAAACATGCCTTTGCCATGGTAGTTGAAATATATGAAGATGTAAATCAAACAACACCAGTTATAAAAGAGGTTATTGAACGGGAAAAAGATAGTGACTATTTTACAGCGTATATTAGAAATATGGGTGCCAAGAAGATTACCTCAGGTATGTACTACGTATGGCGAATTATGAATGAAGATTATTCTTATTCACCGGCATTGATGGACCCTTATGCAAAAGGTGTAGCTTATGTTAAGGGAGAATGGCGAAATTTAATTATAGGGGCTTGGCATTATCTTAAGAAAAAACCAGAAATTCCTTGGAAATCTACAATTATATATGAGCTTCATGTAGGACATTTTACCAAAATAGATGAGAGCATTCCGGAGGAGGAGAGAGGTACATTTAAAGGTCTTATTAGAAAAATTCCCTATTTAAAACAATTAGGGGTAACAACCTTAGAGATTCTTCCAGTTTTTAAATGGTATCCTCGTACAGTGAAGAATAGGAGTCCTTATACAGGAGAGCTACTAGAGGATGTGTGGGGATATAATACTTTAGCATTTTTTGCTATTGATGAGCGATATAGTGTAGGAAAAAATAGTGAAGATTCATTAGAAGAATTTAAAGCTTTTATTGAAGCAGCACATGAAGCAGGATTAGAGATTATATTGGATGTTGTCTATAATCATTCGGGAGAAGGTGGAGAAGGAGGGGTTAAGGTTCATTTTAAATATTTAGCCCCGGAGGTATATTATAAATACAGTGAGTGCGGAAATTATTTGAACTGTTCAGGAACAGGAAATACTTTAAATACGAACCACCCTATTGTGAAGGCGTTAATTAAAGATAGTTTAATTTATTGGGCAAATGAAATAGGTGTAGATGGTTTTAGATTTGATCTTGCGTCTATTTTAGGGCAAGATGAAAGAGGAAGATGGTTAAAAGAATCATTGCTTAATGAAATTGCTACAGACCCAATATTATCTAAAGTAAAATTAATTACAGAAGGATGGGATGCAAAAGGAAGTTATGATGTAGGACGTATGCCAGCACCATTTTGTGAGTGGAGTGATTATTTTAGAGATACTATCCGTAAATTTGTGAAGGGAGATCAAGGAATTGTTCCTTCGGTTTCTCATTGTATGATGGGAAAAGAAATTTATTTTACAGATTCGCGAAAAGGAAAGGATCAAACTATTCATTTTATTACAGCTCATGATGGGTTTACAATGTGGGATTTGGTTTCCTATAATCAAAAGCATAATGAAGCAAATGGTGAAGATAATCGAGATGGACACAATGCGAATTATAGTTATAATTGGGGGACAGAGGGAGAAACAGACGATGAAGGAATTTTGGTATCTAGGCAAAAAGCTGCACGTAATTTACTTAGTATTTTGTTTTTCTCAAAAGGAACACCCATGCTTTTAATGGGAGATGAATTTGCTAGAACACAAAAGGGAAATAATAATGCTTTTTGTCAGGATAATGAGCTGGTATGGGTAGATTGGAAAAAGTCTATAGAGCATGCGGATTTATTGGATTTTACACGCCGCATTATTCAATTAAGAAAATCACTAGATTACTTTAAACATGAGGAGGACTATACCATCAGTTGGCATGGTATTCATCAAAAACAGCCAGATTGGTCTTACTACTCACGTAGTATTGCACTTTTTATTGAAGGTAAGGAGAGTTTATTTTTTATTGCTAATAATTACTATGAATCATTAATGTTTGAACTACCAAAAGTTGAGGGAAAGTGGAAATGTTTAATTAATACGGCGCACCTAAAGCAGGTAGAAGAGGTGGTAGAAAGCGAACAATATGAAGTTAAGGCCTATAGTGTATGTTTATTTCAAATAAGCCTTTAGAAAGATTAAAAATGAATAATCACATAAAAAAACATCATATAACTTCTTAAGATTAAGTTATATGATGTTTTTTTATTGAAAGATAGATGTGTATTGTTAGGCAATCAGATAAGAAGGAATATGTTGCAGTAGATCATTTTTAGAACAAGAGGTACTAATAAAGAAATCAATATCATAATAATCTGACAATTTCCTAATGTCTTCAAGGCAATCGGATAATTCACTAAGATGACATTGAGTAAGTTTAAAAAGTTCATCAATAAAAACAACCTCTATATCATGATTGGCAGATAAGATACCGCATAAAAAAGCAGTAAAACTTGCTCTAGATTGAAGGGGAAAATTGACGGTTTCAATAAGACGAATTTGATGAGCAAGTGCATAGCGATGATGGGTGCTACTATCGATATAAATAGCATGCCCTTTTAAAGAGCGGATTTTTTCATTTGCCACATCAATAAGCCATTTTGTTTTCCCTTCGCCTGCTTGACCTGTAATAATTTTAATCATACACATCACCTCTTGAATATCTTTTTATTATTATATTTATTCAAGACTTTATTCAAAATGACTGTTTTTTTAGTGAAATTGATAAATAAAAAACCACTTTTTGAAAAGTGGTTTTTAGATTAGTTATTAGAATAAGATTGATCATAAACGCGACCATAAAGTGTGAGACAATATAAGCCGGCAATACCTATTACGGCATAAATAACGCGACTGATCCAAGAACTCATACCTCCAAAAATAAACGCAACTAAATCAAATTGGAAGAAACCAACAAGACCCCAGTTGATTGCTCCAACAATGATAAGTGTAAGTGCGATATAATCCCAAGCTCTAGATTTCATTGTTAAATTACCACCTTTCCAATTTTTTTAGCAAATCAAGATGATAAGAATATTATGTGCTTAAAAAAAATATATATGCTGTTAAATAAAAAAATAAGTTGGATAATTAAGGAAAAAATAACAGATCAGAATAACTGTAGGCTAATAAAAGGCACTATGTTATAATAAATTTTAGAAAAACATTAAAGGAGATTAAAGTTTTGGAAGTATATCGTAAATATTCAAGTTATTTAAAAGAAAAATATGGTGATAAGGTATATAAGATTCCAATTAACCTGCCTACAACGTGTCCAAATCGAGATGGAAATGTAGCAAGTGGTGGTTGTATTTATTGTGGAGATGTGGGAACTGGTTATGAGATGAGGGAAGCCACTGAAGCAATTGCTAGTCAAATGGAACACAATATAGAAAAGATTAAAGCAAAATATAAGGCAAAATACTTTATTCCTTATTTACAGAATTTTAGTAATACGTATATGCCTATTGATGATTTTAAAATGATTTTAGAAAAAGTAGTACATCCAGATATAGTAGGCATTTCTGTTTCAACAAGACCGGATTGTATTAGTAAAGTTTATTTAGAGGCACTTTTTGAGTGGTCACAAAAATATAAAAAAGAGGTTTGTATTGAGTTAGGTTTACAAACAATTAATTATCGTAGCCTTCAAAAAATTAATCGTGGCCACAGTTTGGCAGAGTATTTAGATGCCATGATGCAAATTAAACAATATCCTTTTGCAACTTGTACGCATGTTATTGTAGATTTACCATGGGATGATTTGAAAGATGTTATTGAAACCGCTAAATGCTTAAGTGCAATGCAAAATACGTATGTAAAACTCCATGCTTTATATGTGGTTAAAGGAACGCCTCTTGCAAAGGCTTATGAACAAGGTAGTTTAGAGATGGTTTCATTAGAGGATTATAAAAAACGAGTGATTACATTTTTACGTTATTTATCACCAGATATAGTGGTACAACGCATTATTGGACGTGCACCAGAAGAACATACTTTATATGCAAACTGGAATACAAGCTGGTGGAAAATTCATGATGAAATTGTGGCAGAAATGGAAGAAAAGGGCTATAAACAAGGGGATTTATGTAATTATCTAGGTGGACGAGCTCTAAGAGTTTTTGGTTGTCATAATCAATAGATTGTCAACTAAAAAAAAGCTATGCTATAATGGGGAAACTAAGGAGCGATGAAAATGAACGTATTTGCAATAGGTGATTTACATTTAAGCCATACATCCAATAAGCCTATGCATGTGTTTGGTGTCCATTGGGAAAATCATATGGATAAGATTAAAGCTAAATGGGAGTCTAATGTAACAAGTGAAGATATTGTACTGATTCCCGGTGATATATCATGGGCAATGCGTTTAAAAGAAGCAGGACCAGACTTAGAATGGTTAGATGAATTACCAGGACATAAAATTTGCATTAGAGGCAATCATGATTATTGGTGGGATCGACCAAGTCCATTGAATCGTAAATATCAGCATACTTATTTTTTACAAAATACAACTTATTTAGTAGGTGAGGTAGCAATTTGTGGCACACGAGGATGGTCGATTGGTGAGCAAGTTGAAAAGATAGAAGAAACTGAGAAAATGATTGCAAGGGAATGTGGCCGATTAAAACTCTCATTAGATGCGGCCCTTAAGGAAAAAGCAAAGGAGATTTGGGTAATGATACATTATCCACCTTATGTAGAGGATGCGACAACCTCTCCTTTTATAGAACTTATGAAACAATATCCTGTAACGAAAGTCATTTATGGACACTTACATGATGCCTCTTCTTGGGAAAAAGCAAAGATAGGTGAATATGAAGGGATTATGTATCAATTAGTTTCCGCAGACTATTTGGATTTTAAACCGCTTTTAATAGCACGTTTAGAGGAAGAGTGTTAAACGAGTGTGTATACTTTAAGGAGTAGGATAAAAATATATAAAGTAGATGATGATGGAGAATGAAGAATGAAGTTACCAGTAGCTTTTGAAGAAAAAATGAAAAGATTGTTAAAAGATGAATATGAGGCTTATTTAGCTTCTTATAAATTACCAAAATATCAAGGGTTAAGGGTGAATACCTTAAAATTAAGCTTAGAAGAATGGGAAAAAATTAATCCTTTTACTTCTTTAAAGACTGTGCCTTGGTGTAAAGAAGGGTTTTACTATGATGCACATGAAAAGCCAGGTAAACACCCTTACTATTTTGCAGGTTTATACTATATTCAAGAACCAAGTGCTATGTCACCAGGAGCGTATTTACCAATTGAACCAGGAGACCGTGTTTTAGATATGTGTGCGGCACCTGGAGGAAAAAGTACACAGCTTGCAGCACGTATGAAACAAGAAGGGGTACTTGTATCCAATGACATTAGTGCCTCACGTGTTAAAGCTTTACTTAAAAATCTTGAGAACTTTGGAAATCGTAATGGGATTGTAACAAGTGAAACCTCTGAAAAGTTAGCAAGTAAATGGCCAGGTTATTTTGACAAGATTTTAATTGATGCACCGTGTTCAGGAGAAGGAATGTTCCGTAAAAATGAAAGTGCAACAAAAAGCTGGGAGGCTTATGGCGTACAACACTGTGCTAATTTACAACGTACGATTTTAGAAGATGCAGTTACACTCCTTAAATCAGATGGAATGATTTTATATTCAACTTGTACCTTCTCACCTGAAGAAAATGAGGGTATGATTGATGAATTCCTTAAAAAGCATCCAGATTTTAAAGTAGTTCCTTTAACACCAGTAGGTGGTATTAGTAAGGGACGTCCAGATTTTATTGATGCAGATCCTCAGTTAGAAGGGGCTTTAAGATTATGGCCACACCATTTAGAAGGAGAAGGCCACTTTGTGTGTTTACTTCAAAGAACAGGTGGTGAGGCAGGCAAGTGTCCTGGATATGGTAAACAAAAACGTTTAAAAGATTATCCAGATGCCCTTGCTTTTATGGAGCAATATACACATTTAAGTGCAGATATGCCTGTCACAGAAATTAGTGGTAAGCTCTATAGTATTCCAGAGGATGCACCAGATTTAAAGGGTGTACGTGTGATTCGTGGTGGTTTATTATTAGGAGAACTTAAAAATAAACGTTTTGAGCCATCTCATGTGTTAACTTTAGCTTATCCAAAAGAGATGTTTAAACAGACTATAGAGTGGTCATTACAAGATGAAGCTATTATGCGTTATCTTAAAGGTGAAACTATTTTATGTGATAGACCAAAAGGGTATTATGTAGTTTGTGTAGATGGTTATCCATTAGGATGGGTTAAAGCACAAAATGGTATGTTAAAAAATCAATATCCAGCTAGCTGGCGTTTATGTTAAGAAGTAGGTGAAAGTCATGCGTTTAGATAAGGTATTAGGCCATGTTGGTTATGGAAGCCGTAAAGAAGTACAAAAGTTGATAAAAGCTAAGAAAGTTACTGTGGATGGCAAATGTATTGCAAAAAGTGAGGCAAATGTTAATCCAGAAACACAAGTGATTTGTGTATCGGGTAAACCAATAGATTATAAAGCGTATTATTATTATTTACTCAATAAGCCAGCAGGTTATGTATCTGCTACAGAAGACCCAAGAGATGAGACTGTTATTGATTTACTCATGCAAATGGATCGTAATAAGGAACTTTTTCCTGTAGGAAGATTGGATAAAGATACAGAAGGTTTACTGGTTTTAACGAATAATGGAAAGCTTGCTCATGATTTATTATCCCCTAAAAAACATGTGGATAAAATTTATTATGCAAAAGTAAAAGGTGAAATGGTTCCAGAGGATACCCAGGTATTTGCTCAAGGTATGACCTTAAAAGATGGAACAACTTATAGACCAGGGAAATTAGAGATTATTTCAAGTGGTGAGTTTTCAGAGATTTATGTAACAATTAGTGAAGGGAAATTTCATCAAGTTAAGAAGATGGTTCAATTTGTAGGTAAAGAAGTTGTTTACTTACAACGTATACAGATGGGACAGCTTAAGCTACCAAAAGATTTAGCACTAGGTGAGTATCGTCAGCTTACAGAAGATGAACTTGTAGAATTACAAAGTCAAGTATAAAGAGAATAAATATAATCAATATAAGTATAATGAAGAGGTTGCCATAAGGGCAGCCTCTTTTTAGTGATAAACTAGGAAACTGATGTTTATGATGTATATTATAAAATTAAAATTCACCACTAAATATAAGAATATATTGAATTTTTATTAGATTGTATGTATAATTATAAGCATATTAAAACATAACCTATTGTATAAAGATTCCACAGTGATAAAGTGACTATATAAGTAGAGGGCTTAGGTGTGAAATCTATATAAAAAGAGGTTGTATAAAGTATAAGGGGGAGTAAAGCAATGTTTGGATTAAAAGGTAAATCATTTTTAACATTACATGATTTTTCAGCAGAACAGATTAATTTCTTATTAGATTTAGCTGCTGATTTAAAAGCTAAAAAACGTATGGGGATTAAAGGACATAGCCTAGAAGGAAAAAATGTAGCTTTAATTTTTGAAAAACCTTCTACAAGAACACGTTGTGCTTTTACAGTAGCATGTGTAGATGAAGGGGCTCATCCAGAATATTTAGGTAAAGACGATATTCAATTAGGGTATAAAGAAAGTGTAGAAGATACAGCGCGCGTTTTAGGTCGTATGTTTGATGCAATTGAATTTAGGGGATTTTCTCAACAAGTGGTAACAGACCTTGCAAAATATAGTGGGGTACCTGTTTATAATGGATTAACAGATGAATATCACCCAACACAAATTTTAGCAGACCTATTAACAATGAGAGAGCATTTAGGAACTTTAAAAGGGAAAAAATTCGTCTTTATGGGTGATGGACGTAATAATATGAGTAATAGTTTACTTATTGGATGTAGTAAAATGGGGATTGATATTGTCATTGTGGCACCTAAATTACTTTGGCCAGATCCAAAACATATAGCTGTATGTGAAGGGTATGCAAAAGAATCAGGATCTAAAGTAATTGTTACAGAAGATATTCAAGCAGTAGAAGGGGCAGATGTCATTTATACAGATGTTTGGTGTTCTATGGGTGAAGAAGATAAAGCAAAAGAACGTGTTGCACTTCTTAGCCCATATCAAGTTAATCGTAAACTTATTGATAAAGTCAATAACCCTAATATGATTTTTATGCATTGTTTACCTGCTGTTAAGGGAAATGAAGTAACAGCAGATGTCTTTGAGGCGCCTTATTCTGTGGTATTTGATGAAGCAGAAAATAGGATGCATACCATTAAAGCTGTAATGGTGGCAACATTAAGCTAGTCAACGGATAGAATGGATTTTGACTAGTTAATGTGACAATATTGTAACTTGCTTTAAAGGCAGTCTATTAAGAACGGTTATCAGTATTTCTGTTTACTTTTCGGTAAAAAAGTAGATTTCATTCCCTATGCCAGCCTTCGGGTTGGCTTTTATATTTTGGGATAAGAATAGAAGGTACTATTTTATTAGAGAGATGAATAGTATAGTACATAGAGAATCTGATAGCAATTGGGATAGAATTTGTTTAAATATGCAATATTTTAGTATATTTAAAAAATTTTAAGTTGACTAATTAAATTAAATTAAATATAATTTTATAAACATTACATTTAATGTCGATTACTATTTTTCGTATTAGGAGGGGTATCATGCGTAGAGTATTTAACTTTTCAGCAGGGCCAGGGGCACTTCCACTTGAAGTGTTAGAGAAGGCTCAGCAAGAACTTGTTTGTTATGGTAATAGTGGAATGAGTGTAATGGAGATGAGTCACCGTTCGAAAGATTATGATGCCATTATAAAAGAGGCTGAAGCAAGACTTCGTAAAATCATGGGTATTCCAGATAATTATAAAGTATTATTTTTACAAGGGGGAGCATCTCTTCAATTTGCAATGATTCCATTGAACTTACTTAGAAAATCTTTTAAAGCAGATTATATCGAATCAGGTCAATTTGCTTCTAAAGCATTAAAAGAAGCTCAAAAATATGGAAAGATTAATGTAGTAGGCTCTTCAAAGGCTGACAACTATACTTATATTCCAAAGGTTTCAAAAGATCAATTTGATCCAGAAGCAGATTATGTATATATCTGTGCAAATAACACAATTTACGGAACAAAATATCATGAATATCCAGATACAGGTAATGTACCACTTGTTGCAGATATGTCATCATGTATCTTATCTGAAGAAGTAGATGTAAGTAAATTTGGTATTATTTATGCAGGAGCACAAAAGAATTTAGGACCTGCAGGGGTTACATTAGTTATTATTCGTGAAGATTTAATAGGTTATGCTAATGAAAAAGTACCTGCAATGCTTAACTATAAGTTAATGGCAGATAATGAATCTATGTACAATACGCCACCTACATATGGTATTTATATGTTAAAACTTATGTTTGAATGGATTGAAAATCAAGGCGGCGTAGCAGCGTTAGAAAAGAGAAATAAAGAAAAAGCTGCTTTATTATATGACTATTTAGATCAATCTAAACTCTTTAAGCCAACAGCTTGTAAAGAAGACCGTTCTATGATGAATGTGACATTTGTAACAGGAAATGCTGACTTAGATGCAAAATTTGTAAAGGAAGCAGCAGCAGAAGGTCTTGTAAGTATTAAAGGACATAGAAGTGTTGGTGGTATGCGCGCAAGTATTTACAATGCTATGCCAATCGAAGGCGTACAAAAATTAGTTGACTTTATGAAAAAATTCGAGAGTGAAAACTTATAAGGGGGTAGCATAGTGTTTAAAATTCATACACTTAATAAAATTTCAAGCAACGGTTTAAATGAGCTTGGGGATGCTTATCAAATCGTTGATCAAATAGAAAATGCAGATGCTATTTTAGTAAGAAGTGCTAAAATGCATGATATGGTTTTACCAGAGAGTGTACTAGCAATTGCAAGAGCAGGCGCAGGTGTTAATAATATTCCAATTGATGCTTATGCTGAAAAGGGTGTTGTTGTATTTAATACACCAGGTGCAAATGCCAATGCGGTTAAAGAAGCAGTACTTTGTGGATTATTTCTTTCTTCACGTAAAATCGTGGATGGTATTAACTGGGCAAAAGCTTTAACAGAAGATGTTGCTAAATCTGTAGAAAAAGGTAAAAGTGCTTTTGCAGGTCAAGAAATTTTAGGTAAAAAGCTAGGTGTCATCGGTTTAGGGGCAATTGGGGTTTTAGTTGCCAATGCAGCACAAGCTTTAGGTATGGAAGTTATTGGATATGATCCTTATATCTCAATTGATGCAGCTTGGGGATTATCAAGAAATATTAAACATGCTACAACTTTAGATGAAATTTATTCACAAGCGGATTATATTACAGTTCATGTGCCATTACTTGAAAGTACAAAACATATGTTAAATAAAGAAGCTTTTGCAAAAATGAAAGATGGCGTAAGGGTACTTAATTTTGCAAGAGATACCTTAGTTGAAAATAATGATATGAAAGAAGCTTTAGCTTCAGGTAAAGTAGCTGTTTATGTAACAGATTTCCCAGTGGAAGATGTATTAGGTAATGATCAAATTATTACAATTCCTCACTTAGGTGCATCTACAGAAGAATCAGAAGAAAACTGTGCAGTTATGGCTGCTAAAGAAGTTAAAGATTACTTAGAACAAGGTAATATTACAAATTCTGTTAACTATCCAGCTTGTTCTATGCCTTGGAATGGTTCAGCGCGTATTGCTATTGCACATAAGAATATTCCTGCTATTCTTGGAAAGATTACAGCTGTTATTGCAGAAGCAGGTCTTAATATACAAGATATGACTAATAGAAGTAGAGGCGAATATGCTTATACGCTAATTGATGTAGAAAATGCTTCTAAAGAAGTGCTTAGTGCAATTGAAGCAATTGAAAATGTCATTAAGGTACGTTACTTAACCAAATAGAACTTGATGAAAATACGAAGGAGTGTCATAAAACTATTTTAGTTTGTGATGCTCCTTTATTTTTATCCTTATTTTTATTTAAAGGCATTTTATTTATTTAAAGGGAGGTAGAAAATGCAAGATTTATCCTTACATTTGTTGGATATTGCAGAAAATAGTGTGCGTGGGGGTGCAACACTTGTTAAATTAGAAGTTATTGAATATTTGGCTCAAAATCAACTCATTTTAAAGGTAGAAGATAATGGACAGGGAATGGATGAGCAGATGCTACAACATGTTAGTAATCCTTTTTTTACAACGCGTACAACGAGAAGAGTTGGATTAGGCATTCCTTTGCTTAAGCAAAATTGTGAATTAAGCGGGGGGCATTTAAGGATTAAAAGTGAAAAGGGGAAGGGGACTTTGCTTGTGGCTGTCATGCAATACAATCATGTGGATAGGCCACCATTAGGAGATATGCCTGCTACGATTATTACCCTAATAAGTGCTTATCCTAAGATAGACTGGATTTATAAGTATACTAAAGGTGAAGATTCAATAGAAGTAGATACAAGAGCATTAAAGTATGTTTTGAAGGACGTCCCTATTAATCATCCTGAAATATTAAAATGGGTAAAAGCATCTATAGAAAATCTACACAATATTGTCGTTAGAAGCTAACAAAAAACATATACTTTATGGTGAAATACTATATGAAAGATAGAGGAGGAGTAAGATGAAGGGAATGACCTTTAAAAAAGGAATACATCCTACTTACCATAAAGAAATCACTTCTAATGTTCAAATAGAAGTCATGTTGCCAGGTAAGGAAGTTGTATTCCCTATGTCACAGCATATTGGCGCATCTTGTACACCAGTTGTAAAAAAGGGAGATTATATGTATGTTGGAGATCAAATAGGTATAGCAAATGGATTTGTTTCTGCCAATATTCATAGCTCCATATCAGGTACAGTTAAAGTGATAGAAAAGCGTATGACGGTAAAAGGGGTAAAAGAGACTTGCGTTGTAGTTGAAAATGATGGACTATATGCTATTAATCCAGAAAAACAAATCATGCCTTATAATCAAGAAGAAAAATTAACTAGGGACATATTAATCGAATATGTTAAAGCTGCTGGAATTGTGGGATTAGGGGGAGCAACCTTTCCAACACATGTCAAACTTTCTACACCTCAAGATAAAAAGGTGGAGTTTATCTTGATTAATGGGGCAGAATGTGAACCTTATTTAACATCAGATGAGCGTGTTATGTTAGAAAGAGGAGAAGATGTTATTGAAGGTGTTAAATTATTACTTCAAGTTTTTAAAGAAGCAAGGGCTATTATTGGGATTGAAGATAATAAAATAGATGCCTATAAAAGAATGGTAACACTAGCTCAAGATACGCCTATTGAAGTCAAACTTTTACATACTAAGTATCCACAAGGTTCGGAAAAACATTTAATAGAAGCACTCACCTCAAGACAAGTACCAAGTGGTAAATTACCTATTGAAGTAGGTTGCATGGTACATAATATAGCTTCAGTAGGTGCAATTTATAGAGCAGTTATAAAAGGGGAGCCTGTTATCAGTCGGATTGTTACTGTCTCGGGAAAAGGCGTGAGGCGGCCTTGTAATTTAGAAGTAAAAATAGGAACCTCCATTAGAGAAGTTTTAGAATATGCTCAAGTAGATTGGAATCAAACGGTTAAAATTATTGCAGGTGGACCGATGATGGGGACAGCTCTTTTTGATGTAGACATTCCTGTTACAAAAGGGACATCAGCTATTTTATGTTTAACAAAGGAAGAAACTGATTGTAAGCCTCCTTCAAATTGTATAAGATGTGGCAAATGTGTTGCAGTATGCCCAATGGGACTAGTCCCAATTCATTTACAAAAAAGTGCGATACATGGTCATTACGAAGTTTTTCTTAAGCAAAATGGGATGGATTGTATAGAGTGTGGGTGCTGTGCCTATACTTGCCCAGCTAAGAGGGAGTTAGTGCAAGCCATTCGTACAGCAAAAGCTGTTATCCGAGCAAAACAAAGCTAAGAAGACTTAAATCATTTCAATATAAAATGCAGTCTAAAATGCTTTAAGTAGTTAAGTAAAAGGAGAATAGATTATGGAGAAAATGTTAATGGTGTCATCCTCTCCGCATGTGAAAGCAGAGCATACGACTAGAAAGATTATGTTAGATGTGGTCATTGCCTTAATGCCAGCTTTAATAGCAGGTATTTATTTTTTTGGTGTATATGTTTTATTTTTAACGGTTGTAAGTGTAGGCTGTTGTGTGGGCTTTGAATGGATTTGGGAAAAGGTCTTTAAAAGAACAATAACTATTGGGGATTTAAGCGCAGTTGTAACAGGGGTATTACTGGCTTATAATGTACCAGCTCGTGCACCAGTTTATATTATTGTAATAGGCGCTTTTGTTTCGATTATATTGGCAAAGCAAGTATTTGGAGGAATTGGTCAAAACTTTATCAATCCTGCATTAGCAGCAAGGGCTTTTTTATTAGCAGGTTATAGTACAGATATGAGAAGTTTTCCTGTACCAGAACAAGGAAGACTTTTAAGTAGTGTAGATGCCGTTACGGGAGCAACACCTCTTGAATTAATGAAAAATGGGGCTCTAGATCAGTTACCTAGTTTAACGGATGCATTTCTTGGAAATATAGGTGGATGCATAGGAGAAGTTTCTGCTTTGGCATTATTAATAGGTGGTATTTATTTAATCATAAGGAAGGTTATTACTTGGCATATTCCAGTATGTTATATAGGAAGCATTTTTGTTTTAACAACTTTATTAAATGGGTTTGACTTTTATCAAAGTTTTTATAGTTTATTTTTAGGTGGTGTTATGCTTGGTGGCTTCTTTATGGCAACAGATTATACAACAACACCAATGACCATAAAAGGTCAAATCATTTTTGCATTAGGAGCAGGTATGATTACAACTTTAATTCGATTATTTGGAGGCTATCCAGAAGGTGTTAGTTATAGTATTTTAATTATGAATTTAGTCGTACCTCTTATTGATAAGTATGTGAAAGTACGTCGATTTGGAGAGGTGGTGTAAAATGAATCATCCATTAAAATTAGGAGGCATTTTATTTTTAATTACAGCCATTTGTGTAGGCATTTTAAGTGCGGTGAATCAAATAACTAAACCTATTATTATGGCTAATGAAATTCAAGCTGAGGAATTAGAAATGAAAAAGCTTATTATGGAGGCAGAAAGTTTTGAGGTTATAGAAAACATAGATGATGAGCAGATTAAAAAGCTATGCATTGCTAAAAAAGGAAATGAATGCATGGGTTATGTCCTTCGAATGGCGCCTAATGGTTATGGTGGCGCTATTAAAATACTAATAGGTATTGATCCACAGGGAAAGGTAAAGGGAATCAGTATATTAGAGCATGCAGAAACGCCTGGATTTGGTGCGAATGCTGAAAAAGAAAGTTTCACAGGTCAATTTGTAGAGCGTAAGACACCATTAAAGGTGAGCAAAGAGATACCAAAAGAAGATGAAATTCAAGCGATTACTGGAGCAACAATTACTTCTATGGCAATTACCAATGCTGTTAATAGAGCAAGTGAATATGTGATGGCACATCAAGAAGAATGGGGGAATGCATAATGGGTGCATTAAAAGAACGATTACAAGCTGGCATTATAAAAGATAATCCTACTTTTGTTCAAGTACTAGGTATGTGTCCTACATTAGCTGTTACAACAAGTGTTATTAATGCCATGGGGATGGGACTTTCTACAACAGCAGTCCTTATTTGTTCAAATTTAGTGATTTCACTTATTCGAAATTTCATTCCATCTAAAATACGTATTCCAGCGTATATTGTTGTCATAGCAAGTTTTGTGACAGTGGTAGAATTTTTGTTAAAAGCGTATGCACCAAGTTTATATAGTAGTTTAGGACTTTTTATCCCACTTATTGTTGTCAATTGTATTATTTTAGGGCGTGCAGAAGCCTATGCTTCTAAAAATAAACCACTTGCGGCTGTTTTTGATGGTCTTGGAATGGGGCTTGGTTTTACTTGTTCTTTAACCGTTATAGGCTGTATTCGGGAATTGTTGGGAGTAGGCTCTCTATGTGGTATAACAGTTATGCCAAGTTTTTATCCTCCAGCAACAGTTATGATTTTAGCACCAGGTGCCTTTTTTACGTTAGGTATTTTAATGGCTATTTTAAATACAATAAAGGCTAAAAGGAGGTAGGGGAATAATGAATTTAATTTTATTATTTATTGGAGCGGCACTTGTCAATAATTTTGTACTAGTAAAATTCTTAGGCATTTGTGCTTTTCTAGGTGTATCTAAAAAAGTAGATACAGCACTTGGCATGGGAGCAGCAGTAACTTTTGTAATGGGGATTGCCTCTACATGTACATACTTAGTTTATAAGTATATTCTTTGCTTATTAGGATTAGAGTACTTATACAATTTAGCTTTTATCTTAGTTATTGCTTCTTTGGTACAACTGGTAGAAATGATTATTCAAAAAATAAGTCCTTCTCTTTATAGTGCATTAGGGGTTTACCTACCATTAATTACAACAAACTGTGCCGTTTTAGGTGTAGCCGTTCTTAATATGCAAAAAGAATATACACTTATTCAATCAGTGGTAAATGGATTAGGGGCAGCTATTGGTTTTACCATTGCAATGTTACTTATGGCAGGTATTAGGGAACATATAGAGGATAATGATGTGATTCCTGCTTTTAGAGGGTTACCTTTAGTGTTAATGGCGGCAGGATTTATGGCATTAGCCTTTGCAGGATTTCAAAATTTAATTCCAAATATATAGGGGGAAACAAAAATGGATGTTACAGCAATTTTAGTGCCAATTGTAACACTTGGTAGCATGGGCCTTCTGTTTGGAATAGGATTAGGCATTGCTGCAAAAAAGTTTGCAGTACCCATTGATGAACGGGTAGAAGCGGTAAAAGCATGCCTGCCAGGAGCAAATTGTGGAGGATGTGGCTTTGCAGGGTGTGAGGCAATGGCAAAATCAATTGTAAATGGAGAAAGTGCACCAAATGGATGTCCGGTTTGTAATAAGCAGCAAGTTGCAGCAATTGCTAAGATTATGCAAATAGAAAGTAACTTAGCAGAAAAGAAAGTGGCAGTTGTAAGATGCAAAGGAAACGGTAAGGTAGCTGGTCAAAAGTTTAATTATACAGGTTTGATGACTTGTCAAGATGCTCATCTTTTAAATGGAGGACCTAAACAATGTATTTATGGGTGCTTAGGTTTAGGGTCTTGTATGAAGGTTTGTGCATTTGATGCGATTACAATGAAAGAAGGCTTACCTATTATTGATAGAGAAAAGTGTGTAGGGTGTGGAACTTGTGAGAAACAATGTCCAAGAGGTGTGATTCATCTTGTCCCTATAATGGATAGCTATCATGTTAATTGTGCCTCTAAAGATAGGGGAAAAGAGGTAAAAGAAGTATGTAAAGTAGGATGCATAGGGTGTGGATTGTGTATTAAGCAGTGTGAATATGGTGCAATTCGCTTAGAAGAGCAATGTGCAATCATTAATCCAAAATTATGCGTAGGATGTGGTAAGTGTAGTAGTAAGTGCCCCACTCAAGCAATTTCACATTTAATAGGTGAAGGAACTCAAGAAAAAGATAAGTTTGCAATAGCTAAAAGAGATTAATAGAAAAGTAGAAAAAGGATAGTAGCTCTTTCAATTAGGAGATAGGGTTACTATCCTTTTTATTGGCTATATAAAAAAGTTTGCATTAAGATTAATAAAGTATAAATGGACTAAATAAGAGATATTTATATGTAAGAAAGTGGAAAAACAAATCAGCTAGATGTATAATAAGTTTACTAAGGAAAATAGAGGGGGATTAGAGTAAATGATAGGCGGAAGTACAAAAGCAGGAAATTTGTGGATTTTACTTTTGTGTATGTTATCTGGATTAACAGTGGGATATTTTGTAGGAAGTTTATGTAGTGGCACAAAATATTTAGACTGGATGAATTATGCAGGAACATTTGGATTAGATCAACCTTTTCAGGTTAATCTAGGTGTGATATGGTTTTCTGTACAAATTAAGTTTAATATAACACTATCAGCTATTTTAGGACTTTTATTTGGAGTCTTTTTATATAAGAGAATATAAAGAAAGAGGAGTAGAATGAAACCAATATTATTAGCATCACAATCACCTAGAAGAAAACAGCTTATGGAACTTTTACCATGGGAATTTAAAGTTTATACGAAGTCGGTAGATGAAGTAATCGATGAGACATTATCACCAGAGTGTAACGTACAAGAATTAGCAAAGCAAAAAGCACAGATTGTTGCAGACCAATATTGTGACAACTGGGTAATTGGTGCAGATACCGTTGTATGTTATCAAGGAAGAATTATAGGAAAACCTAAAGATGAGATAGAAGCTAAAGAAATTTTACGATTATTAAGTGGTCAAACCCATCAAGTTTATACAGGTGTTGCATTAATCCATAAAAAGCTTCAAATAATAAAGACCTTTTATAAAGAAACAAAAGTGACAATGCAAATATTATCTGAAGAGGAAATTCAAGAATATCTAGATACAAAAGAGCCTCTAGATAAAGCAGGTGCCTACGGGATTCAAGGTTATGGGGCTAGATATATTTCTGGAATAGAAGGGGATTATTATAATGTTATGGGACTTCCTGTACATGAATTATATACACAGCTTAATCAAATAGTATCATTAACACACAAAAAGTAAGTCCTAATTGGACTTATTTTTTGTTTTTCAACTTCATAAGATAAGTGAGGGGAAAGGGGTATAAATTTCTAAGAAATGGCTATAATTTAAAAAAGGAGTGGGTGGAATGAATCAGCAAGATAAGGTGGAAATGCCATATGAAAAATTTCAGAGATATGGTTTAGAAGCACTTACGGATAGTGATTTATTAGCGATTTTACTTAGAACAGGGACAAATACTATGAATGTACAAGAACTGGCGCAGTATTTATTAAAACAGGCTGGGTCAGACATGGAAGAAGATATGACATTAGTTCATTTACATGAATTATCTTATGAACAGCTTCAAGAAATTAAAGGAATTGGAAAAGTAAAAGCGCTTCAAATTAAGGCAGTTTTAGAATTAAGCCAGCGTATGGCGCAAGAAAAGTACCAAGCGGAAATAAAAATATCTAGCCCAGAGACAGTAGCTAATTATTTTATGGAGCGATTTCGTTATAAAAGTCAAGAATGTTTTGTAGTCATTTTTGTAGATACAAAGTGTAAAATGAAGGGATATCGTATTGTGTCAGAAGGGAGTTTAACAGCTTCTATTGTACATCCTAGAGAGGTTTATAAAAGTGCAATACAAAAGTCTGCTCATAGTATTATTGTACTTCATAACCACCCAAGTGGAGATCCAAGTCCAAGCACTGAAGATTTACAGATTACAAAGAGGTTAAAGACTGCTGGAGAAGTCATGGGGATTCCCCTATTAGATCATATTATTATTGGAGATAATTCTTACAAAAGTTTAAGGGAAGAAAGTTACTTATAGATGTTGAAAAAAAAAGAAAAAAAAGGTATGATGGTAGATATGATATTTTGTCAATTCACATATTGTAGATAGAGTAATTAGGAGGAAAATATATGTTTAGTAAAGATATGGGTATCGATTTAGGTACTGCAAATACACTTGTTTTTGTAAAAGGAAAAGGTATTGTGGTAAACGAACCCTCTGTAGTAGCCATCAAAGAAAAAACAAATGAAGTGCTTGCTGTAGGTGATGAAGCAAAACAAATGATTGGTAGAACACCTGGAAACATTGTGGCAATTAGACCTCTTAAAGATGGTGTTATTGCTGATTTTGATACAACTTCAGCTATGCTTCGTTATTTTATAGGAAAAGCATATAAACAATCTTTATTTGGTTCAAAACCAAGAGTTATTGTATGTGTGCCTTCAGGCGTTACATCAGTAGAAAAACGTGCGGTTGAAGAAGCAACTGAAAAGGCAGGAGCAAAAAAGGCACTTATTATGGAAGAACCAATGGCAGCTGCAATTGGTGCACATCTTCGTGTAGAAGAACCAACAGGTAACATGGTTGTAGATATCGGTGGTGGGACAACAGATGTTGCTGTTATTTCATTAGGTGGTATTGTAGCAAGTAAATCACTTCGTATTGCCGGTGATGAATTTGATGAATATATCGTAGCATATATTAAACGTGAATATAATTTAATGATAGGTGAAAGAACAGCTGAGCAAATTAAAATTAATATTGGAGCAGCTTACCCAACTGGACAAGATGAAACAATGGAAATCCGTGGACGTGATCTGGTAACAGGATTACCAAAAGTATTGACTATTACTTCAGCAGAAGTAACAGAAGCTATTAAAGAGCCAGTTAACTCTATCATTGAAGCAATCAAGTTAACCTTAGAAAAAACACCGCCAGAACTTGCAGCTGATATTATGGAAAGTGGTATTATGCTTACAGGTGGTGGTGCGCTTCTTACAGGTTTAGATACATTAATTAGCTTAGAAACAGGCATGCCAGTTAATATTGCAGAAGATCCATTAGATTGTGTTGCTAAAGGAACAGGATATGCTTTAGAAAATATTGAAAAATGGTCAGCTATTTTTGCTGATGATAAATAATATAAGGAGCGAGTACCTTGAAATTGAATAAGAAAATAAAAAGGGTAGGCATAGTTGCTGGTGTCCTTTTGATAGCTCTTATTGGTATTGGGAAAGCATTTGATATCCCTGTACTTAGTACAGGGGTAAATTATGTACTCTATCCTTTTGAAAAGGGAATTACCTTAATAACTAATGGTACCAGTCAGATTTATGAGCGTTTTAAAAAGGTAGATGAACTAATTGCAGAAAATAAAGCACTAAAAGAAGAAGTGGATCAACTTCGAGCGAAGCAAGTGGTTGCAGAACGTGTTTCGGATGATTTAAAACGTTTAAGAAGTGCATTAGATATGAAAGAAGTGTATGTAGATTATGCTGGTATCGGGGCTAATGTAATAGGAAGAGACTACGGCAATTGGAATAAAGTATACACTATAGATGTGGGTATTAATCAAAATGTACAAAATAATAGTGTTGTTTTAGCAGATGGTGGATTAGTTGGACATGTAGAAGAAGCAACTAATGTTTCGTCAAAAGTTATTACGCTTCTTGATAGTCGAAGTGCTGTTGGAATCGAAGTGAGTCGAACAGGTGACGTAGGGATTTTAAGAGGAGATATTGAACTTGCTAATGATGGATTATGCTTACTAGAGATTAATGGAGAGTCTGAGATTGTAAAAAATGATCAAATTATTACTTCTAATTTAAGTGATGTTTATCCACCAGGGATTTTAATAGGTAAAGTAGAAGAGGTAAAAGTCAATAGTAATGATTTAGTAACCTATGCTTATGTCCGTCCGGTTGTAGATTTTGAACATTTAAAACAAGTCCTAGTAATTAGTGCAGACGATCAATAGGAGGGATATGATGCGTGCAATAGTATTAGGCAGTTTACTTGTGATTATGCATAGCTTAGAGTCAACGTTATTCCAATATATAAGAATTGGGGGAATTGGCCCTAATTTTATGATTATGATTATTGTGTCTTTTGCGTTACTTAGAGGTAGCAAAGAAGGAATGATTATTGGGGCTTTTTCAGGACTTTTATATGATATTTCATTTGGAATGCACATAGGTCCAACACTACTGAGCTATATGTTTATAGGATTTGTATGTGGGAAGTTTAATAAAAATTTCTATAGAGAAAATTTTATTATTCCATTTATTTGCACATTGATTAGTAGTTTGTTTTATGGTGCTGTGAATATAATGGCATTTATTTTGAGAGGTAAGTTATCTTTTGTTTATTTTATTAAATCTATTATTATT
Organism: Cellulosilyticum sp.; assembly: GCA_017421915.1. Lineage (GTDB taxonomy): Bacteria > Bacillota > Clostridia > Lachnospirales > Cellulosilyticaceae > Cellulosilyticum. Next base: position 29,097 of record JAFOHG010000006.1, on the reverse strand, counting down.
CCTGAATTAATCTATACAATTACACTATCATTAATTATTTACCAAATTGCTTACTTAATTAATGAAAAAATAGAAGAACATGAAAAGAGTTCTCGAAATATATTCTGATTTGAAATATAAATAAGAAGAGCTATAAAAGAGATTTTAAAAATATTTAAAAAAAGATTTGAATTGAGAAATCTCATTGTCAATGGTAGATGATATGGTGTAGAATAAATGTGAGAAAATTTGAAAAACCTAGAACAAATGGGTGGATCAAAATGATTGAAAAATAGAATAGAGGGAAAAGCATGGGAGAGGGAAATCTTGTCGTATTCAAGGGAACAGTAGATGGCATTGTAGTAATTTTAGATGAAAAAGCATCCTTTGAAGAGGTGATAAGTTATTTCAAGCAAAAATTAAATGAGTCTAAGACTTTTTTTAAGGGTTCCAAAGTAGGTATTCGTTTTAAAGGACGTTTATTAAGTGCACAAGAACAAGAGGAATTAATTGATATACTTAAAAAGCAGAATATTATCAATGTTTCTTTTGTACATCCTTTTGAGAATGAACCTATTTTATATGATGAGAAAATGTTATGGGTTAAGAATGAACTAGATACAATGAATGGTTCGTTAACACATTTTTATTATGGGATTATACGTTCGGGGATGGAAATAGAATATCCAGGAAATGTTATTGTTTTTGGTGATATTAATCCGGGGGGTGTAATCAAAGCAGGTGGAAATGTGATTGTATTTGGTGTAATCAAAGGTAAGGTTCATTCAGGGTTAGATGCTAATTTTAAGAAGCCATTTATAATAAGCAGAGGAATGGCACCAATACAAATTGGAATTAAAAATGTAATTGCACCATGTCCAAAAGAGGAAAAGGGTATTAGTGAAGAATTACAAATTGCCTATTTGATAGATGAACAAGTCTATGTAGACGTTCTAGATACTAAAAGTATTAGTCATATGTTATCAACTAATGATAAGCAGGGGGTATAGTTAATGAGTGAAGTGATTGTTATAACATCAGGTAAAGGTGGAGTAGGTAAAACAACTACTTCAGCAAATGTAGGTACAGCACTAGCTTTACAAGGAAAGAGTGTTGTATTAGTGGATGCAGATATAGGTCTTAGAAATTTAGATGTCGTTATGGGACTTGAAAATCGCATTGTATATGATTTAGTAGATGTGGTAGAAGGTAGATGTAGATTAAAGCAAGCTTTAATAAAAGATAAACGTTTTGAAGGATTATTTCTTTTACCTGCAGCACAAACAAGAGATAAAAATGCAGTGAGCCCAGAACAAATGCGTAAGCTATGTGAGACATTAAAAGAAGAATATGATTATGTTATTTTAGATTGTCCAGCAGGTATTGAACAAGGATTTCAAAATGCTATTGCTGGGGCAGATCGAGCATTAATTGTAACAACGCCTGAAGTATCCGCAGTAAGAGATGCAGATCGAATTATTGGCCTTTTAGAAGCGCATGGCGTATCCAATATGCAGCTTATTATCAATCGTGTACGTATGCAAATGGTTAAACGTGGTGACATGATGGCTATGGATGATGTTGTAGAAATTCTGGCTGTAGATTTAATAGGTGTGGTACCAGATGATGAGCAAGTTGTAGTGACAACAAATAAAGGGGAACCTGCATCAGCACAAGGAAATTCACTAGCGGGAAAAGCATTTAAAAATATTGCAAGCCGTGTTTTAGGACAAGATATTCCGTTTTTAGACTTAAACACCAATAGTAATTTTATGGGTAGAATAAAACGAGTATTTGGTTTCGGTAACTAAAAAGAGGTGAAGGGTATGGGGTTCCTAGATATGAATGCATTATTTGGTAGAAAAAATAAATCAGGTTCTGTTGCAAAAGATAGATTAAAATTAGTACTCATTCATGACCGTATGAATTGTTCTACCGAATTGTTAGAAATGATGCGTGCGGATATATTAGAAGTTATATCTAAATATGTAGATATTGATACTGAAGAGTTAAATATAGAAATATCTAATATGGAATATGAACAAGGTGGAAAAAAAGCACCTGTACTTTCAGCCAATATTCCTATTAAAAATTTAAAAAAAGTAAAATAGCAGTATTGTATAAAATATTGCTTTGAAAGGAACTTTATTTAAAGATGCAAATAAAGAGCTTAATTCAAAAAATTGATATTTGGCTTGTGTTATTAATGACTATCTTAACGGGGATAGGCATTCTTGCAATTAATAGTGCAACAGCATATGCAGGAGATATGACTAATGTAACAAAACAAATTGCGTTTTTTTGCATTGGATTAGTGTTAATGCTTATTGTTATGTGCATTGATTATCATATGTTAGCAAATTGGTATTTGATTATTTATGCAGCTATTATTATATTACTAATTGCAGTAAAATTCCTTGGTGTTAATGTTAATGGTGCCACGAGATGGATTAATATTGCAGGAATACAAATACAACCTTCAGAATTTGCTAAGATTGCTATGATTTTGTGTGGTGCAACTATTATTAACAAGTATAATACAAGAATTAATAAATTATGGCCATTATTAGTGATTGGAATTTTTGAGTTTGTTCCATTTATTTTGGTAAATCGCCAACCAAATTTATCAACAAGTATTGTACTTATTGTGATATTGGTGATACAATTATTTGTGAGTAAACTTGACCTTAAATATATAGTTATAGGAGCAACAGTTAGTATTTTAGTAATTGTCGTTGGATTTGTATATATTGTAAATAATCCTGATCAAGGATTAATCAAAGAATATCAGCGTAAGCGTATTATGAGTCTTGTTAATGGTGGAGACTCATCAGGAGATAAGTATCAAACACAACGTGCAGTTCAGGCTATTGGCTCAGGAGGCTTATATGGTAAAGGACTCAATCAAGGCTCTATTAGTCAGCTTAATTACTTACCAGAATCTCATAATGACTTCATTATGGCAGTGGTAGGTGAAGAATTAGGATTTATAGGTGTATTAGGAGTAATAGGTATTTTATTACTCTTTATATTTAGAGGACTATGGGTTGCAAGAGGAGCACCTGATGAGTTGGGACGATTTATAGTCATTGGATATTTTGGAATGATAGCTATGCAAAGCTTTGTCAATATGGGTGTGGTAACAGATTTTTTACCTAATACAGGAATCCCAATACCTTTTATTAGTTATGGAGGAAGTTCTCTTTGGGCTAATATGATGGGATTAGGACTTGTTCTTAACGTTGCTATGCGTAGTGAGAAAAAAATGTTTTAGGGAGGGTTAAAAGATGAATGTAGCTTTAGTTGCACATGATGCAAAGAAGAAATTAATGGAAAACTTCACAATTGCGTATCGTCATATTTTAACCAAGCATACATTATATGCTACTGGTACAACGGGTCGTTTGATTGAAGAAGCAACCAATTTAACAATTTATAAATATTTAGCAGGCCACTTAGGGGGTGCTCAACAATTAGGAGCTCAAATTGCACATAACCAAATAGATATGGTTATCTTTTTAAGAGATCCAATATCTCAAAAGCCGCATGAGCCAGATTTAGGTGGAATAGAGAGACTATGTGATTCACATAATATTCCTATTGCTACAAATCTCGCAACAGCAGAGCTTTTAGTAAAAGCTTTAGAAAGAGGAGATTTAAGTTGGCGTGAGGTCATGCGATAAAAGACTTTTTTAAAGTCTTTTTTATTTTGCATAAACTTTGCATAAGCTTATCCATTTTTTCATATATATAATTAAGATTATTAGTGAGTCGTATGCAAGGGCATATTCCCTATACGAAGCATTCAGGAGGAATGGATATGGTTGAGGAGACGCAAAGGCCCTATACTTTAAATGATGATATAAATCTGGAAGACACAATAGATACAGATGAAATATTAAATCAAAAAGAGCTACCTAAAATAGAACAAGCTTTTGATGAAAAACAATCTCAAGAACAAACTTTAAAAATAAATTGCTTTTTTATAGAATTATTTATTTGTTCTCTTTTACTATGGAGTTTACTGTTTATAAAACAAAGTTTATATAGTAATCAATTAACAGCGACTATAAAACAAGTATTAGGACAAAATATTGAAAGTGTCTATATACAAGAATTTAAAGAAGAACTTGAGACTACAATTAAACAAATATTTTAATGATCAATACGGAGGAAGAAATGTCAGTAGTAGAATTAACAGATGCGCTATTAGGTAAGGTAGATAAACCAGCGCGCTATATTGGTGGAGAGCTTAATAGTGCCAATAAGGCCATTACACCTGAAATGACACGAGTAGCGTTTGCATTTCCTGATGTGTATGAAGTAGGAATGAGTCATTTAGGAATGCAAATTTTATATCACTTCTTTAATAGAAGGGAAGATGTTTTTTGTGAGCGTGTTTTTGCACCATGGCCAGATATGGAAGAAGAAATGAGAAAAGCGAATCTTCCTCTTTTTGCACTAGAAACACACACACCAGTTAAGGAATTTGATTTCTTAGCATTTACACTACAATATGAAATGAGTTATACCAATGTGCTAAATATGCTAGAACTAGGAGGTGTTCCTATTTTTAGTAAAGATAGGACACAAGATGATCCAATTGTAATTGCAGGTGGATGTTGTACGTATAACCCAGAAACATTAGCACCATTTGTTGATATTTTCTATATAGGAGAGGGAGAAATAAGCTATGATGAACTTTTCGACCGTTATCAAGAATGGAAAGCACAAGGTGGAACACGTGAAGCATTCCTTGTAGAGTGTTTAAAAATTCCAGGTCTTTATATACCTAGATTTTATGAAGTACACTATAATGAAGATGGTACAATTAAAGAACGTATTTCACTTCATAAAGACGCACCAGAGAAAATTAGAAAAGTTATTGTAACTAATGTAGATGAAGCTTTTTATCCAGAAACACAAGTTATTCCTTGGATTCAAGCAGTGCATGACCGTGCAACGTTAGAAATGTTTAGAGGATGTATTCGTGGTTGTCGTTTCTGTCAAGCAGGAATGATTTATAGACCGGTTCGACAAAAAAGTAAAGATGTGCTTATTGGACATGCAAAGAAATTACTTGAGTCAACTGGGTATGATGAAATTTCACTTTGTTCTTTAAGTACAAGTGATTATGATGAATTAGAGCCATTTACAAATGAGTTACTAGAAATTTGTAGAGATCAAAAGGTTAATATTTCTTTACCATCACTTCGTGTAGATGCCTTTTCTGTAGATTTAATGCAAAAAGTTCAAGAAGTTAGAAAAAGCAGTTTAACTTTTGCACCAGAAGCTGGGACACAAAAACAACGTGATGTAATCAATAAAAATATTACAGAAGAAGAAATTTTACGTGGTTGTAAGCTTGCCTTTGAAGGTGGTTGGAATCGTGTTAAACTTTACTTTATGTTAGGTCTTCCTTATGAAGAAGATACAGACATTGTAGGTATTGCAGAACTTGGAGATAAAATAGTACAAACTTACTTTGGAGTAGATAAAGCAGTACGAGCACCAGGACTTCAGCTTACAATTAGTACATCTTGCTTTGTACCAAAACCATTTACACCATTCCAATGGGCGCCTCAAGATACAGCTGAAAGTTTTATTGAAAAAATTAAGCTTTTAAAAGGAAGCATTACAAGAAAGCAAATTCGTTATATTCACCATGATGCAAAAACAAGTGTACTGGAAGCGGTTATTGCTAGAGGCGATCAAAAAGTAGCAGAATTAATTTATAGAGCCTACAAAAAAGGCTGTACTTTTGATAGCTGGAGTGAATATTTTAACCATGATAAATGGGTAGAAGCTGCCGAAGAAATGGGATTAAGCTTTGATTTTTATGCAAAAAGAGAACGCTCATATGAAGAAGTATTACCATGGGATCATATTGATATTGGTGTAACGAAGAAGTTCTTAATTCGTGAAAATGAGCTAGCTAAAGCAGCAAAAACAACACCAAACTGTAGTGAGAAATGTTCTGGATGTGGTGCAAGTCGATTTGGAAAGGGATTATGTCATGAGAGTTAGATTAAAGTTTAGTAAAATAGGAAAGATAAAGTATGTTGGGCATCTTGATACAATGAGACTTTTCCAAAGAGCCATTAAAGTAGCTAACTTGCCAGTAAGTTATTCACAAGGCTTTAGTCCACATTCACTTGTTTATTTTGCATTACCACTTGCAGTAGGGATGAGCAGTGAGGGAGAATATATGGAGATTATGATGGATGAAGTTGTATCTCCAAGTGAAGTAAAAGAACGTTTACAAAAAGTTTTTGTTCAAGGCATTACATTATTAGATGCGTATGAAGTAGAAGAAAAGTCAACATCTCTTATGAGTCTTGTTCAAGGAGCAGATTATACCATTATACTTAAATGTGAAAACGCATCAATTACTGCTCAGTCATTAGCAGATAAGGTAGAAAATAGTGATGAACTTATTGTATTAAAAAAAGGTAAAAAAGGAATTGCTCCAGTGGATATTAAGCCACTCATTTTAAAGAGTGATTTTACACAAGAAAATGACACGATTAAAATTGATTTACAGGTTTATGCAGGAAGTAGTAAAAACCTTAACCCAGATCTTTTCGTAAAAGCTTTATTAGGTGAAGAAGCTTATACAATGCAAGTAAGCAGAAAGGAATTGTATACTGAAGAAAAAGAAGGACTTGTGCCGATTTATACAGTGGGCAGAATCAATGAATAAAATGATTATAAAAAAGAATGCGCTATCTATGGAGATGGCGCTTCTTATCAATGAAGAATTGACTCAATATTATGTAGATTCCACTTTAGAAGTGAATTGGCAAGACTGTATTGTGATGGGGCGCGTTCAACAAATTGTTAAGAATTTAAAAGCAGCTTTTATAGATTACGGTACAGATAAAAATGGAATGCTACATTTTAAACAGATACCGGATGTGTATTTATCTAAATTGCAACAGGGCTATTCCCTACCAGTACAAATTACTAAACAAAATATTGGAGATAAAGGACACAAACTTACAGCTAAACTGAATATAAGTGGAAAGTATTTAGTATGTTTGCCGTTTGAACCAGGTATTCATGTATCAAAGAAGATTAGTAATACTAGTTTTCGAGAGCAAATAAAAAAGGTGCTAGAAAATGAATTAAATTCATCTTATGGATTTATTGTACGTACGCATGCAGCAGAGGCAACAATAGAAGAAATTATAGAAGATGCTAAAAATTTAATAATGAAAGTGAATACTTTACTTAAGGAAGGGCAATATTTAGTAAAAGGTAGCATTTTATATGAAGAACCAACACCTATTTATCAAATGCTTATAGAACAACTGATAAAAGGAAAAGCACTAGAGGTCATTTGTAACCATAAAGAAGTATTGGAGCAGGTTCAAAAACTAGTAAAAGAATATGGCCATTTAGAAGAGGTCTCTGTGAAATATTATGAAGATGAGCAAGGTATCTTTTCAATTTACGGATTAAACAAAAAGATTGATCAGTTAACCAAACGAAAGATATGGTTAAAAAATGGTGGTAATTTAATTATAGACTATACAGAGGCTATGACGATTATTGATGTAAATAGTGCAAAAGCCATTTTAACAAAAAATGCAGAAAAGGCAACCTTAGAGCTTAATAAAGAAGCTATTAAAGAAGCTATTTTGCAGATTTTACGACGAAATTTATCAGGTATGATTATTTTAGATTTAGTAGAGATGAAAAGTAATGCTCATAAGGTAGAGGTATATGAATATGCAAAACAGTTATTAGAGTATTATGGGGACCACTTAACAAAAGTTTATCCATTAACTGAATTAAGTTTAATGCAATTTTCTAGAACGAAAAAAAATCAATGCGTTTCTCATAAATTAATGGATGAATGTCCACAGTGTCATATGCCTTATACAAAAGAAAGTTTTTTAATGGCATCTATGAAATTAGAAGATCAGCTTAGAGGAATAGACCTAGGTGAGGTAAGACAAGCTGTTTATTTACAAGCACATCCAGATTTTTATGAAAAAATGATGGAACAAAATATGATTGCCCATTTAGAAGCATATTATCCTGTCAAAATAGAAATAGAAAAAACGCATTTAGGGGCAGAAAGAAATATTTTATGTCAATTTTATAAAAGATAGCATTGACATACACATAGCACTATGCTATTATACTATAGTGTTTAAGCCGCACGAAGAGGTCTAAACTTTAATGTAATTAAAGTACCGTATTCGGCGAGTTTTCGGAATAAGGAGGTGTACACATGTACGCAATTATTGAAACAGGTGGCAAACAATATAATGTAAAAGAAGGCGACGTTATCGTTGTTGAAAAATTAAATGTTGCTGCTGGTGAAGAAGTTGTTTTTGAAAATGTTTTAGCAGTAGGTAACGAAGAAAGCATCACTGTAGGTGCTCCTTTAGTAGCTGGTGCTTCAGTTAAAGCTGAAGTTGTAGCTGAAGGTAAAGGTAAAAAAATCATCGTATACAAATACAAAGCTAAAAAATCTTACCACAAAAAACGTGGTCACCGTCAACCTTTCACAAAAGTAACAATTAAAGCTATCAATGCTTAATTATTATGATTAAGGTGACTCTTTATCAAAAAGATAACCATGTTTACCGTCTTCATTATGAAGGACATGCAGGTTATGCAGAGCATGGAAGTGACATTGTGTGTGCGGCTGTTAGCATGCTAACCCTTAATACACTCAATGCTATTGAAAAGTTCACAGATGAGCCAATTAAACAATTAGCTTATAGTGAAGAAAAAGGGCTTATTGATGTAGAATTCCCTAGACGTAAGTCTGGTGAGTTTGAACCAGAAGCTGAATTACTTATAAGAACATTAATTTTAGGTCTTATAGATACAAAAGAAATGTACGGAGAAAAATACATTCAAATTCTAAAAAAATAAGGAGGTGAGTTACATGTTTCGTTTAAACCTTCAATTCTTTGCTCATAAAAAAGGACAAGGTTCAACTAGTAACGGTCGTGACTCAGAATCAAAACGTCTTGGTGCTAAAAGAGCAGATGGACAATTTGTAAAAGCTGGGAACATTTTATATCGTCAAAGAGGAACTAAAATTCATCCAGGTAATAACGTAGGTCGCGGTGGCGATGATACATTATTCGCTTTAGTAGATGGTACAGTTAAATTTGAACGTAAAGGTAGAGACAGAAAACAAGTTTCTGTTTATCCAGTTGCACAAGAAGCATAATTTAATTGGGGAAGGTTTCAGCACTAGTTGAAACCTTCTTTTGCTGTATACAAAAACAATTTGATATAAAATATGAGAAACTCGTAAAAAAAACATATTTGTTGTACAAACTATAGATAGGAAGGGAGTGACAACATGTTTGTAGATAAAGTAAAAATATTTGTGAGATCGGGTAAAGGTGGCGATGGCCATGTTTCATTTAGACGTGAAAAATATGTTCCAAATGGTGGACCAGATGGTGGAGATGGTGGACGTGGAGGTCATATCATCTTTGAAGTAGATCCAGGTTGTAATACATTAATGAACTTTAGACATAAACGTCATTATAAAGCACAAGATGGAGAAGAAGGTGGAAAAAAACGCTGTCATGGTAAAGATGCTCCAGATCTTGTTATTAAAGTACCATTAGGGACAGTTATTAGAGAAGCAGAAACAAATCATGTTATTGCAGATATGCATAGACCAGGGCAAAAAGAGATTATCTTTAGAGGTGGAAAAGGTGGGAAAGGAAATCAACACTTTGCAACACCAACTAGACAAGCACCTCGTTATGCAGAAAAAGGAAGACCAGCTAAAGAATACTGGCTTATTCTAGAATTAAAAATGATTGCAGATGTAGGTTTAGTGGGATTCCCTAATGTTGGTAAATCTACATTACTTTCTATGGTAAGTAATGCACAACCTAAAATTGCAAATTACCATTTCACAACGCTTGCACCAAATTTAGGTGTTGTAAGTAATAACTATGGTAAACAATTTGTTATGGCAGATATCCCAGGTATTATTGAAGGCGCATCTGAAGGTATTGGTTTAGGACATGACTTCTTACGTCACGTAGAACGTACAAAAGTACTTGTACATGTAGTAGACGTAGCTGGTACAGAAGGTAGAAATCCTATTGAGGATATTTATGCAATTCAAAAAGAAATTGAGCTATTTAATCCTGATATCTTACGAGATAAACCACAAGTTATTGCAGCTAATAAAGTGGATGTAGGTGGCCATGAAGAAAACTTAGCAGCTTTAAAAGCAGAATTTGAGCCAAAAGGAATTAAAGTCATTCCTATTTCTGCAGCAGCAAATGATAATTTACAAGAACTTTTAAAAGAAGTAGCAGAATTACTTGAACAAATTCCAACAGACATTGTTGTATTTGAACCTGAGTTTGAAGAAATTAGTACAATGCCAAATGAACCATATACAGTCACTCAGCCACACGAAGGTTACTTCGTAGTAGAAGGTGAAGGTATTAGAAGAATGATTGGATATACTGCTATTGATACTGAGCAAGGATTTGCATTCTTCCAACGTTATTTACGTGAAAAAGGTATTATTAAAGCACTTGAGGATGCAGGCATCCAAGAGGGTGATACAGTTAATATTTATGACTTAGAATTTGATTACTACAAATAATATAATTTCAATGGAATGATAAAAGGAGGGCATATGATGGAACTTACAAGTAAACAAAGAGCCTATTTAAAATCTTTAGCACAAAAGATAGATCCTATTTTTCAACTTGGTAAAAATGGTTTAACACCAGAAGTAACAGAAGCAGTGGGTCAAGCTTTAGATGCAAGAGAATTAATTAAAATTAGTGTATTACAAAATTGTCTTGAAGACCCAAGAGATATGGCAGGACGTTTAGCAGACCGTACAAAGTCTGTAGTAGTACAAGTTATTGGTAAAAAGATTATTCTTTATAAACCAGCTAAAAAGAATCCTAAGATTACTTTATCAGAATAATAAAAAGGCACTTGTGCATATTGCATTAGTGCCTTTTTATTATGGATGTATTTAGTAAGATATCACGATTTTTTATTTAATTTCAGAGGAAATGGGGTATAATAAAAGAGATATTGAATTCTGTGCAAGGAGAGCATTTATGAATAAAAAAAATAGAATAAGGAAATTAGCCATTATGGGTGGAACTTTCGACCCTATACATATGGGGCATCTAGTAACGGCTGAAGAAGTAAGGCATGAATTTAATGTAGATGAAGTACTTTTTGTCCCAACAGGTCACCCACCACACAAATCTCATATTAATATGACTACATGTGAACATCGTTATTTAATGACGGTACTTGCAACTGCTGCAAATCCTTATTTTAAGGTGTCTCGAATTGAGATTGAGCGTGAGGGTGTAACTTATACAATAGATACGATTAAGGAATTAAAACGTATTTATGGTGAAGATGTATCACTTTACTTTATTACAGGAGCAGATGCAGTTCATAAAATATTAGGCTGGAAAGAATCAGCAGAGCTTTTACAGCTTTGTGATTTTGTGGCTGTAACTAGACCTGGATATAATAAAGAAGATTTAATGCGTAAAGTAAAAGAAATCAATGAAAAATATGAAACCAACATTCATTTTTTAGAAGTTCCAGCTTTAGCAATATCTTCATCTGATATTCGTAAGCGATTAATGGAGATGAAACCTATTAAATATTTGGTACCACAAGAAGTTGAAAATTATATTAAAAAGCATGCACTTTATGATTATAAAATTCATTTAACAGAAGATGAAAAAGCTTGTATGTATGATTATGTTGCTTCTAAACTATCACCTAAACGTTATGCACATACACGTGGGGTTGTTGAAATGGCATTAGAGTATGCTAAGCTTAATGGAATTGATTATGGTGAAACATTTATTGCAGCACTTTTTCATGATATTGCTAAAGAAATTACACCAAAAGAAAGTTTAGCGCTTTGTGAAAAATATGAAATTGAGTTAGACGATTATGAACGTACACATATTCATTTAGCTCATGGAAAGATTGGGGCTGTTATTTTACAAAGAGATTGGGGAATATCAAAGCCTTCTATATTGAATGCAATTAAATATCATACGTTAGGTAGATTAAACATGACTGATTTAGAAAAAGTAATTTACTTAGCAGATATGACAGAAGAAGGAAGAAGTTCTTATAAAGGAAAAGAAGAAATTAAACATCTAGCGCAATATAACTTAGATCGTGCCATGTATAAAGCACTTGTTTCATCGTATAATTATATAACGAATATTCTTAAGCAAGAAGCGCATCCTATTATTAATGAGCTGATTGCATATTATAAGCAATTTGATATATCAGAGCATTAATAATATAACTACTTGATGATTTCACAACTTAGCAGAATGGAATAAAAGGGGGAATTTTAAAAATTGAATACAACAACTTATACACTTGGAGAAAATATTGTTAAAGCAATACAAAATAAGAAGGCTGTTAATGTTGAAGTACTAGATGTACATGAGCTTACACCACTAACAGATTTATTTATTATTGCAGTGGCTTCAAATATCAGACAAACTCAGGCTATGGCAGATGAAGTAGAGGAGTTATTGGCTAAATTAGGAGAGTATCCTATTCATAAAGAAGGATATCAAACGGCTCAGTGGATTTTGTTAGATTATGGACAGGTTATAGTTCATATATTAGAACAAGAAAATGCACAGTTTTATGGACTTAGTCGCTTATGGAAAGATGCGAATGTAATAGAGTTTGATAATAAAAACGAGGATGAATAATCATCCTCGTTTTTGCTTTAAATAGGTAAGTATTTTGTATAAATTACTTGAAAAATTTGCCGACTTTTTTATATTTATTTTTAAGATGTTTTTTTCGTAATATGAAAATAAATAGAAGAAGTATAATGAACACGACACCACCAATAATGAATAACTTATTTGTAGATAGGTTCATTAAACTTGAAATAGAAAAAGCAGGTTCAGGTAATATCTCGAGTTGTTTAATAACTAATTCACCTGAATTTAATGTTTGACCATTTAAAACAAAGGAAACCGTTCCTATAGTATCGCCAACCTTATAAGTATTATCTAATGACTCAGGCAAATCAAAATTAAGTATGATATCATCAGGAGAAACTGTATTTAAAACAATTACTGAAGTATCCTCGGCAAGACCTAATCCATAATTGACACTTTGGTAGGCTTGTCCACTTTTTACTGAATAGCCAGGTAATGTTTTAAGAATTTCATCTGCTGTATGTAAATCAAGGGTTTGATAGGATGCAAAACCATAATCTAAAAGAGCAGCAGTATCTGTATATAATGTAGATTTTTCAGATTGAAGAATAACAGCTACTAATGTAGTATCACCTTGTTTGGCCATAGTAACTAAAGTGTGTCTAGCTTGGTCAGTATAACCTGTTTTTCCTCCAATAACATCTTCACGGTATAGTTTTCCATTTCGATTAGGATTCAACATATAATGCTGTTGATAAAGTGGGCGTGTTTCATTTGTAATGTTTGTCATAGGAATCTCATAGCTAACATCTTGCATAATGCTCAAAAAGTATTCGTTTTGAGCTAAGTAACTTCCTATTAATGCCATATCATAGGCAGTGGTATAATGATTTTTATCATGTAATCCGTGTGCATTAACAAAATGCGTATTAAGTGCGCCTAATTCCTTGGCGCGTTCTGTCATACGAATAGAAAAATCCTCTAATGAGCCACTTACAGCTTCAGCAAGTCCATTAGCAACCTCATTAGCAGACATGAGTAAAAGCCCATGTAAGGCTTGATCCACTGTTAAGATCTCCCCATCCTTAATACCAATATGGCTACTGCCTGGCTCAATGCTATAAACAGCATTTCTAGAAAAAGTGATTTGCTCTTGTGGTGATAAATTTTCAATAGCAAGTAATGCTGTCATGAGTTTAGTAATGCTTGCTGGATAATGGGTCTCGTGTGCATTTTTTTCATATAAAATGGTTTTTGTATTCGCATCCATTAAAATAGCTGCTTCAGCAGCAATAGTTGGCTGTGTGATTTCTTCTGCTTTGATATAACTCGGCAGTAGTGTCACGGTTAATAATAAACTAAAAAATAAACTTAGCCATTGTTTTGGTTTCATATGAAAACTCCTTTCAGTCCCAAATAGTATAACAGATTTTAGAATAATTGATAAGGTATTCGTCTAATTTAAGAAAAAAATGTTAAGACTGTTAACTGGAAGGTGATGAAATGAAAGAAAAAGTAATGCAATATAAATGGATTATAATGATTATTTGTATCATAGTTTTAAATATAGGATGGAGTTTGTATAGTAAGCAGCAGTCTAATAATCAGTTTTGTATAGAGGAACAAACTGCTGACAGCAAGGAAATTACTCAAAGCAAAGAAACTACTAATAGTCAGGAAGTAACTCAAAGTCAAGAAGTTGTTAAAGTAGATGGCTGTAATAATAATGAAAAACAGCTAGAGGAGAATGTAGATATTGTACAAAGTGAAACACCTAAGGAAGCTACCAAAGAGGATATTACTTTAGTGCAAGCCCAAGAGCCAAAAGAAGTACCTATTTATATTTGTGGAGAGGTCTTAAATCCGGGAGTATATTATGTTTCTACAAATGCAATCATTAATGATGTCATCATATGTTCAGGTGGCATGACAAGACAGGCGGATGCCACAGCTATTAATTTGGCTAGTCCTATTGTGCCAAATGAAAAAATAATTATTCCTAAGCAAGGTGAAGAATTTGACAAATCGCTGGATTCGTATGAAAATAGAGAAAGGATAGAAACTCTTCCTAGTTCTCAATTAACTTCTCAGCCTTCAAAAAGTGCCTCTGCTGATAGTCAGAATAAGCTTATTAATATTAATACTGCAACAAAAGAAGAGCTTATGACATTAAATGGTGTAGGTGAAGTAAAAGCTGAGGCGATTATTGTTTATAGACAAGAAAATGGTGCATTTGAGTCAATTGATGAGATGATGCAAATTTCAGGTATAGGGAAGAAGACATTTGACAAAATTAAACAGTTCATTACGACAGAGTAAAGAAAAGAGGAGGAGAGTAAATGAACAGTAGAATACTTGTGGTAGATGATGAGAAGCTTATTGTAAAAGGAATTAAGTTTAGTTTAGAACAAGAAGGTTGGATGGTTGATACAGCTTATGATGGTGAAGAAGCACTAAATAGTGTTAAAAATAATAAGTATGATGCAATGATTTTAGATGTTATGTTGCCAAAATATGATGGACTTGAGGTATGTCAGTTAGTGAGAGAATTTTCAAACTTACCTATTATTATGCTTACTGCTAAAGGTGAGGACATGGATAAAATTATGGGTCTAGAATATGGGGCAGATGACTATGTTACAAAGCCATTTAATATTTTAGAGCTAAAAGCTAGAATTAAAGCAATTTTAAGACGCTCTCAGCATGTAGATAAAACACCTCAAAAGAAAAGTATTGAAGTAGGTGATTTAAGACTAGAAATGAATAGTAGACGTGTATTTATCAAGAATCATGAGATGAATCTAACAGCTAAAGAATTTGATATGCTTGAACTATTTGCAACACACCCAGGAAAGGTCTATAGTCGTGATCAGCTTCTTAATACGATTTGGGGTAAAGAATATCCAGGAGATGTAAGAACAGTGGATGTACATGTGCGTAGATTAAGAGAAAAAATTGAACCTAATCCAGGACAACCAGAATATATTTATACAAAATGGGGGGTAGGTTATTATTTTAAAGATTAAGATGAAGTGGTTTCATAGCCTAAGATGGCAGCTCTTTATTTTGATTTTCTTAATTAGTTATATTCCTTTAATGTTTTATTCATCTGTATTATTTGAAAGAATGGAAACTTACTATTTAAGTCAAAATGAATCGACCTGGCTTACACAGGCAAATATGATTGCCACTCAGATAAAAGAACAAGATTATTTAGTAGATAGTAGTAATGAAAGTCTATTTAGGACACTGATTAATGCTAAAAGCATGGATACAAATTGTCGTGTTATGGTGGTAGATGCATCTGGATTTGTAGTGATGGACTCTAGTAATGCAGATATTGAAAAGACTTTAATGAATAATGCGGTACTTAGTGCACTTAGTAATACTTCTAAAACTGAAAAATCAGATGAATATATGTCGCTAACTGTGGCAGTACCTGTAATGGATAAAGAGAAGAAAGATGTGGTAGGTGCAGTTGTGATGGTATCTGCTTTGGATGGCGTATTTGCCCCAATAGAGGACTTAAAAGATCAAGTAAGTATCTTAACTTTACTTATTGCATTAATTTCTGGGTTATTAAGTTTTATCACATCATCCTTTATTACAAAACCACTTAAAACGTTAATGAAATTTGTACAAAAGATTACAAATGGGCAACTAGACCAAAAGGTAGATGTTGTAGGTAATGGTGAAATTGCAGAATTAGGTAACGCATTTAATCATATGACTAAACAACTACAACGAGTGGAACAATCAAGGCAAGAGTTTGTATCTAATGTATCTCATGAACTTAAGACACCTCTTTCTTCCATTAAGGTACTAACTGAATCATTAATGTTTCAAGAAGATGTGCCTGTGGAGCTTTATAAAGAATTCTTTGAGGATATTAATTCAGAAGTAGACCGCTTAAATAGTATTATTTCAGATTTATTAACATTAGTCCGTTTAGATCAAAGAGAAGTACCATTAAACATCGTGCAGATTAATTTGGGTGATTTAATTCAAAATATATTAAAAAGATTAGCGCCACTAGCAAAGAAAAAGAAGATTAATTTAGTTTATGAGAGCCATCGAGAGATTGTAGCGGATATAGATGAGGTAAAGTTTAGTTTAGCACTGACTAATCTTGTTGAAAATGCTATTAAATATACATCAGAAGGTGGTAATGTAAATGTCATTTTACAAGGAGATTTACAAGACGCATTTATTACAGTAGAAGATACAGGAATAGGGATTGCCAAAGAAGAGCAATCTAAAATCTTTGAAAGGTTCTATCGTACAGATAAAACCCGTAATAGAGAAACAGGTGGTACTGGTTTAGGACTAGCGATTACTTATAAAACAATTATTATGCATAATGGTTCCATTGTTGTTGAAAGTGAAGAAGGTAAAGGTTCAATATTTAGTGTCCAAATTCCTTTGAGACATATCTGGGAAGGAGGGACAAAGATATGAGATTTCAAAAAATAGTGTATATCTTTTTATGCGTGGTTTTAGCAATTAGTTTTGTAGGATGTCAAAAAGAGTCAGTTAATTATAATAATGAGATGCAAATTTACTTTTTTGATGCCTCTAAAAACGAATTAGTTGGTGAAGTATTACCTTTAGAATTCACAAAGCTCCATTCAGAACAAGAAAAGGTGGAGTATATTATTTCAAGATTAAAGGAAAATAAAACAACGCTTTTAACTTCATTGCAACTAGGACCAAAGATGCCAATAGAAAATGATACAACAAGTATTAATACAAAGGAGCGTGTGGTGAAAGTAGATTTTACGAGTGAATATAATGAATTAACACCACAGCAAAAGATTGGGATGCGTGCATCTATAGTATATTCACTTACAGAACTTGAATTTATAGATGGTGTGGATTTTTATGTAGAGCAAACGCCATTATCTACAGCTACAGGAAAGTTGGTAGGGGTTGTTTATAGAAGTGATATTAATAAAGACGCATTAGTTCCAAGTCCAGCAACAAAACCTTATGTATTAAATGTTTATTTTGCTAATAAAGAGGGAAAACTTCAAAAGGAAATGCACAGTATTATTGTAAGTAATTCTAGTAAAGAAGAGAAATTGGTCATTGAAGAGATTATACAAGGGCCAAAGTCGGATGAATTATTACCAACAGTACCTAAGAATACAAAAGTAAATACAGTAGATACTTTAAATGGAGTCTGTCAGATTGATTTATCATTCGATCCTAAAGATAAATTCTTTAAAGATGATTATACAAGGACATTAATGATCTATTCTATAGTAAATTCATTAACAGAGTTACCTCAAGTTAAGAAAGTTATTATTTCTATTGATGGACAAGAAGAAGTAGCATTTACTTCTGGTATTGATTTGCCAAAAACTTTTGAAAGAAGTGAGCGTTATATTAGTGAAGAAAACAGTACCACATAATGTGGCAAGGCCTTTGGTTCATTTTGTACTATGTTATATACTAGGTATTATAGGGGGAAACATATTTCTACATAAGAAATATGTTTCCCTTTTTGTATACTTTTTAATAGTGTTTATAAGTATGTTAGTTTATGCATTTTACTATAGTCTAAAGGATATGATGGGTCTTTTAATCAGTTTAGGAATAGGATTATTTATTTTTGTAGCCATGCCATTACATCAAGAATCTAAACTTTTTAAAGCAAATCAAATTTATGAGTTAGAAGGGCAAATAGATAGTGTTAAAATAACGGAGTATTATAAATGGGTGACTTTAAAATCTGTAGAAGTACCTACACTGGAAAAAAAGCTTAAAAGTAGGATACAATTAAGACTTTCTTTAACACAACAGGTGTCGCCCTATGATTATATTAAGGTAGAAGCGGAAAAACTTGAGATAGAGCCTCAAATGAATCCTAGTGACTTTGATTATGCACTATATCTCAAAGGGGAGAAGGTTGCTGCTACGTTTAAGGCGGAAAAGATCGTGTCATATAATATACAAACATCCATTATAGAAAAGGCTCAAAATAGTCTTAATAGGCAGCTAGAAAAAGTTTTTTCATCTGAAAAAGTAGGTATTATGGAAGCAGCATTATTAGGAGATGATACAAAATTAAATGAATATACCAAGAGTCTATATCAAAATGCTGGAATAAGTCATGTATTGTGTATATCAGGTTTTCATGTAGGTGTTGTAATAGGCGTATTTTCCTATTTGTTAAGTTGTTTTATAATGCCTTATACTTTAAAACAAGTGATGATGATTATAGCTATTTGGGGCTATGCACTTATAACAGGATGTGAAACTTCTACTGTAAGGGCAACTATTATGGTAACAATTGGATTGGTTGGAAGGTGTATGTGGCAAGAAGAAGATGGCATAACAAGTTTAGCCATTGCTGCATTAGTCATTTTACTTCAAAATCCATATCAGCTTTTTATGGTAGGCTTTCAACTTTCCTTTATGGCGGTATTAGGAATTATTTTATGCAATGGGGAAATAGAAAAAAAGGAATTAGAGGTAGAGTGGAAATATCCTAAATGGCAATGTACACTGATGATTTGGGCAAGTGTTCAGTTGTTTACTTGGCCAGTGATTGCTTATCACTTTTATGAAATAGCTTTTTTATTAAGCTTGGTTAATTTAATTATTATTCCTATTTTTTCACTCATTATTATAGGGGGATGGTGTGCATTAATTGGTTCATTTATTCTATTGCCTATAGCATTATTACTTAGTCAGAGTATTGAAATGATTTTAATAGGAATAGAACAGGTGGTAGAATTTCTTGTGAAGTTACCACTGGCACATTTATGTACAGGAAAGCCTAGTATGGGAGAAATTGCTTTATATAGTATAGCGGTATTGCTTATTGGAGCGGTTGTATGGGGATATTGTACAATATGGAGATTTTATCAAGGTATATTTTTGATATTATGTTTATATACCAGCAGTTTAATCATGAAACCTCAAAACTTAAGAATCACGTATCTTTATATTGGACAAGGGGATTGTATGGTAATGGAAATGCCTCAAAAGGGGCTTTTTGTTTTGGATGGTGGGAATTTTGGAAAGGGTAAAGTATTAGAAAATTATATCAAGTATTTAGGGTATAGTGAAGTACAGGGCGTAATGGTTAGTCACTCAGATGCAGATCATATAGGTGGTATTTTGGAACTTTTAGATACTTCTATATCGGTAAAACAAGTATTTGTTTCTGAGACAGATGAGTCGGAGCATTTAACTACTTTAGTTGAAAAGTGTAAAAGAAGTAAAATTCCTATTTATCGGCTTGAGCAAGGAGAAAATTTTAAGTATGGTCAATTAATGATGGAATGTTTAGCACCTGGGGGGAATAAAAGCTATGAGGATGCCAATGATAATTCTTTAGTATGTAGGTTATCTTATGGTAAATTTTCAGCTTTGTTTACTGGAGATAAGTCTAAAGAGTCTGATATCAAGCTTTATGATACAATGGAGCCTGTCACATTACTAAAAGTAAGTCACCATGGCTCAAGGACGGGAACCTCAAAAGAGTTACTTTTGAAACTTCATCCTAGATATGCTATGATTAGTTGTGGACGTGCCAATCGTTATGGGCATCCGCATCAAGAAGTACTCACTTTATTAGAAGAGGCAAAAGTGACAGTTAATCGAACAGATCAAGAAGGGGCTATCATTTATGAAACAGATGGAACCCATTTAAAAGAGACAACATATAGAAAGGATGCGTAGTGCATGTCTAAGAGGTCGGGATGCTTTTTGCTTTTAGGTCAAGACCACTGGTCTAAAAGTCAATATATACAAAAAGTTAAACAGGAAGTACTGACATCAGCTCAGGATATTATGAATTATTATGAGGCACAAGAAAAAGATGTACAGGTAGATAAGCTAAAGGATGTGATAGAGACCTTACCTTTCTTTGCCGAATACAAATTGGTTTATTTAAAAGATACAGGTTATTTTAAACCTGGTCGTAAAGAAGAAAGTGAAAAGTTTGAAGCATTAATAAATGATTTACCAGAATATATTGTTTTACTTGTTGATGAAAGAGAAGCAGATAAACGTAGTAAGCTGTATAAGACAATGAAATCAAATCATGAAGTGATAGAGTTTGATTATCCAGGAGAAGATGTAGTTGTTAAAATGCTACAAGATAAAAGCAAAGAAGATCAAATCATTGTAGAACAATCTACATTATATTACTTAGTGCGTAATATGCCAGAAGATGTTGAGTATATTTTAGGAGAATGGCAAAAACTCATTAGTTATGTAGAAGATGGTAAAATTACAAGACAAGCAATTGATAATGTTTGTGTATTCTCATTAGAAACAAGAGTTTTTGAATTGGTCAAAAAAATTGCAGCAGGTAAGAGTGATGAAGCACTTCAAATTTATAGTCGTATGCTTCAAAGTAAAGAATCCCCTATTGGTATTTTAGTGCTGATTGCAAGGCAATTTAGAGTAATGTATCAAGTGAAATATTTAAAGGCTAAGGGGCAAGACATGAAACAAATTGCAGCTCAAACGAAAATGCCGTACTTTGCTGTAAAAGAAATGTTAGATCAAGTAAGTCAATATAGTTTTAGTGGATTAGAAACATTAATTGAGGCTTCATTGGAAACCGATCGTATGCTAAAAACAGGTAAGATGGAAGCAGGACAATGCGTAGAATTATTAATTATGCGTGCATTAACGCAAAGATAATAGATGAGATAATGCAAAAAAGACCTCAAAAGAGGTCTTTTTTGTTAAGAACGTTTTAATTAAGCAACAGCGTTAACTAAACGAGCTAAAGTAGATTTTTTACGAGCAGCAGCATTTTTGTGGAAGATTCCTTTTGCTGTTGCTTTATCGATAGCTTTAACTGCTACTACTAAAGCTTTTTGAGCTTCTGCTTTATTTCCAGCTTCTACTGCAAATCTAACTTTTTTGATTTGAGTTTTAACTGCTGATTTGATTGCACGGTTACGTGCAGTTTTAGTTGCGATAACTAAGATACGTTTTTTTGCTGATTTAATATTTGCCATTATGTGGCACCTCCATTCATAATTTAGACACGGTTTGGGGAACTATGAACGGTTTTAACAGGCTTAATTATAGTATAGCTTTTTGACAAAGTCAATGTATACACGGAAAATTTATGGCCAAACTACCTAGTGAACCCATGAGTATCTTTTTATATTATAAAGTTAAAACAACGTAACGTAAAGGTTTTATATATCAAAAAAGGAAGTGAAGTTATGGAAAAAAACAATGAAAAAGGGAACTTTTTTCCACGAACAGATTTAGCTATTGAAATTAGTGATCTCCTAAGACTAGATCAGGCAGAAGGTTATCAAATACCTGGAGTAGAAATTACTGAGAAGACATTAGAAGAAGGCGAGATTCATATTACAAGAGTTCGTATTCTTAATGAAGAAGGACAACAACAAATGGGAAAAGCTAAAGGAGATTATATTACTATAGAATGTTCTGGTATTAAGCAAAATAATCCTTCTTTACATGAAAGAGTAATTGATACTTTATCACAAGCTATAGGATCTCTTTTACCTAAAAAGAAAGAGGGACCACTTAATGTATTAGTCATTGGGCTTGGAAATCGTTTTGCAACACCGGATACATTAGGACCTAAAGTAGCCAATCAAGTTTTTGTAACAAGACATATTGCCTTAAAGGCACCAGAGCTTATTGAAGATGATGTGGCACATTTAAGTAGTTTTGCGCCAAGCGTTATGGGACTAACAGGTATTGAGACAGCAGAGATTATAAGAGGGGTAGCTGAAAATGTAAAGCCCGATTGTATTATTGCAATTGATGCTTTAGCAGCGCGTCATGTTTCACGTATTAATTCAACGATTCAAATTTCAGATACAGGAATTTCACCAGGTGCGGGAGTAGGAAATAAAAGAAAAGAATTAAATGAGTCCACTGTTGGATGTAAAGTGATTGCTATAGGGGTTCCTACTGTAGTAGATACAGCTACTTTAGTATCAGATACTTTAAGTCAAATTGTTCAGATGCTAGTACAGCAAGCAGAACATTCGCCACTTTTTGATATGTTACAAGGGGTATCTGAAGAGGACCATTATCAATTAGTTCAAGAATCATTAGGGGATGAAATTAGAGAGCTCTTTGTAACACCAAAGGAAATTGATGAAATTATAGAATATTTATCTAGTATTATTTCAAATGCCATTAATATAGCTGTACATCCTTGTATGACATTAGAAGATATTAATAAATACACATATTAGTCATAAATAGCCAACCTACTTGATACAATATAATGAGTACAAGGAGGTAAAAAAATGCAGTTTATACAGAGGATTTCTGATTGGTTTCAAAAAAGGACGTCATCACGTAAAGAACGGATGATATTATATAGTATAGTAGGTGCATTGATGATAGGGAGCATGTGTCAACTAAAGAGCATGGGTTATACATCTACTATACTCTTACTTCAAAATGTAATGCCCAAGCACCAAACAAAATCTATAGGAACGCAGCTTTTTTATAAATGGTTATATACATTAACAGATATAGATTGGGAACACCCTAATTTACTCATTATGAATTTAACACCGTATCAAAAAAGTATTTATATGGAAAAGGTAGCAAGTGGTGAAATAAAAGGGTATTTTGATCAAGACGAGAATACATATTTAAATCAAGTTGAAAATGAAATTTATACACCCCAAGAACCAAAAGTTATGAATGCACAAGATTATATACAATTTAAAGATACTTCCTATGTATACAGTCATTATATGAGCGCACCTGGTAAAATGGAATTTGATTTAGATATGCTAGCAAAATGGAATTTTTATGATTTGATTAATCAGCCTATTTCTATTGACACTTCTAAGAATGAACCTAAAGTACTTATTTTTCATACCCATGCTAGAGAAGAGTATATTGGAGGTAAAACGGTTGTTGATGTTGCAGAAAGACTAAAAGAAACATTAGAAAAGCAATATGGTATTAAGGTCCTTCATGTGACAGATAGTTTTTATGAAGCATCTAATCAAGGAAATCGCCCAACAGGGGGTGAGTATGAGCGTATGGAACCTGTTATTAGAAAAGTTTTAGAAGAAAATCCTTCTATTTCTGTAGTGATTGATTTACACAGAGATGGCGTTAATGAAGGGGTACATCTTGTAACAGATATTAATGGCAAACAAACTGCTAAAATTATGTTTGTAAATGGACTATGTTTAAATCGTAATATAGCAGGAGAAGTAGAGGAAAAAGAAGACTTACCAAATCCTTACATCGGAGATAATCTTGCTTTTTCACTGCAATCAGTGGTAAAAATGAATGAATTATATCCAGGCTTATCTAGAAAAATTTATTTAAATGAATGGCGATACAGTACTCATATGAGACCTTACTCACTTTTGATGGAATGGGGGGCACAAACCAATACATCAGAAGAAGCAATGAATGCAGTAGAGCCAGTAGCCGAAATTCTAGCAAAAGTCTTGCAAAAAGATTGATAGAAAAAGAAAGCCTATGCTATAATGAAACGAAAACACTAGATAAATCATAGAAGGAGGAGCAAAATGTCTCTTTCAAAACAAGAAAAGATAAGAAACTTTTGCATTATTGCACATATAGATCATGGGAAAAGTACATTAGCAGACCGTATTATTCAAATGACTGGTACTTTAACTGCCCGTGAGATGCAAGAACAAGTATTAGATAACATGGATTTAGAGCGTGAGAGAGGAATCACTATTAAATCTCAAGCTGTACGTTTAGTTTACAGTGCTAAAGATGGAGAAGAATACATCTTTAACTTAATTGATACACCAGGGCACGTCGATTTTAACTATGAGGTTTCTCGTAGCCTTGCAGCCTGTGAAGGCGCTGTGTTAATTGTAGATGCTGCACAAGGAATAGAAGCACAAACACTTGCCAATGTTTATCTTGCATTAGAACATGATTTAGAAATTATGCCAGTTATCAATAAAATTGATTTACCAAGTGCAGATCCTGATCGTGTGAAAGAAGAAATTGAAGATATCATTGGATTAGATGCAAGTGATGCACCACTTATTTCTGCAAAAACAGGTCTTAATGTAGAAGATGTTTTAGAGCAAATTGTAAAAGTAGTGCCACCACCAACAGGTGATGTAGATGCACCACTTAAAGCACTTGTTTTTGACTCATTATATGATCCTTATAAAGGCGTTATTGTATTTTGTCGTATTAAAGAAGGCCAAATTAAAAAAGGCATGAAAGTACGCATGATGGTAACAGGTGCAGAATTTGAGGTTGTTGAAGTAGGAACATTTGGTGCAGGTCAATTTAGACCAAGTGAAGAAGGCCTTATTGCAGGTGAGGTAGGTTATTTTACAGCAAGTATTAAAAATGTTCAAGATACACGTGTAGGGGATACTGTAACAGATGCTAATAATCCAGCTACTGAAGCACTTCCAGGTTATAAGCAAGCTAACCCAATGGTATATTGTGGGCTTTATCCAGCAGATGGAGCAAAATACGGAGACCTTCGTGATAGTTTAGAGAAACTTCAACTAAACGATGCAGCATTAGTATTTGAACCAGAAACATCTGTTGCTTTAGGATTTGGATTTAGATGTGGATTCTTAGGATTATTACACATGGAAATCATCCAAGAGCGTTTAGAGCGTGAATATAACTTAGACTTAGTAACTACAGCGCCAAACGTTATTTATAAAGTTCATCAAACAAATGGTGAAGTGATTGAGCTTTCTAATCCAGCGAACTTACCAGATCCGTCTATGATTCAATTTATGGAAGAGCCAATGGTAAAAGCTAAAATTATTGTGCCTTCAGATTATGTAGGAGCTGTTATGGATCTTTGCCAAGAAAGACGTGGAAATTACTTTGGTATGGAATACTTAGAGGCAACACGTACAGTACTAGACTATGAACTACCACTTAATGAAATTATTTATGACTTCTTTGATGCACTGAAATCAAGAACACGTGGTTATGCATCATTTGATTATGAATTATGTGGATACCAAGAATCTAAACTTGTTAAATTAGATATCCTAGTTAACAAAGAAATTGTAGATGCCCTTTCATTAATCGTTCACGAAAGTAGTGCGGCAAATAAAGGACGTAAAATCGCTGAAAAACTTAAAAAAGAAATTCCAAGACACTTATTTGAAATTCCTATTCAAGCAGCTATTGGAAATAAAGTTATTGCAAGAGAAACCATTAGTGCAATGCGTAAAGACGTACTTGCTAAATGTTATGGTGGGGACATCTCACGTAAACGTAAACTTCTTGAAAAACAAAAAGAAGGTAAAAAACGTATGCGTCAAGTGGGTAGCGTAGAAGTACCACAAGAAGCATTCATGAGTGTATTAAAATTAGACGAATAGAGGAAAAACAAAATGCAAATTGGACTTTATTTTCATATTCCTTTTTGTGCTTCAAAATGCTATTACTGTGATTTTTTATCTTTTCCAAAGCAAAAAGAACAGGAACGTTATATGGAAGCACTTATTCAAGAGATTGAAAAGACAAGTGAAAGTTTGCC
This sequence comes from Cellulosilyticum sp., assembly GCA_017421915.1. Classification (GTDB taxonomy): domain Bacteria; phylum Bacillota; class Clostridia; order Lachnospirales; family Cellulosilyticaceae; genus Cellulosilyticum. Next base: position 2,928 of record JAFOHG010000006.1, on the reverse strand, counting down.
ATTAGAAACCTCAGTAAAATCTATATTTATAGGTGGTGGCACCCCAACAGTGCTGCCACCTTTTTTACTAGATAGGTTAATGAAGGCAATTGTAACACATTTTAAATTGGAACCGAGTTGTGAATGGACAATTGAAGCAAATCCAGGAACAATTGAACGAGATAAAATAGAAGTATTAAGAAAATATCCTATTACAAGAATTAGTTTAGGGCTTCAATCAACCCATAATGATTTATTAAAATCTATTGGAAGACTGCATCGCTTTGAAGACTGGGAAGAAAGTATTAGACTCATTAAAGCGTATACTTCATGGCAGATTAATACAGATTTAATGTTTGCTTTACCAAATCAAAGTTTTGAAGCATTTAAAGAAACATTAGAAACGATTGTAAAATATGATTTAGAACACTTATCTGTTTATGCCCTTATTATAGAAGAGGGGACTACCTTTGGAGACTTATATGAAGAAGGTAAAATAAAAGAAGTGCCAGAAGAATTAGATCGCAAGATGTATCATTATGCTCAAACTTATTTAAAAGAACAAGGTTATACGCAATATGAAATTTCTAATTGGGCTAAAGAAGGCTATGAATGTAAGCATAACTTAGTATACTGGCAATGTGAGCCTTATATTGGTCTAGGTTTAGGTGCGCACTCTTTATATGATGGCAAGCGTTTTTATAATGAAGAAAATCTAGAAAAGTATATTAAAGCAGCAGGTGATTTAAAAAAATTACGTCATGATGAAGAAATTTTAACACCTAAAATGATGATGGAAGAATATATTTTCTTAGGATTAAGATTATTAAGCGGTATTGATGAAATAGCGTTTGAAGAAAAATTTGGACAATCTATATGGGATGCCTATCCTTACCAACTTAATAAATGGATAAAGCAAGGGGCATTAGTGCATGATAAGAAAAGAATTTACTTAAGTCACTATGGATTAGATGTATGTAATGAAATTTTTTCTTCTTTTTTATAATAAATAGTTGAAGAAACTCTATCTTGGTTTAAGTAAAATTAAGCTTTTAAGGATAGAGTTCTTTTATAAATAAAAAGGAAGTATTATTTTGAAAAAAACTAGAAAAATATATTGACAATACCAAAAAATAGTGTTATCTTTTACTCATAGTTAGCACTCGGGTTTAGTGAGTGCTAACAAAAAGAAGGAAGTGATTGGATGGATATGAATGAGCGAAAGCTAAAAATCCTTGAAGCCATCATTCGCGATTATATAGAAACAGGTGATCCAGTAGGGTCACGAACGATTTCTAAGAAGTATGACTTAGGTGTAAGTTCAGCTACTATTCGAAATGAAATGTCTGACTTAGAAGAACTTGGTTTAATTGTACAACCTCATACTTCTGCTGGACGTATTCCTTCTGACAAAGGATATAGGATGTATGTTGATGGCATGATGAAACGCTGTCATATTACACCTGAGGTAGAAGAAGTCATTACGAATTTAATTAAAGAGAAAATTAATCGCGTTGATACACTGGTAGAGGAAACTGCAAAACTTGTGGCGATGTTAACTAATTGTGCAACCATTGCTATGACACCACCTATTTCACAAGTACGTATAAAGCATATACAACTTGTACCAGTAGATGATTATTCAGTAGCATGCGTTGTTGTAACCGACACAAATAGTGTTAAAAATTATGTCATTCCTACACCAAAAGCAATTGATTTTAATATGTGTATGGCTTTAACTAATATCCTTAATGAAAGCATAAAAGGTAGCACATTAAGCCAAATTAGTTTAAATCAACTTAAATATTCTATTGAAGAAAAAATGAAAGAATATGGAGATATCGCAGGAAGTGTATTACAGGCAATAGATAATACTTTAAAACAAGAGGATTCTCCTGAAATTTATATCCGCGGTGCAAATAATATTCTAGACTTTAATGGAATGGATGATAAAGATAAAACAAGGACATTACTTAAATTGTTTGAAGAAAAACCATATCTAAGCAAAATCCTTGATCAATCTAAGCCTAATACAGTGACTATTCGTATAGGTGAAGAAAATGTTTTAACACCAATGAAAGATTATAGTGTGGTATCTACTAGTTATCGCATTGGAGAACATGCTATAGGCAATATTGGTATTATAGGTCCAACACGTATGGATTATGATCAAGTGGTTTCAGTTTTAGAATATGTATCTTATCATATAACAAATATGCTGAAAGAACTGGGACATTAAAATGAACCTAGAACTTAAGCGAAAGGGTGAAACCATGGAAGAAAATCAAAATGTAGAGCAAGTTCAAGATGAAAAAGTTGAAGAAGTAACTATTGAAAATGAAACTGTAGAAGTTGAAGAAACAACACAAGCAGTAGAAGAAAATGAAACTTCAGAGACTGAAGCAAAATTAGTAGAAGCTGAAGCTAAAGCAGCAGAATACTTAGATAGATGGCAACGTTTAATGGCAGAATTTGATAACTACAGAAAACGTAGTGAAAAGGAAAAAGCAGATTCTCAAGATTATGCAATCAGTAACACAATAGTAGAATTACTACCAGTTATTGATAACTTTGAAAGAGCCTTAAAAGTTGAATCTACAGATAAAGCATTATTTGCAGGTGTTGAAATGATTTACAAGCAAATGATGGGCTTACTTGAGAAATTACATGTTACACCAATTGAGGCAGTAGGTAAAGAATTTGATCCAAATCTTCATAATGCAATTATGCACATAGATGATGAGGCATTTGGAGAAAATACTGTTGCCGAAGAACTTCAAAAAGGTTATTTATATAAAGAAAAAGTAATTAGATATAGCTTAGTTAAAGTAGCTAATTAATGATAGGAGGAAATAAGTTATGGGTAAAATTATTGGTATTGACTTAGGAACAACAAACTCTTGTGTATCAGTTATGGAAGGTGGAAAACCAGTCGTTATTGTTAACGCT
>JAFOHG010000040.1 GCA_017421915.1 Cellulosilyticum sp. | reverse complement strand
TCCCCATTTGATGGCTTCCACAATGGTACTAAAGCTATCATCTGTTAAAATAATATCTGCTGCATTCTTACTTACTTCAGTTCCTGCAATACCCATAGCAATACCTACATCTGCTTTATTAAGTGCTGGTGCATCATTAATACCATCACCTGTTACAGCTACAACTTCTCCATTTCTTTGGAGTGCTGATACAATACGCATCTTTGTATCAGGTTTAGATCGTGCTACAATGGATATTTGTTGAATTTCTTTCTCTAACTGCTTATCACTTAGTGTATCTATATATGAAGCTTCTACTGCTCTTCTTCCATGTCCTATAAGCCCTATTTCTTTTCCTATAGCCATAGCTGTTTGAAGATTGTCTCCTGTAAGCATTTTAGTTTCAATACCTGCATCAGCTGCTATCTCTATAGATTCTTTAACCCCTTCTCTTAAAGGATCACAAATCCCTACAAACCCTTGAAAAATTAAATCATTTGCCCATTTTTCTTTAGGCTGTCTCATTTCTTTATCTGCTATATTTTTATAAGCAAAACCTAATACCCGCATAGCTTGCCCTTGTAATTGACTAATTTCATTCAGAAGTGTATTTAAGCGATTTGGGGTCAGTTTTTGAATCTTACCATCCACTCTTTCATAGGTACACTGCTTTAATATAACCTCGGGTGCTCCTTTAGAATAAATAAAATGTCCCTGTCCACTTCTTGTAGCTGTTAACATATATTTATTCTGAGAACTAAATGGTAATTGTCCTGTGACCTCTGTTTCATTTCGTAAGTGTTGATAGTTAAAAGACTCACACAAAAGAAGTAACGCACATTCTGTTGCACTACCTATGTATTTAACTTCTCCATTATGTCGCTCTAAATCTGCCGTACTATTAATCAGGCAATTTCGTATAAAATGCTCATATTGACCAAGTTCCTTTGATTTAATATATCGTCCTTCTATATAAGCCTTTTGAACCTTCATCTTATTTTGCGTTAATGTACCGGTTTTATCACTACAGATTACACTAACTGAGCCTACAGTTTCACATGCCTCTTTTTTACGAACTAACACATTAATTTTTGCCATTTGCTTCATTGTAATCGCTAATGTAATATTAATCATTGTTGGTAATCCTTCAGGTACCGCTGCTACAATTAATGCCACACATACAACAAATGCTGTCTTTATTTCTGGAAAAGCACCAATTAGCGGGCTAAGTGAATTCAAAAATTCATGCGTTGAAGAAAAGTTTAAATGCAAATGACACGCTTTTATAATTTGAGCAAACATGTAGATAAATAACATACTTGCTATTGCAGTAGAGACTTTAGATATGGTTTGCGCTAACTGATCCATTTTTAACTCTAATGGTGTTGCTTCTTCTTGAGTGCCTAATGCCTTAGCAATATAACCCATTTCTGTTTGGTCACCTGTAGATGTTACAATCATTTTTGCTTGTCCTGATGCAACTAATGTCCCTCCAAAAAGCATATTGTATTGTTTAGCTGGAATAGGATCTTGATAAACCTTCTTTCCACCTACTATAATCTCTTCTTCCTTAACAATACCTTCTTTCTTTTTTACATCATCACTTTCTCCTGTAAGCATATCTTCTCTTACTTTCAAATCTAATGACTGAATAATACGTCCATCTGCTGGTACTTGATCCCCTGCCTCTAGAAAAATAATATCTCCTGGAATAATCTCACTTTTATTAATAAGTACTTTTTCTCCATCTCTTAAGACTTTGACCTTTATATCTTCTGTCATTCGATTGAGTGCTTCTGCTGCCTTTTTAGAACGACTTTCTGTTAATATACCTATAGTTGTACTTAAAAGAACTGCAAAACAGATTCCTATTGCATCATGATATTCCTTAATTAGTAAACTAATTCCTGCTGCAATTAACAAAATAATCATGAGCTGCTCTGATAGTGTTTCTTTAATTTCTTGTAGTAAACTTTTTTCTTTCATTTTTGTAAATAAATTTTGCCCATATAATTCTAGCCGCTTTTTAGCCTCCTTCGAAGACAGACCTTGATCATCTTTAACATTATGTTCTTTTAATATCGAAGCAAGTTCTCTATTATAATACTTGTTTTCCATAGTCTCCTCCCTATCTTTACTTTGTCCTTATATCATATATATACAAGCTTTATAGAGATTATGACTATTCTAAATAATGATTTTAACTTAAACAAAAAGAGAATATGAGCATAGCACTACTCTTCTGCTATGGTCATATCCTCTCTATATCAATCTATTTGTATCTTACCCTATTCTTCTATTGTAGCTGCTACTTCATCTAATGCCGTTTCCATTAATGGGCTTATTGCATTTGATGTTTTATTCAGATTCTTAAATGCAGTAGCCATCATCAATTTTATACGATTTAACTGGTTCACATGTGATGAGCCTGGATCATAATCTACTGTTACCACATTGGATAACGGATAAATACGTCTTAATTCTTTTACTATCCCTTTACCTGTTACATGGTTTGGTAAACAACCAAAAGGTTGCATACAAATGACATTATTCACATCATCCTCAATTAAGCTTATAATTTCCGCTGTTAAAAACCATCCTTCTCCCATTTGATGTCCTAATGATAAAACATGACTTGCACGTTCTGCTAAATGCGAAATATCATGTGGTGGTGTAAAACGCTTACTTTGAGCTAGCGCATCACAAATTGGCTTACGTTTTTTATTAAGATACCAAATAATCGTATTAGCTCCTACCAATCCTTTTAATGGTTTGCTTAAAACATGATATTTGAATTTCGCATTATAAGCACAGTAGAAGAAGAAATCCAATAAATCTGGCATAACAGCTTCTCCACCTTCTGCCTCGATCGTTTCTACCACCTCATTATTAGCATATGGATGGAATTTTACCAGTATCTCCCCTACGAGCCCAACTTTAGGTTTTTTAATTTCTAAAAGAGGAATCGTATCAAATTCTTGAACTAACTGACTAACATTTTTCTTAAACGCTTTATAATCTCCTGTCATCACATTTTGTTTTCCAATAGCACTCCATTTGTCATATAAAGCTTGAACAGAACCTGGTTCTTTCTCATATGGACGTACACGATAAAGGACACGCATTAATAAATCTCCATATAAAATACCCATAATCGCTTTATTAACTAAAGATGGTGTAATTTGAATTCCTGGATGATTTTCTAATCCTTGAGCACTTAATGAAATAACAGGAACATAACTCATTCCACTATCATTTAATGCTTTTCTTAAAAAGCTTATGTAATTTGATGCACGACATCCCCCACCTGTTTGTGTAATAATTAAAGCTGCTTTATGCGGGTCTACATCTGGACTCTTTAAAGCACGTAGCATTTGTCCAATAACAATAATAGCTGGATAACAAGCATCATTATTGACATATTTTAAACCTTCTTCTACATCTTCAGGACTTACCTTATCTAACATCTTGACACGATAACCACTACTTGTAAAGGCAGGCTCTAAAAATTGGAATTGGATAGGTGCCATTTGTGGCGCAATAATGGTATAACTTTCTCTCATTTCTTTTGTAAAAGTAATACGTTCCTTATGCTCTGAAATCATCATATTTTGACTTATTTTACGTCGTTCTTCAATAGCAGCTTTTAAAGAACGAATACGAATCTTAATCGCTCCTAAATTAGCACCTTCATCAATCTTAATGAGGGTATAAATCTTTCCTCCACTCTCTAAAATTTCTTGAACTTGATCTGCTGTTACAGCATCTAAACCACATCCAAAGGATGTCATTTGCATTAATTCTAAGTTAGGTTGTGTCTTTACAAAATGCGCTGCTCGGTATAAACGGTTATGATAAGCCCATTGGTCTAATACACGAATTGGTCTTGCAATTTGAGCTAAATGTGCCACCGAATCCTCTGTAAGCACAGCCATACCTTCACCTGTAATAATCTCTGTTAAGCCATGATTAATTTCTGGATCTAAATGATAAGGTCTACCACTTACTACAATACCTTCTAGATTATTTATTTTAAGATAAGCTAAGGTTTCCTCACCTTTCCTTGCAATATCTGCTTTAAAGGCTTTTTGTTCTTTATAAGCTGCATCTACAGCTTGACTAATTTCTGATTTTGTTAAATTAAAAGAGCCTAGTGCTTTAACTAATTCTCTAACTACCCCCTTAGGTGCATCTAAATTAAGGAAAGGATAGATAAACTGTACATGATTTTCCTTTAGTTCATCCATATTCTTTGCAATCACTTCTGGATAAGATGTTACAATTGGACAATTATAATGATTATCTCCTGTTTGATCTTCTTTTCTCTCATATGGAATACAAGGATAGAAAATAAATGAAATCCCCTTTTCTATTAAATCTGCAATATGCCCATGTGTCAGCTTTCCTGGATAACATACAGATTCTGATGGAATCGTTGCAATTCCCTTTTCATAAATCTTCTTATTAGAACGTCCTGAAAGTTGCACACTAAATCCTAATTTAGTAAAGAATGTAAACCAAAATGGATAGTTTTCATATATATTTAATACTCTTGGAATACCTACTACTCCTCTAGGTGCCTTTTCTACATCTAAAGGCTCATAATCAAATAAACGTTCATATTTATATTGATAAAGATTAGGTAAATTATTTTTCTTAGCTGCTTGCCCTAATGGCTTTTCACAGCGATTGCCATAAATAAAACGTCTTCCATCATTTAATGTATTAATCGTCAGTAAGCATCTATTTTCACAGCCTTTACAGCGTGTTGGTGTCTTTTTTACCTCTAATGATAAAAGTTCTTCTTTATTTAATAAACTGTGTGTGATACCATTACTACGCTGTTTTGCAATAAGTGCTGCACCATACGCCCCCATAAGGCCTGCAATATCTGGTCTTACAACATTTCTTCCTAAAACAAGCTCCATAGCGCGTAACACAGCTTCATTATAAAATGTTCCACCTTGTACAACAACATCTCCTGTAATATCTTCTGTACTACGTAATTTGATTACCTTATAGAGTGCATTTTTTATAACAGAATAAGAAAGTCCAGCTGAGATATCCCCTATTGCTGCCCCTTCTTTTTGAGCTTCCTTTACTTTAGAATTCATAAATACCGTACATCTTGTGCCTAAATCTACTGGATTTTTAGCTAGTAAAGCTTCTTGACTAAAATGATGAACATCCATACTTAATGAACCACTTAACATCTCAATAAAAGAACCACACCCTGATGAACATGCTTCATTTAAGATCACAGATTGTACAACCCCATCACGAATCTTAATGCACTTCATATCTTGCCCACCAATATCTAAAATAAAGCTTACTTTTTCAGCAAAAGCTTTTGCCCCGGTATAATGAGCAATTGTTTCTACTTCTCCATGTGCTACCTTAAAAGTATTTTGAATCAGTGCTTCTCCATATCCTGTTACACATGAACTGACCATTTTAATATTTTGAGGTAACTGATCATATAAAATAATTAATTGTTCTTTAACCAGTTTAAGTGGGTCTCCTTTATTACTTCCATAAAAATCGTATAAAAGTTCACCCTCTTCACTAATGAGTACCATTTTAGTTGTTGTAGAACCTGCATCGATTCCAAGATAACAATTCCCTTCGTAGGCTTCTAATTTTCCTTTTTTCACTTTGTTTTGATTGTGCCTTGCTCTAAAATCATCTAGTTCGGCTTGATTATTAAAAAGTGGTGCAAGAGACTGTTTCACATCAAAATCTCTACTTATATTTTGTAAATCATTTATAACCTCTTTCAATGAAATCGCTTTTTCTTTCTCTGCTAGTAAAGATGCTCCTAGTGCAACAAAAAGTTCCGGCCTTTCTGGAATGACAATTTCATCATCTTTTAACTTTAATGTTTCAATAAAGCGTTGTCTCAGTTCAGATAAAAAATGAAGTGGTCCACCCAAAAAAGCAACTTTCCCTTTAATTGGCTTTCCACAAGCAAGTACACTAATGGTTTGATTAACTACTGCTTGGAAAATAGAAGCTGCAATATCCTCTTTTGCAACCCCTTCATTAATAAGCGGTTGTACATCCGTTTTAGCAAAAACACCACAACGTGCTGCAATTGGATAAATCACATGATGCGATTTTGCTAGCTCATTTAGCCCTATTGCATCTGTTTCTAGTAAGGTAGCCATCTGATCAATAAAAGCACCTGTTCCTCCTGCACATGAACTATTCATGCGTTGTTCTAAACTACTTTCGAAATATGTAATCTTACCATCTTCTCCACCTAATTCAATGGCTACATTAACATCCTCTATATAACTTTGTACCGCTTCTGTACAAGCAATAACCTCTTGAACAAACTTTAATTGAAGCTGTGTTGCTATTGCCATAGCGCCTGAGCCTGTAATGGTAATCTTTACCTTTACATCTCCTAGTTTGTCTAAACTTTCTTTGAGTAGGTGCTTTAATGTCTTTTTTACATCTGAATAATGTCTTTCATAACGTGAATAAACAATCTCAAAAGCTTCGTTTAAATAAACAAGTTTAATCGTTGTAGATCCCACATCGATGCCTAATTTTAATTCTTTACTCATAAATGTCTCCCTCTAATTTACACTATACTCTATTACCTTTCTTAATTTCTTCATATCAATATATCAACAAATATTCCATTCCACAAACACTCTATACTTAATACATATTAGATATAAGCATGTGGTATAAAATACACTTATATGTGGTAATATTTTAAAAAATAAATACTCTTTTATTTATAATACTATATTTTATTATATAATAATCTAATGAAATAATTAAGTTAATTTTTCGTATAATATGTTTAAATAAAAAAAACGTCTTAAATACCTATTTGTTTAGTAATTTAAGACGTTTTTTTCTTTTATTTTAATAATCTACTATTTCTTCCAATGTTCAACAATTTGTGTTAATAATGTAACTCTATCTATTTCATCATTTAAATATTTTCTTAAGTAATCTCCAATAACTTCTGTATTTTTATCTGGTAAAGTAGCATTATTTAGTTCAATTACTTTTCCTTCTTGTTGATAATCAATAATTGAATTCATAAAGTCATTTTGTGTTTCTATTGGATTATTATCTACACCTGGAATAAGACTTGCCTTATTAACTATAAAGTCTTGTCCTGCCTCTTCAAACACAAGCCAATTAACGAAACGTTTTGCTGCTTCTTGCTGTTCTGGTGAATTATTTTTACCATCTATTACCAAATATTTAATAACTGCTGTAATTTCATTATTTCCGTAATCATTACTATTAAGACTAACTGGAACTGGTACAAATCCATAATCTCCATTCTTCGGGTCATTTGCCGCAATCTCAGTTGACACCCAGTTTCCCATATAGTAAAATCCTATTTCACCTTTTCCCATAAGCTCTGCACATTTCGAATTAATGTGTACAAGTGGCGCATCTTTATAAATATTATACTTTTTCATAACATCTAATGTATCTAATAATCCATTAACTGCTTCATTCGTTACTAAGTCCACTTCTCCACTTTGTAATCCCTCAATAAAATTAGCATTCTCACTGCCACGTTCACCTTGTAAAGAATAAGCAATTGGTAAAAAGTGATTTGCCAGTGACCAATCTTCATTAGCAATAATCAATGCGCCTTTTCCACTTGCTTCTACTTTTTTAAAGGCTTCTTCTAAACTAGATAAGTCATTAATTTGTTCTGGATCTACACCCGCTGCATCTAATACGGATTTATTATATATAAAACCAATTCCTTCTACCGCAAATGGAAATGCAATTAATTCTCCTTGCTTATTTTTAGCTGCATCAGATAACTCAATAGATATATTTTGTACCCATGGTTCTTCTTCTAAGCTTATAACATCATCCTCTACATAACCAATATGTGTTGGATCTATTACAAGTATAGTAGGTGTATTACCATATTGCTGCATAGAAACCATTTTATCTTGATAAGCTTGTGACTGATTATATTTAACAATCTTAACTCTTATATCTGAGTTCTCTTCTTCAAATTCTCTTACTGCTTCTTCTAGTATAGATTGAATTTCTGGTTTAGAATTTAAAATAGAAATATTAACTATATTCTTTTGTTCTTCTACATTCATACATCCTGATAGACTAAACCCTAAAAATAGAGTACTTACAATTCTAACTAATTTTTTCATCCATTTTTCCCCTTACAGTGTGCTTTCATCATTCTGGATAACAAAATAATTTATTTCTTTCTCCAAGGCTTTAACAATCATTTCAATTCCTTCACTTGCTTGCTTTAACTGTCCTACCATATTCATCTGTTGTGAAGTTGCCTTATTTGCTTCAGTTGTTGCATCTTCACTATTAATAGAAATATCTGTTAATGCTTTTGCAATCTGTAGTAAATCTTGACTAAAGGCATAAATATAATCAATTGTTTCGCCAAAAGATTTAATTTTCTCCATGATGTTTTCATCTAATTCCGAAATTTTTTCAAAGACTTTTCTTGTTTCTGTTACAGATACTGTTTGATTTGCCATGGCACTGGCAATACTTTGTATCAATTCTGTTGTCCCTTTTGTTTTATTCCTAATCTCACTTAAAATATTAGTAATCTCTTGTGTTGCATTATGAGATTGTGTTGCTAAGTTTCCTACCTCTACTGCAACAACTGCAAATCCTTTGCCTACTTCACCAGCTCTTGCTGCTTCAATAGAAGCATTGAGTGCTAGTAAATTTGTCTGACTTGCAATCTCACTAATCACACCAATAATATGATCAATATTTCCTACTGCTTGATCTAACTCATTTACTTCAATAGTTGTTGTCTCTATAACATCTCTTTGTCTTATAACTCCAGTAGATAAATAATGCATATTATTTTTTCCATCTACTAATGCCTTAGATGAATCCTGTAAAAAACCATTAATCTTAGTAATACTTTCTTTTGCTCCTTCAATACGCTCATTTAAGTTCTTAGCATTTTCAAATACCTCTTGAGTCTGTGTAGCTTGCTGTGCAACATCTTCTTTAATCTGCAACATAGCAATAGATACTTCTTTAGTTATTGTTTCAGTTGTTGCTGACATTGTATTTAAATTAATTGCTGCTTCATTTAATGTATTATTCCTATTAATAATCTCACTAACCAGTTGCCTTAAGGATTGAATCATATCATTAAAAGCATTTCTAATTTCTTCAATCTCTGTATTATTTGCTTCTACAGATTCCTCCACATTTAGATTTCCTTTTGCAACTTCTTTTGCTAATTCAACCAGTTTTGAAATTGGTTTTCTAATATAACTTTGGATTCTCCATGCCATATATGTAACAAATACACCAAGACCTATAATCATTACAATACTTACTTTTACTATATTGCTATACTCTGCATAAAACTCCGAAACAGGCATTGTTGTCATCGTTCCCCATGCAAGTGCAGGAATATAATTATAAACAACGGCTTGTGATTGATTATCTATCATACAAATCGTACTACTCATATTACCATTTAAAGCCTTTTTACCAATTGTTTCAAGCACTTCATTATCCTGTTCAAAAATATTTTCTGCCATAATCTTAGAATAATCTGTATGAAGTACAATATTACCTTGTGTATTAAATGCAAATACACTACCTTCCTTTGTAAAAAAGACCTTTCCAATAATATTTTCTAGATTACTTGATTTAATCTCACATAATATTGTTCCAATAATAATATTATCCTTTTTTACTGGTGTTGCAAAAGCAATAACCGGTGTCCCATCTACCTCTAGAAATACTTCACTGATATACGTATAGCCTTTTATTGCTTCTTTAAAATAGGCTGTTTCTGCAATATTTTCTCCTCTTGTGCCTATAGCATCCACTATTACATTTCCATTGACATCTGTCATCATAATATTATAGATAGTATTGTCTATTAATCTCTTATTTTTAAGTTCATTTTGAATAGATTCTAATGATTGATTTTCTAAATCCATATTTCCTGCTAACTCTTCTATAAACAAGATTTTCCCATCTGCCCATCTATCTATACTTTCTGTTGCCATACTCGAAATCTGTTTCATTGTATTAATTTGATTATTAGAAATAGAATTTTTTATACTCCACAAAGTCATCCCAGCAAATAATATAAGCGGAATAAGCCCTGTCATTAAGAATCCTATTAACAACATCTTTTTCAGACTTGTCTTTCTATTTGATGTTTTTCTCTGCTCCATAGCTTTCTCCTAATATATTCTAATTTTTTATCTATGTGTATCTTACACTAACTCCTATATTAGAATATATAATAATCATCAACTTATTTCTATATTGATATGACAAATAACAATTATTTATTGATAAATACCCTTTCCATACTATTAATCCATTTAAACTCATTATAGAGAAACCAACTTATAAATCTGAGTTATTCATCTATTTAATCTAGCTTCTCTTAATGATTTCACATTCATAAAATGCACAAAAAAATAAGGAGACTTTGAGCCTCCTTATTTTTTGTTCTATTTATTAAGTGCTGCAAGACGTTCTACTACACCTTGTAACATTGTCTCATATTTTTCTTTTTTAGCTTTTTCTTCTTCAAGAAGATGAGCAGGTGCTTTAGCAACGAATCCTTCATTAGAAAGTTTTCTATTTACACGGTCTACTTCACTTTCAAGCTTAGCTTTTTCTTTATTTAAACGTTCAATTTCTTTTTCAATATCTACAAGTTCTGCAAATGGAATGTATACTGTTGCATTTGGAATCACAACTGATACTGCATCACTCTCAATACCTGTTGTATCTTTTTGAATAGCTACTTCTGAAGCATAACCAAGTACAGCAAAGAATACTTTACCATTTTCAAATGTGTTAGCTACTTTTTCATCTTCTGTTACAACAAATACTTTTGCTTTTCTTGAAGGTGGCACATTCATTTCACTACGTAAGTTACGGATATTACGTACTGCTTCTTTAATTAAGCTGATTTCTTCTTCTTCAGCTTTGAAGTTCCACTCTTCTTTAAATGTTGGCCACTGTGAAAGCATAATGGTTTCTTCTTGGTCTTGAAGTCCAAGGAAGATTTCTTCTGTAATGAATGGCATATATGGATGAAGCATTTTAAGAATATTAATCATAACTGTTCTTAAAGTATAAAGTGCAGCTGGTCTTGTTACATCTTCTTTATTGTAAAGGCGTGGTTTAACCATTTCAATATACCAGTCACAGAATTCTTCCCATGCAAAATCATATAATTTCTGAACAGCAACTCCAAGATCATATTTATCCATATTATCTGTTACTTCTTTAGTTAATGTATTAACCTTAGAAAGAATCCATTTATCTGCTGGCGTAAGTTTATCATTAGATACTGTTAAGTTAATGTCTTCTCCTTCATAGTTCATCATAATGAAACGTGCTGCATTCCATAATTTATTACCAAAGTTACGGTTTGCCTCTACTCTTTCGTAGTAGAAACGCATATCGTTACCAGGTGCATTCCCTGTTACAAGTGTAAGTCTTAACGCATCGGCACCGTATTTTTCGATGACTTCAAGTGGATCTACACCATTTCCGAGAGATTTACTCATCTTACGTCCATCAGCTGCGCGTACTAATCCATGGAATAAAACATCCTTGAATGGAATCTCACCCATTTGTTCAATACCTGAGAATACCATACGAATTACCCAGAAGAATAAAATATCATATCCTGTTACAAGAACACTTGTTGGATAGAAGTGTTCAAGCTCTTCTGTCTTATTTGGCCAACCAAGTGTTGAGAATGGCCATAATGCAGAAGAGAACCATGTATCTAATACATCTTCATCTTGAACAAAATTACCTTTACCACATTTTGAACATGTACATGGTTTTTCTCTTGCGATTACAATTTCACCACAATCTTGGCAGTAGTATGCTGGAATTCTGTGTCCCCACCATAGTTGACGTGAAATACACCAGTCACGAATATTTTCTAACCAATGGAAGTATGTTTTTTCAAGGCGTTTTGGTACTAAGTTCATTTCACCATTTTTAACTGCTTCAATTGCAGGTTTGGCCATTTCTTCCATTTTTACAAACCATTGTGCTTTAATCATTGGTTCAATAACTGCTTTACATCTATCATGTGTCCCTACATTGTGAGTATGTGGCTCTACTTTTACAAGGAAACCTGCCTCATCAAGGTCAGCAACTAATGCTTTTCTTGCTTCATAACGATCCATACCTGCGTATTTACCACAAAGGTCATTCATTGTACCATCATCATTCATCACACAGATTTCTGGAAGGTCATGACGTTTACCAACTTCAAAGTCGTTAGGGTCATGAGCAGGTGTAATTTTTACAACACCAGTTCCAAACTCTTTATCTACATAGTTGTCTGCTACAACTGGAATTTCTCTATCTACAAGTGGAATACGTACCATTTTACCAATAAGGTGTGCATAACGCTCATCTTCTGGGTTAACAGCAATAGCTGTATCTCCAAGCATTGTTTCTGGACGAGTTGTTGCAAGTTGTACAAACTCATCTGAACCAACTACTGGATAACGAAGATGCCAGAAGTGACCTTCTTTTTCTTCGTGTTCTACTTCTGCATCAGAAATAGATGTCTGACAAACTGGACACCAGTTAATGATTTTTGAGCCACGATAAATATAACCTTTTTCATAAAGACGAATGAAAACTTCTTGTACAGCTTCTGAACAACCTTCGTCCATTGTAAAACGTTCTCTATCCCAGTCACAAGAAGAACCCATTTTTTTGAGCTGTTCTACAATACGTCCACCATATTGTTCTTTCCAATCCCATACGTGTTCAAGGAATTTTTCTCTTCCTAAAGATTCTTTTGTAAGCCCTTCTTTTGCAATTTTTTCAACTACTTTTACTTCTGTCGAAATACTTGCATGGTCAGTACCTGGTATCCAAAGTGCATTGTAGCCTTGCATACGTTTGTAACGTGTTAAAATATCTTGAAGCGTATTATCAAGTGCATGCCCCATGTGTAATTGCCCCGTAATGTTTGGTGGCGGCATTACAATTGTAAATGGCTTTTTACTTTTATCAACTTCTGCATGGAAATAGCCATTTTCCATCCATGTGTTGTACAGACGTTCTTCAACTGTACTTGGATCATAAACTTTTTCTAATTGTTTCATCCTTTATTCCTCCTTATAATAAAGCTATAGCCTATACTATAACTTTTATCATTTCATTTTTTATTTTGCATTAGAAATAGTATAAACTATTGCTACTACAATGATTATCGCATGACATTACCCATAGCTAAAAATGCAAGTCCTAATACAGCAACTACACCGCCAGCTAATTTAACAGCAATAACTGCTCCAGTGGTTAAAAGCTGTAGTTCTTTTTCATCCTCAGGGTTTAATTTTGTTTTGCCTCTTACGATACGCTTTGAAAAAAAGAAAACCATTAGGCCAATACATAATAAAACAAATCCTATTAGCTGCATTTCTTTTCTCCTTTTATTTTTTTACTTTTAGGCCATTACTTGATTTTAAATATAAAATAAAAAATCAAAAAAGCTGTCTCATCCTAATCTAAGGACGAAACAGCTCGCGGTACCACCTTAATTCTCTATAATAAATCATTATAAAGCACTTTAAACAGCTTTAACGGGCTTACCCGCTTTTCTCTACTCTTAATTTACTCAATTTACTTCATAAATCTTTTCAAGAAAAGTGCTCCAAAGCTACCTTCTAGTGTTCTTTTTGTAAGAAGACTTTCAGCTTTTAATCTTCTCTCTCTGCCCTTAAGTGACACTATACTCCTCTTTATCATCGCATACTTATTTAGCTACTTATCATTGTATGCAGACAATCGAAATTTGTCAAGCATGTTCTTATTCTAAAACTCACATTATATATGCTGCCCTATTATGCGACTGTTCCCACTTTCCTAAGCTTATTTTCACCATTATAGTGTTCTAAGCAGAAGTCTATTTCTTCTTTCATTTCTGGGTCTAAAGCCATTATAGAAAGCTCCTTCCATAATTCTTCTTCATAAGTAGAAAGTGCAACTAACTGTTCTTTTGTCTTCTCACGATCTTCATCAATACGCTTCATTTCATTAAGCATCTTAGGCTGTAAAATCCAATCTGCTAAGTCTCCAATATCTTCTAGTAAAATATCTTTATTATGTAATATCTTTAAGATATCCTCTTCAATTTCATTTAAACTATCATTCATTTGTAAATATAAACGTTCATTATTTTTATTCTTTAAATAACGATTATAGTACATTTCTAATTTAGCCACGCTGTCTACCCCAAATTTATGATATTGAAACTCTAAATACTGTGTTTGATGGAAATATCGTATTTTTGCCTTATTAAGATACTTAACTGCTTTTTGTTGTAAAATACCGTTATTTTTGATTTCCTTTTCTAACTTTTCTTTAGTTAGCACTAAAATCACAATAAAAATAAGCATTCCAACAACAATACCACTTAAAACAAACCATATTTTTTCTCTTAGCACTTGTAATAAAACAAATGAAACTAAAAGACTAACACCCAATAAGACAATAAGAATAAAACTAATTCCCTTTAAAAACCTATAGCCATTAATGAGCGCTTCTCTTTCTTCTTCAAGCTCTACTCTTTCTTCTTTTAAATAAAAGATATGACTTTCTGTTTCTCTTTGACGCTTTTCAGCTACTTGCATTTCTTTAATAAAATCAGGTATTTCGTCTTCAAATTTACTAAGGCGTGCTAATGCTGCATTGGTACTAATAAGCCTTCCCTTTAAATTTTGTTTCTTCTCCTCAATACTTTTTGCTTTTTGAGCTAGTGCATTAATTTGTGCAACTGCTTCAGGATCTAAATTTTCATATTGTTTATGTGCTTCCTCTTTTATATTAAGTTCTTCTATGTAATGTGTAATTCTTTGCTTCTTAATGGCAAGTTCTTCTAACTCATCAAAAATTTCCTGTACACTACTTGTCTCTATAGGTCTTACTGTATTTTTCTTAAATAAAGTCGTAAAAAACTCTTTTATTCCTCTCACATTTTTCCCTCTATTTCTCTCAATCTATTTTTTTCATCCTATCATACTTTTGCTAAAATAAGAACCCATTTTGCTAGATTTTCCATCATTTTCATTAAATCTTCTTTCAAATCAATCTTTATAATTACCTTTTACCTACTAAAAAACCCCCACCTATCATTGTGGGGGTAATATTTAAATTACTTATAAGTTATTACCGATAACATCACCAAGTGTTGCACCTTCATCACCTGTTGACATATATGCTTTCATTGAATCATCTACTTCTTCTTCCACTTGCTTAATAGAAAGCCCAACTTTCTTTGTTTCTTTATCAAGTACAATGATTTTTACTTGAACTTTTTGTCCAATTTCTAAAGCTTCCTCTGCCTTATGAATTCTCTTTTCAGAGATTTGAGAAATGTGAATTAAACCTTCTACATTATCTGTAAGCTTTGCAAAAGCACCAAAGCTTGCAAAACGTGTTACTTCTGCTGTGACTACTTGACCTAATTCAAATGATGCAGCATCTACAAACCATGGATCTGTTGTCATATCTTTTAAGCTTAATGCAATTTTACCTGTTTCTTTATCTACAGATAAAATAACAACATCTACTTTATCGCCTTCTTTAACAACATCTGATGGATGTTTAATACGTACCCATGATAAATCATTATTGTGTACAAGGCCTTCAACACCACCTAAATTTACAAAAGCACCATATGGCATTAATTTTGTTACAGTTCCTTGAAGCTTTTGTCCTTCTTCAAGTGCTGCAATCTTAGCTTCTTTTTCTGATTGAGCTTTCTCAGCTGCTAAACGTTTACCTGATAAAACAAGTTTTCTATTTTTAGGTACGAATTCAATAATTTCTACTGCAATTTCTTTACCTACAAATGCATTTAAATCATTAACGTATGTGTTTGTAAGTTGTGAACCTGGAATAAATGCTCTTAAGCCCTTAAATGGTGCAACAACTCCACCTTTAACTACTTCTTTTACACGTACAGTAAAAGTTTTCTTTTCATTGAATAATGCTTCAACTTCATTTAATACATTTTGTTCTTCTGCTCTTTTTTTAGAAACTAATACATTGCCTTCACCGTCATCTATTTTTAAAACAGTTACCTCAAAAGTATCTCCCTCTTTAATAGAAGAATGATCCACTTCATCAACAGAAACTTCATTCCAAGGAATAATCCCGTCTGCTTGATAACCAATGTTAACAATAACCCCTTGTTCATTTACTAAAGCTACTGTTGCTGGTAAAACTTGTCCTCTATATATACGTGTCATTGATTTATCTACTTCTGCCATTAAATCGGCCATTGTAAGATTTTCTTCCATTACTACTTCCTCCTTCATTAATCTACATATGCTGTTTTTATTATACACATTTCCCTAATAAAAATATAGTCTATTTATAAGTTTTATTTCATTAACTATTGTTTTTTCTTTATTGATTAGCAATGCGCTCAGCTAGTTCATTTAAGTATTCCCATCTTTCCATTTGAAACATGAGTTCTTCCTCTTTTTGTTCCTTAGCTGTTGTAAGCTCCTGAAGACGCACAAAATTTGTGGCACTTTGCACCATTTCTTGCTCTAAGTTTGCAATTTCATTTTCTAGAGTTTCAATCACAGAATCGATTTGTTCATATTCTTTTTGCTCTTTATAAGTAAATTTAAGTTTTGGCTCTGTTGTCTTTCTTGGCGTAGCTACCTCTTTTACCTTTTTAATAGGTTCAGTTGTAACTTTTTCCTTGGCCATGCGTTCTAAATAATCTGAGTAATTTCCTGGGATACTTTGAATCTCACCATTCCCTTTATAAACAAAAAGTTTATCTACTACTCTATCTAAAAAGTAGCGGTCATGAGATACCGTAATAACTGGTCCATTAAACTCATCAATAAAACTTTCTAACACTTGTAATGTATAAATATCTAAATCATTAGTCGGCTCATCTAAAAAGAGGACATTAATATCTTCCATGAGAACGCCTAATAAATAAAGTCTACGACGTTCTCCTCCTGAAAGTTTTTCAATTGGTGTATATTGAAGAATGGGTGGGAATAAAAAGCGTTCTAACATTTTACTTGCAGAAATTAAACTTCCATCTGCTGTTTTGATAAATTCACCATGTTCTTTGACATAGTCAATTACACGCATTTTTAAGTCCATTTCACGGTTTTCTTGAGTGTAGTAACCAATCTTAACTGTATCACCAATTTCAATTTTACCTGAATCTGGTGCTATTTTTCCTGTAATCATATTTAATAGGGTAGATTTACCCATACCATTATTCCCCATGATCCCAATACGATCATCTCTCAAAACCGTATAAGTAAAATCTTTTACCACACATTGATTACCGAAAGATTTACTCACTTCATCTAATACAATGATTTTTTTTCCTAATCGACTTGTTCCTAAGTTTAATTCTAAGCTTTGCTTTTGTTGGTTATCTAAGCTTTCTTCTAATTCATAAAAACGTTCTTTTCTTGCCTTTTGTTTGGTACGACGTGCCTCCACACCTTTACGCATCCATTCTAATTCCTGCTTATATAAGCTTTGTTTTTTCTCACGCATACGCTCTTCAATACTTTCTCTAAGCGCTTTTTGCTCTAAATAAGCCTCGTAATTTCCTGGGTATTCATAAACCTTACCTTGGTCTAATTCTACAATTTGGTTTGCTACACGCTCTAGGAAATAACGATCATGTGTTACCATAACAAGCCCACATTTTTTATTTTTAAGAAGTTCTTCTAAATAATCAATTGTTTCATTATCTAAATGATTCGTTGGTTCATCTAAAATTAACAAATTGCAAGGTCTAATAAGTGCACCTGCTAAAGCAATCTTCTTACGTTGTCCCCCTGAAAGCTCACCTACTTTTTGATTAAAGTTTGTTATGCCTAGCTTTGTTAATATGGCCTTTGCTTCACTTTCTAACTGCCAAGCACCTTGTCGATCCATTTGTTCACTTAACGTTAAAAGCTTACTTTGTAACCCCTCATCTTCTGGACTTACTTCTAAGTCTACCATAACTTGCTCATATTCACGTAATACTTTCATAAAGGGTGAATTACCCTTAAAAATTTGTTCTAAAACAGTAGATGTTTCATCAAAATCAGGATTTTGGGGTAAGTATTCTATGACAAGCTCATTTGAAGTAATGACTTCTCCTTGGTCTGGTACTTCTAATCCTGCCATAATTTTAAGTAAACTACTTTTCCCTGTTCCATTAATCCCTATCATCCCAATTTTTTGAGAACTATCTACTGTTAAAGAAAGACTATCAAAAATTACTTTTTCTCCATATACCTTTTTTATTTCACTTAGTGATAACAATATCATAACTATTTCCTCTTCCTCATTGGCACCTGTCTGCCTACACTATTTTTTTACTTTGCTCTATACTTATTAATACTTAGTAGACTATTTACGCAAGATTTATACTTTTGATAATATAAATCTAACCAAATATAAAAAGCAAAGCCTCCTCCTACTATTGTACCACAAATTAAATCCTCCATGGTATCTCGTAAGCTCCCAAGCTGTGCATTCGTTCCAAAAAAAGTATCTCCTGTAAATTCAATAATCTCCCAAAAAACGGCTCCAGTTACAGCTGTTGTAAAGATAATAAATGCTATTAAAAAATATTTTTTGCGTTCAAACAGAATTTGACTTTTATCAAATGTTACAAGTAATACTAAACCTGAATATCCCACCATAATACCTGATACCAAATGAAGCATGATATCCCACCAACTAAGATAAGTATATGCCCCTAAATAAGAACCCAAAAACTGTGACCCAAATAAAAATACACTTAAGAATAAAGAAGCGCCTACTGGAATATGAATCTTAGTACATTTAGTATAACACTCCGGTACAAAGCTCAATATAAGACCTGCTAGAAGAACAGCCACATTGACCCACTCTAGCTGAATAAGTTCTAAAATGCTCCAAATGCCAAAGATTATCCTAATGCTATAGATAGCTATTTTTTGATATTTCATACTCTACCCCTTTATGTTTTATGATACCCATACAAATACCTTTAAAACTATTTTATCCTATCTATTTTGTTAAATTCATTTAACTATAATCTTTTTATATGCTGAATGTATAAAAAAATGCCTTTTACACATACTATTATTACATCTAGTGTTAGATGTTCTGGCACCTTTAAGTAAGATGCCCGTCATACTTCCATCATTTTTAAGAAATTGTATCACCCATCAGCCCTTCATTACATCTTAACCCATCTAAAAGATGTAATGATTGTCTTACCCATTAGATAATCTTAAGCATTGATTATCTACTAAAAAAGTGCCTTATAGACTATAAATCTATTAGGCACTTTTTTATTTATATTATCCTTTACTATATTCTTTATATAGAAAAACCAATGACAAACTTGAGTGATTCTTATTTGTTAAATCTATACCTTAAATGATATATAAAAAGGGAGCTGTCCATTGCAGCTCCTTTTTATATACTTGTTTGTATAATACTCTCAAAATTATTTATTATTCTTTTTAAATGCTAAGAATTCATCATAAGTTCCAAGACGATCAATTAAACCATCTTCTGTAATTTCAATGATACGGTTAGCAACTGTTTGAATAAATTGGTGGTCATGAGATGTAAAGAGAACATTTCCTTTAAAATCAATTAAACCATCATTTACCGCTGTAATAGACTCAAGGTCTAAGTGGTTTGTTGGCTGATCTAACATAATAACATTAGAACCTGCAAGCATCATACGAGAAAGCATACATCTTACTTTTTCTCCCCCTGATAATACTTTAGCTGGTTTTAATGAATCTTCTCCTGCAAATAACATACGGCCTAAGAATCCTCTTAAGTAGCTTTCTGTTTGATCTTCAGAGAATTGACGAAGCCAATCAATCAGATTTAAGTCACAGTTTTCGAAGAACTCTGTGTTATCTTTAGGGAAGTAAGATTGAGATGTTGTTACACCCCATTTAAATGTACCTTCATCTGGCTCTAATTCACCTGCTAAAATTTTAAATAATGTAGTTTGAGCAATTTCATTTTCGCCAATGAAACAAATTTTATCATCTTTGTTTACACGGAAACTTACGTTATTTAATACTTTAACACCATCTATAGTTTTGCTAATACCTTCAACTGTTAAGATTTCATTACCTACTTCACGTTCTGGTGTAAATCTTACAAATGGATATTTTCTTGATGAAATTGGCATTTCCTCAAGTGTTAATTTATCTAATAATTTACGACGAGAAGTTGCTTGTTTTGCTTTAGATTTATTAGCTGAGAAACGTTGAATGAAGCTTTGAAGTTCTTTCACTTGATCTTCACGTTTTTTGTTTTGTGCTTTCATTAACGCTTGCATCATTTGGCTTGATTCATACCAGAAGTCGTAGTTACCTACATACATTTTGATTTGACCAAAGTCAATATCTACTGTATGTGTACATACTGTATTTAAGAAGTGACGGTCATGGGATACTACGATTACTGTACCTGGGAAATCTAATAAGAAATCTTCTAACCATTCAATAGAATCGATATCTAAGTGGTTAGTCGGCTCATCAAGAAGTAAGATTCCTGGTTGCCCAAATAAAGCTTGTGCAAGAAGAACTTTAACCTTTTCTCCACCTTGAAGGTCTCTCATAAGTGCATAGTGAAGTTCTGTCCCAATACCTAAACCTTGAAGAAGCTGTGCTGCCTCTGAATCTGCTTCCCAACCGTTCATTTCAGCAAATTCACCTTCAAGTTCTGCTGCTCTTTCACCATCTGCATCTGAGAAATCTTCTTTAGCATAAAGTGCATCTTTTTCTTGCATAATTTCAAATAAACGTGCATTCCCACGAATAACTGTTTCAAGAACTGGACAATCATCATATTGATAGTGATCTTGTTTTAAAACAGACATACGAATATTTTTTGGAATAGCAACTTCACCTGTTGTACTATCTAATTCACCAGATAAAATTTTAAGAAAAGTTGATTTTCCAGCACCATTTGCACCAATTACCCCATAACAGTTTCCTGGAGTAAATTTAAGGTTAACATCTTTAAATAATGTACGTCCACCAAATTGGAGACTCATATTATTAACTGTAATCATAAATGCTATCATCCTTTATTTTCAATGTATTTACATTTTTCATCGTCAAGAGACGTAAAACTGTTTTAAATTATAACACATACTAAAAGGAAATGTAAATGTTCTAACTATAAGTATAACCAGATAGCCTAGAAAAAGCCACTTAAGTTATAACTTAAATTTCTTAGCTTCCTCATTTTGTCTTTGACTTAAAGTAAGTAGATTCTTTGTATC
This sequence comes from Cellulosilyticum sp., assembly GCA_017421915.1. Classification (GTDB taxonomy): domain Bacteria; phylum Bacillota; class Clostridia; order Lachnospirales; family Cellulosilyticaceae; genus Cellulosilyticum. The sequence continues at coordinate 2,213 of JAFOHG010000040.1, read as the reverse complement.
CTTCATACATTTATTCACTGAATCTGTTAATACCTGCATACTTGCATTAGTTTCCTGGGTGGCTGCTATACTCTCTTCTACTGTACTTAATAATCGATCCACTGTTTTAGATACTATGCCTTTTAAGTCTTCTAATACATCTGTTTGATTACTAATTTCTTCTGCTACCTCTCCAACACTTTTAATCTCTGTATATAATTGTGAAAAGTCATTCTTACTTTCTCTTAATTTTGCTTTCTGAATATTTACATTATAAGTCACTTGCCCCATCTTATCAGTAGAATTTTCGGCATTGTCAATCAAACATCTCACAATACCTTCTATCTCTTCTGCATTTTTTGCTGATTCTTCTGCTAAATCACGTATTTGACTTGCCACAACTGAAAAACCTTTTCCTGATTCTCCTGCTCGTGCTGCCTCAATACTTGCATTTAGAGATAATAAATTCGTTTGCTTTGCTAGTCCTTTAATCATTTCAACAACCTTATTAATATATTCTGCCGAGTCACTTGTTTTCTGTGATTGTTCTGATACGACTTCTATTGCATTTATAGTTGCTTCTGTAATCTGATCTAATGCCTCAATACTTTCTGCTGCATTATGAGAGTATTGTAGCATAGTCCCTACTACCTTTTGTAGTTTTTGGCTTTCTTCTTGTTCTATATAAATAACCTCTTCTAGCTCTTTTACTTTAGTATGTACAATATCCATTTCAGCTGACTGCTGCGTCGTTCCTTGCACTAATTCCTCTATAGCACCATTAATACTTTGAATACCCTTTGTAATATTCTCAAACTTTTCACTAAAAAGTTCACTACTTTCATAAAGCTGAACACTTGCATCACTTACGTTGCCAATCATTCTTGCTAGCGAATCTTGAACCTTTACTAATGAACATGCCATTGCACCTATTTCATCTTTACGCTGCAAAATTTTACCTTTGACTTTAAAAGTAAAATCTCCTCTTCCTGCACTTTGTAAATCTTTTTCAAGTTTTTGAAGCCCTTTTGCAAGCCTTTTTCCAAAGAACATTGAAATAACTAATGCTAAGATAGTAATAATGACAATAGCCATTCCAAAAACAACTAACATTATTTTAAAACGTTTCTCTATTTGAACCTTTGCTGTTATAACCTCTTTTTGCATATCATCTACATAGTTTCCTGTCGTAATGACCCATTGCCATGGCTCAAACATTTCTGAGTAGGCCACTTTAGGTGCAACTGTTACACCATCTGCCTTTGTAAAATAAAACGAATTATATCCACCACCTGTCTTTGCTGCATCCATAATGACTTGAATAATCTTTATCCCATTTTGGTCAGTTAACTCATAACGATTACTCTTTTCTTGTTCTGGTAAAATAGGATGCATTACTAGCGTATAGTCTGTATCATCAATCCACATATATCCTGAGTCATCATCTCTATAACGCATACTACGCACTGCTTCTTTAGCTAAGTTTTTAGCAACCTCTTCTTTTAATTCACCTTTTTCAAACTGATTATAAAATCCCTCAATCACTGCTATTGCAGATTGTACTTGAGACTTAATCTCCATATTATAACCACTATCCATTGTCTTTTCATAAGTGGTAATTGTTTCATACATAGATTGAGCTAGAAAATTTAATCCTAATGTCCCTAAACAAGCTGCTGTCAGTAAAACAAGCCCAAAAGCTACCTCCATAACCTGATGAGTTAAACCTCTATTACTTCTTGTCCTTTTCTTGTTCATTTGCATTCCCCTCTCTCTCTTATTCAAGGCGATTTACTTTAGCATTCTCCTATCCATTGCCAAAATACCTATCACAAAATAATATCTACACTAATTATTATATTATAAAAATAAACAATTTTCATTATATTTAAAATTTAATTTTATTATTTTTAACTAAATAACTATTTCAAAAACTAAAAAAAGAAGTTTTCTTTTTAACAAAGAAAACTTCTTTTTTTCTTCTTATAATCATTTTAATGAAAATATTTATAAATTACTATTTACATTTCTTAATATCAAATTCTGGATTAAAAGCATAAAAATTCTTAGAATCAAGTTCTTCTTGAATCATTCGAAGTCCTTCTCCAAAACGTTGATAATGTACAAGCTCTCTTTCACGTAAGAATCTAAGTGGGTCACAAACCTCTGGATCTTTAATAAGCCTTAATAAATTATCATAAGTTGTTCTTGCCTTTTGTTCTGCTGCCATATCT
>JAFOHG010000039.1 GCA_017421915.1 Cellulosilyticum sp. | reverse complement strand
TGCTTCTTGAATCTCTTTAGGAAATCCTTCGTTGCTCTCCCAAGCATTAGCTAAGGATTTAGCTGAATATCCTGGTTGCCATTGTATTTCTGTATTAGCTAAAAATTCTTTCCAACTGTCTACACCCTTTGTCTTCACAAATATGTTACTCATTTGTTTATCACTCCCCTTTCATTTTCTAAATATTATTATATCACTATACACATATATCTAAAGTAATATCTTCAATGGCATCTAAAATCTTAATATTAGATGCTAAGAATACTTTATCTTTTGTATTGTATTCATCTCCGTATATAGGTACATTAGGGAACGCTCCCTTAATAACCATTGTTACTTTTCCACGTTGCTGTAATTTCTAGTGCAAAGTGTCTTTCTTCAATATCTAAAACTTGATGGATATAAAGCTTTTTGCCTTCATAATTGATGAACATTTCTTGATTAATGCCTTTATGATATCGAGTTAATATTTTATAGGTTGTTTCATTACTTAACCTTTGAGCCTCTGTTTGCTGATGCCCTCTAATCGGTTCTAAAAAAGCCCATACCGTTTTGATTGGTACAGGCTGTTGTATAAGTTGTCCTATTTCATTTTCTGTTTCTGAATAGGATATAAATGTTATTCGTTTATTTAGTTTTCCACTATCAAAATATATTTCATTATACTCCTTCATCCATTATTCTTTTGTAATTCAACTTGTAACTCTACATTTTCCTCATATATATATTGTCTAGATTCCTCCAGTTTCTTCTCAAATTTACTAATTTCTTCTTCTAACTCTTGTAAAGAAAATCTCTTATACGTTTCAAGAAATAAATGATACTTATACTGTAAAGAATCTCTTTTTGATGGAAATACTATTTTCTCATTTTCAATATAGTTTCCATCCAATTCATTTCTACAAATCTCATCATCCATAACTGCTAAGTATAGACATATTTTTGTATATTCTTTCAATGGTACTCTTGGCAATTTATAATATGCCAATATCGCTCCCCCTATACAAAGACTAATTCCACCAATAATATGTCCCCATACTCTATTATTACTATCTTTTCTTTTATATCCCATAAAGTATTAGGCCTCCTGTAATGCTTTATTGAAATTAAAGTATAACATAATAGATATGAATAACATTTTACAATTATATTAAATTCACACTATACCTACCAATCAAACTTTCCAACATACTATTAATCCTCAAATTAATTCACTCATTAATACTTATTTTCCCTTGGTGATTATTACACATTCCGGAATATTAAACCCATCTTGTTTAAAAATCTTTTTTATATGCTTGAGCCTTAATTCCTCTTCTACTACTTTATATATTGTCGGCGTTGAATTATCATCCATCCATATACGCCATAACTCAATCTCATTAGAACCCTTTAAGTGATTATGAATATATTCTAAAAGTTGCTTGGCTCTCTTATCTGTATATCTCCAAGTTATTTCTGAACAGTATTTTTTCTTCGTGTAATGCTCAGTGTAACGAGATGTTTCCTGTTTAATAATCTCTAGTTCTTCAAAATGTTCCATGGAATCACAAAACATAAGCATTTTTTCATCATCTTTATCCACTTTAGGATTTTCAAGTAATTCTTCTCTTACTTTATAACCATTCTTAATAGCTTCATTAATTGACATGCATTTAATGTAGGGATTTTCAACATTCTTTAATGGTTCATCACTAGCAATAAATTCTAATAAGCTCATACACCCCATTCCTCTCGTATAAATAATCTTTAATTAAATTATATATCAAAATGATGTTAGTATGTAATTAGCACAAACCAAAATGAGATTTCCTTAAAAATATGCTATTATAGCAACAGAAGTTGCCTTTAACCCTAACCTCTGCTTATGTTTAATATACGCTTTTATATGAATGTGAGATAACTTTTCTAGGGTAGTAATATTAAACTCTGATTTAAGAAATGAAAAGAATAATGAATTATTATTCCTTACCGATTTAATTGTTCGATCCGAATAACTTTTTAACTGTATTTCTAATAAATATTCATTAAGTAAATTTTCTAACAATAGTCCTTTAGACACAAAAAAACCTCTAATGATGATATACTTAGCACATTTGTACATCATCATTAGAAGTCCCTTGTACGCCATCACTGACGCTATTTTTACTATATTAAATTTACCAATCCCTTGAGTATCAAAGGTTTACTCTTCATCCCAGTTATGGTAAATGTTTTGAACATCATCGTCATCTTCAAGAAGGTCAAGCATTTTATTCATTGCTTTAATATCTGTTTCTGATGTTAATGTTGTCCATGTTTGTGGTACCATTGTTACTTCTGCTTCTGCCATTTCGATGCCTGCTGCTTCAAGTGCTGCATGTACTTCTGAGAAAGCATCTGGAGAAGTATAGATTGTGTAACCTTCTTCTTCAGCTTCGAAGTCATCTGCACCAGCTTCGATAGCCATCATCATAAGTTCATCTTCTTCCATTTCTACAGCATCTTTTTCAATAATAATTTGACCTTTTTCATCGAACATGAAAGATACACAACCTGTTGTACCCATGTTACCATTTCCTTTAGTAAAGGCAGCACGTACGTTAGCAGCAGTACGGTTTTTGTTATCTGTAAGTGTTTCAACGATAACAGCTACACCGCTTGGGCCGTATCCTTCATAAGTGATGTATTCGTAATGTACGCTATCTCCATCACCAGCTGCACGTTTAATACTACGTGTAATTGTATCATTTGGCATGTTATTTGATTTTGCTTTCGCAATAACGTCTGCAAGTTTTCTATTTAAAGATGGATCTGCTCCACCAGCTTTTACTGCAACGGCAATTTCACGACCAATTTTAGTAAAGATTTTTCCTTTTGCAGCATCATTTTTAGCTTTTTTATGTTTAATATTTGCAAATTTTGAATGTCCAGACATTTTTCGGTATCCTCCTTATTGGCTTTTTATTATAAACAAAGCACATTGTCTTTATTTTAGCATATTATCTGCCTATTTAGCAATATATCTTTAAAGCTCTACAGGCACCTCTATAAAATCATCTTCTCCAGGTGTAATGGTTACCCCAGCATTGGTTTGTTCTTGAATCCACTTTGTAAAGGTTTCACCTTCAGATACTAAAACTTCCACTACAAAAGTCACATCTTCTAAGTAAATGCTATCACGAATCACATAGCTTTTTTCCCCTAAAAGGTATTGTACTTTGCCAACGAGTGTGTAAGGCATTTGTAAATGATATAACTTAATACGTCTTTTTTCTACAATTCCTGCTGCTAATAAACCTTCCTTGGCAGCTTTTCCATAAGCACGTACAAGACCACCTGTTCCTAATAGTGTCCCACCAAAATAACGTGTTACACAAATCAGTGTATTTTTAATTTCTTCACCTTTTAATACATCTAAAATAGGTTTTCCTGCTGTACCTTGTGGTTCACCATCATCACTTGCTTTTTGAAATTCATTTTTTTCACCTATTTGATAGGCAAAGCAATTATGTGTTGCATCATAATATTTTTTTCTAAGTTGCACCATATAGGCCTCTGCTTCTTCTGGTGTTTCTACTTTATAAACAGTGGCAATAAATTTTGATTTTTTCTCTACAATGAGTGCTTCTCCACTATCCTTAATTGTTCTATATTGTTCAAGCATCTTATCACCTAACCTTTTAATATTAGCTTTATCCTAACACAGCTCGTATTAATAGGCAAATAAAAACAACTACTTGAATTAAATGAATTCCTCAATCAAGGATGTTTTAATCTTAGTAGTTGCTTTTATTCTACTTTATATCATTATCAATAAGTTCACTTAAATGAACGGATGAAGCACCATGTTTATAAAGAAGTTGTACAAATGTTAGTGCATGAACCGGATCTTCTGAAAACCACTCTATTGTACTTTCTAGATTTGGTTTTTTTCCTTCTAAAATTTCGACGCCGTAATAATCCCCTTTTTGCAGCATATAATATTCGATTTCTCCATGTATCCCTTCATATGTTCCAATATATTTCTTTTTGATTTCCATAGTCTTCCTCCAGAAAATAGTATTGTTCTCTTTGTCTGAATTTATTATACATGAAATCATCCTAATTACCTAAAGGAAAATATCGGGTATTTTTGAGAGGAAAACACTTATTTCTACATATCATTTACAGTATTTGGAATTTATTCGGAAATATTTTAATTTTTTTTTCTAATGTGATAAAAAAACATCAGATATTGCGATGAAATTTTAATTCTATTTCACTTTTTGCACTTTTATTCTTGTTTTATGACAAAATCCACGGTTCAATCTTATAAAATTTATCTTGTGGCATAAATCCTTTAAGATAAGTCCCGGTATTAGTATACTCTTCTTCTAAACGTTCACCATATTCATGACAGTATCTGACAATATGTCCTTCTGAATATGGCACTTCAATTTCAAAAGGTTTCATACTTGCATAAAGAATTTGTTCAATTGTGTGAAGGAGTTCTTCACATCCTTCTCCTGATTTTGCTGAAAGAGCTACTTCGTAGTCTGCTTTATCATCTTTTGGATAAATGCCATCAAATTGGTCTATTTTATTGTATACTGCAATAATAGGTACACCTGAAATTTTTAAGTGTTCTAGTGTTTCATAGACAATTTGTTGATGTGTTAAAATATGTGGTGAACTAATATCCATTACATGAAGAATAATATCTGCATATTTTGCTTCTTCTAATGTAGAATAAAAAGCTTTAATTAAATGGTGTGGTAATTTACGAATAAATCCAACTGTATCTGTTAAAAGTACTTCAGAACCACTTGGAAGTTCTACAGATCTTGTGGTTGGGTCTAATGTAGCAAAAAGTTGATTTTGTACATAAACATCACTACCACTTAATTGATTTAATAAAGTTGACTTTCCGGCATTTGTATAGCCTACAATGGCAATAACAGGTGTTGTATTTTTTTGACGACGGTCGCGAATGAGTTGACGATGTTTTTCAACTTCTGCAAGTTCTTTTTCTAAGATTTCCATGCGTGTACGAAGATGTCTTTTATCTAGTTCTAACTTTTTCTCTCCAGGACCACGACTACCAATACCACCTGCTTGACGTGAAAGCATCGTACCAAAACCTACAAGACGTGAAGACTGATATTTAAGCTGTGCCATTTCAACTTGTAATTTACCTTCTTTAGAACGTGCTCTAGAAGCAAATATATCTAAGATAATCATGGTACGGTCCATCACTTTAACTTGCAGAGCTTTTGCTAAATTACGCATTTGTACAGGAGAAAGTTCATCATCAAAAACCACACCTGTTGCATCATGTACAGCAATAAGCTGTCTAATCTCTTCTACTTTACCAGTCCCAATATATAATCCTGCATTGATGCGGTCTACGCGTTGAAGCATATGCATAACGACTTCTCCACCAGCTGTTTTTACGAGTTCATCAAGTTCTGCTAAGCTTTCCCAAGCATCTTTTTCATCCAGCTGTTTTTTTTGAGCTGCTACTAATATAAATCTTTCGATAACTTCTTTGTGTTCTATCATAGGAATCCTTTCTTAAATGAAATAAATGATTATAACTCAAGTTGTCTCACTTTTGTCTTTTTATAACGATAGTCTATATCTTTCTTATTACAAATATGATGCACCACATTATCATCAGCAGATAGAGCGGCAGCTAGGCAAAGTTTTGCCATTTTTTCCTGTTCATATTTTCGATTGATACTCACTGCCATTGCACCTAGAAATGCACCACTTGTTGCCGTATTGCCTTGATTCATAAGTTGACATGAAGATTGGACATGACAATATTTATTTTTGGATAAAACCAGTGCGCCTCTATTTTTTAAGTAAATACCTATATAGTGAAGTCCACCTCCAAGATATTCCTTTAGCCTAGTAGCCATTTCTTCTATATTAATAGTCTCAAATCCTAAAGTTTCTAATTGCTTTTCTGTTAATAAAATAGCATAGGGCTTTTCTACTATAAGATAAGACCATACTTCTTTTTGACCTGTTGAAACAATAGTTTTGACATTGTGAGATTTTCCAAGTTTTATCCACTGGCTAAAAATCTTTGCATCCTGCTCTTGTGGAATGTTGCCAGATAACACCAAGGTGGAAACTTTCTTGATATGTGTATTAAGTTTATGATTAAGCTTTATAAACTCTCGCTCTAGCATAATAGATTGTTTAGTTGTGATTGTGTAGTCATTTATAGTATTTTGAAGCAAAATCTTTACTTGATGTGGTGTTTCATGTTCAGTCCAGTTTATATCTGATTTGACTTTAGACTTATCTAAATAATGCTTAACACTTTTCCCAGTAAAACCACCTAAACTACTAATGAGTATCGGCTCCTCTTGTAAGACTTTCATGATTTGAGCACTATAAATACCCTTGGAAAGAATATTAAGAGAAACATGATTTGAAGTAAGCACTTTTCGGGGTTCAAACTCTTCCACATGATATATGTATTCAATGGATGGAAAAGGGGTTAGAGTTATAATCAATCTATTCACCGACCTTTATTTTTTCTTTTACTTATATAGTTATAGCATATCTTACTTAATATTATCCACTAAAATAAAAAAACTATTCCACTGGATAAAAACATGAATATTATGGTAATACTAAAATTGTAAATATAAATATCTCATTATTTTGACACACTTACAAAATCGTAATCTAATTGTTATATATTTGATAGATAATCTGTTATATAATAAAGAGGTATTTGGGATTATTTTGCTTATACCCTCAATATTTGATATAATACATCCTTGAGGAGGAGGAAAAAGATGAATTACTCAACTGATTCTCGCAATAAAACAGAGAAAAAGAAAAAAGGTAATGGAAAGCAAACTAAGAAAAAAGGTAAAGTAACAGCTTTTCGTATTATTATTATGACGATAATCATTGGGATGTTTGCTACAGTAGGTGCTGGGTTAGGTGTCTTTATTGGCATCATTAAAAGTGCACCTGATGTAACCACCATTGATTTAAAACCACAAGGTAATTACACTTCTTTTGTTTACGATGATAATGGGAAAGAAATTGCTACTTTTGCCCCATCGGATAATAGGGAGTATGCAAAACTAAGTGATATTCCATTAGACTTACAACATGCAGTTATAGCAACTGAAGATGAACGTTTTTATGACCATAATGGAATTGACATTAAAGGGATTTTTAGAGCAATGGCTACTAATCTAAAGACAGGGAAATTTACTGAAGGGGCAAGTACCATTACACAACAGCTTGTAAAGAATAATGTTCTTGATAACCAAAAGAAAATTTCTCGTAAAATCCTAGAACAATACTTAGCGATTCAATTTGAAAAGATTTATGATAAAGATACAATTTTAGAGTACTACCTTAATACAATTGGGCTAAGCCAAGGGGTATCAGGCGTACAAGCAGCTTCTAAGCGTTATTTTGGTAAAGACGTAAGTGATTTAAGTTTAACAGAATGCGTTGTTATTGCAGGTATTACACAATGGCCTAATAAGTATGATCCAATTACAAATCCTGAAAATAACTGGGATAAGGCTAAAGTTATTCTGCAAAAAATGGAAGAACAAGGGTATATTACACCAGAGGAACATGCACAGGCTTTAAAAGAAAATCCATATGTAAATATTAAACAAGTCCATGAGGAATACAAAAGTAAATCTACTAGAAGTTACTTTGTAGATGCTTTATTTAATCAACTTGTTTCTGATTTACAAGAACTTGGTTATACTGAAGCTCAAGCTAAAAAAGAAATTTATGGTGGCGGATTAATTATTAACTCTACTGTTAATTCCCAAATGCAAGATATTGCAGATAAGTATATTAATGATGACTCGCTCTACCCTTCTAATCTTTATAGAGTTCAAGTAGATTATAGTGTTTACGGCACTAAGGCAGATGGCACAAAATTTGAACATAGTGCACCACAAGTTGTTTTAGATAGTAATGATGAAATTGATGCTTATATTGCTCAGAAGAAAGAGGAATGGGGTCTCACTTCAGAAGATAAAATCATTGAAAATGTGATTAAACAACCTCAACCACAAGCTTCTTTTGTCTTAATGGATTATAAAAACGGACAAATTAAAGCCCTTTCAGGTGGTCGTGGAGATAAAACAAACTTAGGATTTAACTATGCAACTCAAGCAACACGTCAACCAGGTTCTACTTTTAAAATCCTCGCAGCTTATGCACCTGCTATTGATACAGGTCTTATGTCTCCAGGTACTAAAATTAGAAATGAAGCCGTTTCTTATCCACAATGGGATGGTTCACTTTGGTCACCAAAGAATTGGGATAATAATTATGATGGTCAAGAATACTCTATTCGCCAAGCTATTGCCAACTCCATGAATGTTATTGCTGTTAAAACTTTAGAGCAAGTTACAATTGATACAGCATTTAATTATTTAAAACGTTTTGGATTTACAACTTTAGTTGAAAGTGATAAAAACTTACCACTTGCACTTGGTGGGCTTACAAATGGTGTAACACCTCTTGAGCTTAATGCAGCTTATGGAGCAATCGCTAATGATGGAACCTATGTAAAACCAGTCTTCTATACAACAGTTATAAAAAAAGATACTGGAAAAGTAATTATTGATAATACAGGTGAAAATGTTGCAAATAATTCACATCAAGTGATTCAAACCTCTACTGCTCGATTATTAACAGATATGATGGTAGAAGTTGTAGATGGTCCAAGTAAACATACTGGTGGAACCGTTAGAAAATACTTCCCTAATATGCCTATTGCCGGCAAAACAGGAACAACTACAAATAGTATTGATTTAGTATTTGCAGGTTATACACCATATTATGCTGCTACAATTTGGACGGGATATGCACAACCTGCTACGATTAGTTCAGCTAATGGCGGTAATAGCTATCATATGAAAATTTGGGGTAAAATTATGAATGATATTCATGAAGGTCTTGAATATAAATCATTCCCTAAAGTTGCTACTGACACTGTAACAAGTACTTATAAAGAAGTTCGTATTTGTACTAAGTCAGGTAAATTGGCAACCGCGCTTTGTGAAAGCGATCCAGATGGTTGTGTTAAAACAGAAGTCTTTAACGATGGAGATATGCCAACAGACTACTGTGATGTTCATGAAGAAGTTAAAATTTGTGTGGAGTCAGGTAAAATTGCTACTGAACATTGTCCAGAAACCATTACAGAAGCACGTATTAAAGGGGCTGAAGGTAATGTAACTGAAATATGTGATTTACACATAGCACCGGAGGTATTACCTGAAGAATCACCTGAAGTACCATTAGAACCAGGTGCTTCTGAAAATATGGGTGATAGTGGAAATAATAATTCAGATTTAATAGGTGGTGGAGATGCTTCACAAAATGCTCCAATTATACCGCCTACTACACCTGAAGTTATAGAACCAGAGGTACCAGAATCTACTGTACCATCACCATCGCCAGAACCAACTTTACCTCCAGTTGATCAAAATGCGCCACCAAGTATTGATGATGAAGAAAGTTTTGTTATTCCTCAATCTTAAAATGATTAATAGGATAAGTGATGCAAAATAGATATAAAAAAGACACAATCAATTTTGATTGTGTCTTTTTTATATCTATTGTTGTACAATTGTAAAACCGTCATCTGAACTAGTTGATGGTGTCTCTTGTACAACTGGTGTTTGTTCCTCTGGTATTACACTTGGTGTTTGTTCATTACTACCTACATTTTCCTGACTAGGCGTGGTAGAAGGTTCACTTGGTGCATCACTTGGCACAGTCGTAGGGGCTGGAGAATTAGTTACAATTTCTTGTTTTTTAGTACCTCTTTTAATAACTGCAGCACGTGGACGATAGTAACTTGTGTTAACAAGTACTTTGTCTTTTAACTTATCGCCTTGATAATAAAGTTTATAAAGACTTACACGTTTACCATCAAGTGCTCTTACTTCTACAACTTCTTTTCCTTCATTTAATGTTGGATCATCTTCATACTTTGTTTCTGGAGCAGGAATATTTTCCGTTACAACAGATTCGAACTTCACTTTATAGTCTGGTTTAAAATCTTTATGACCATAAATATTAACAATCACTTCATTATTTTCACAATATCCTTCTATAAACATTGGATGACCTGAATTATTTTTAAATTTAAAGTCAATCGTTCCTGTATTATATGTAGCATCACGACCTAATGGCACATAAGAAACAGCTAAAGAGTGATTTTGTCTATAAACAACTTCTAAATCTGTTAAAAGTACTGCATTATATAAAGTTGAAGCAACTTGACAAATACCGCCACCTAAACTATTCTCTATTTTACCATTAACAATAGTTCCTGCGTTTCTATAACCTTCTTCTGTTGTAAAAGGCTCTAGGTGATTAGAAAGATAAAAAATTTCATCTGGTAAAAGCATGCATGTAATCTTATCTGCTGCTACTTTCAAATTCTCATTACGATTTAAATCTGAATTATTGTAAGAAGTTGAGAAACTTGAAATTAATGTCTGCACATCTGTTAAAGAGGCTTCTGTACATTCAGCCGGTATAGGTTTAATAACAACCTCCACTGTAAGAATGCTCTTATTTATATCTGTAGTATCATTCAACTCTTGTAAAAGTTTTTGTTTAGTAGCTTCTTTATCTAAGGAGATACCATTGATTTCTTTAGTCGTAACAAATTGCCTATTCACACGTTTAAGTGTTGCATTAACTGGTTCTACATAAAATACTTTAGAACAAGATTCTAATTGTTCATTTAGTTTAGCTTCATCAATACTTTCAACTAATTCAAACTTCTGACTTTCCGCCATACCATTTTTAGCAATTTTATATTGCATAAAAAAATCTTCATTATGTCCTACCTTAAATGCCTCGTCTATAGTCTCATCAATATTATAGGTAATTCCAAGATCGTTAAAAGGAATTTCTTTTGAAATTTCCCCATAAGTAAAGACTACCTTTTCCTTACTTATTTCATCTGAAATATTTTCTTCTAATTTTGCTTTGGCTTCTGCTTTTGTTAGTCCACCTACAGCTAAATCCTCAATGTATACATTATCTGCGAAAACTTCTTTAAAGGCATTGACTCTCGTATACATAAAACCTATAGTACCAAGAGATAGACCAATTAGAATAATGACTCCTAGCATGATTCCCATTTTTAAGAGTTTCTTATTACTCATATTGCACCTCCTAGTGGTTTATTTTATTGAACTTGTATTAAACTTACGAGTAAACCTAATACAAGCATAAAACAAATAATAGTAGCAAAAACTTTTCGATTTTTTTGCCCCCAAGCATACATATTAAAGCTTTGATTTTTACGACGTTTTTGTTTTGAATGACTATTATGTCTCATCTTCTTCATCCTCCCACATTATTATAGCATTATTTATACAATACTGACTATCTATTTTTCTTTTTTCGCCATTATTAAATTGTACTATAATCATATTTTTATCCAGTATCTGACATATTCGGCCAATACCTAATTTTTTATGACGTACTTTTTTACCCACTACTAATTTTTCTTTTAAACTAAGCTCTTTAAACTCAGAAATAAACTGTGAACATTCTACTGTCTTTCCATGCTTTTGTGAAGGGACATATAAAAAAAGTTTATTTTTAGCACGGGTCATCCCTACATATAATAAGCGTCTTTCTTCTTCGATTTCCTGCATGGTTACACTTTTATGATATGGAATGGTGCCTTCCACTACATCAATAATAAACACCGTATCAAACTCTAATCCCTTTGCACCGTGCATGGTTGTAAGGGTTAAAGTCTCTGCTGAAGTTTTTTTAGTCGTTTGTCTAATTTGTGTGGCCATTTCTATAAGAGCTGCTTCCCACTCTTCTAAAGTTTGATAATTTTGAGCCGAATCTTCTATGTCTTCTAAGACTTCAAACAAACTCATGACAGGCATTTTTCGATAAGTTGCATATTCGTTTAAGTATTGATCATAGCCAATATGGTGCCTAATATAACGAATAGCATCTAATAGATTTTTTTCTCTCAAGACTTGTAAATCAAAGAGAAGCTCTTGAATATAATTTTTTTGCCATTCTGTTAAAGATTCTATTTCAATTAGATTAAATAAGAAAGGATTATTTCCTTTTCTTGCAATTTCCATATTTACTTTACTCATATAACGCTTTGGTTTATTAATGATACGATAAGCATAGTCCGTTTGATCTAGATGTTTGGCTAAATGCAAATAACTTAGAATATCTTTTGTAATCCACTGGTCATATAAACTCACCATACCATCTCTTAGGCAAAATGGGAGATTAGCGGCTAAAAGCGTTTCAACAATAGGTCTAGCTTGAATATTGGTTCTATAGATAATAGCCATTTCTTTTAAAGTAATACCTTGCTTGCGTCTTTTAGTGATTTCATGAATGATATGCATTGCTTCTTCTTTAGCGTCTTTACAATAAATAATTTGTGGCATTTCGCCCTTAGAATTAGGTGTTGAAAGTTGCTTTTTATAGCGGACTGTATTTTGGTTAATGAGGGCTAAGCTATGCTCTAAAATATTTCGTGAACAGCGATAGTTTACATCTAGATAAATTTCCTGAACTTCATTAAAATGCTTCTTAAAATCTAATAGGTATTCAGGTTTTGCACCTCTAAATTGATAAATACTTTGGTCATCATCTCCTACAACAAAGAGATTTTGATAGTCTTTAACGAGTAACTTTAGGATTTCAAATTGAACTAAATTAATATCTTGAAACTCATCTACTAAAACATATCGATAATGTGCACCTACAGCCTGACGTAGTGCATCATCATTTTTTAATAGATAATAACATTCGACAAGCATATCATCAAAATCAAACAAACCATGACGTTCTTTATAAGCTTCATAACGGCTTAAAAGGTCTAAAAATACAGGCTTAGATATACCGCTAGGTTGATACTGCTTTGGAATAATAAGCTGATTTTTCATTAAAGAAAGATGTTTAATAAATCCTTCTAAAAACTCATCACCTTCATCTGTGTCCATTTCTTTAAGAAGCTGGGTTAGAAGTATTTTACGCTTGTCCTCTAATAAGAGATGATCTAAAGCATAACGTACTGGATTAGATTTTCTTAATATGCGATAAAAAACACTATGTAACGTTCCAAAGGTAATGGGCGCTTCTCCGAATAAATGAACATATCGCTCTTTCATTTCTTGGGCTGCTAACTTACTAAAAGTTACAACTAATATATTATATGCTGGGCAATTTAACTCTTTAATCATGTAACATATCCGATTTACAATAACTTGAGTTTTTCCTGAACCTGGACCTGCAATAACAATAGTAGGCCTAAGATCACAAGTTACAGCTTTTAATTGATTGCTATTTAAATTCATTTTTGACTCCATTCTAATAGGGTTTACTTGATGATTCATCCCTTTTAATTATAGACAATTTATATTATAATAAACATGACTTTTTTATGAAAGGGGATAAAATATGAATTTCGGGTGGATTCCTTCACTGGTAATGTATATACTAGGCATTACCTTAATTGGTTTTACTTTTAAAACATATTTACGCAAGACACGTCCATCTAGTAAAGAGCGACTAGATGAAATGCTTCAAGAAGAACATAAAGCTCAGTATACTCGCTCGGTACCTCTACCTGAAAATCAGCTTCTTCAGGTGGATTTTACAAAATATCCAAAGGTCGAGCATATAGAATGTGAAAAGAAATATCAAGCACTTATGCATTATGCACAGCTTTCTATGGTTAATCTTAAGGGCCAAACTAATTTAGAACTCAAAAAAATGTATGGTGCACAAACACTTGAACTGATTGGACAATATGAAAAAAATTATTACGCTTTTATGGATACTGCGATTCAATATGGAAAAACTTTATATGAGAATGGTTATTTAGCAGAAGCAAGACAAACTCTTGAACATTGTTTAAACTATCATTGTGATGTTTCAAAGTGTTATATCATGTTGATTGAAATTTATAAACTTCAAAACGACTTCCATGCTTTAGACAAGCTCAAGACCATTGCTCAAGTAGAAATGTGCCAATCTCCTTTTT
This sequence comes from Cellulosilyticum sp., assembly GCA_017421915.1. Taxonomy (GTDB): domain Bacteria; phylum Bacillota; class Clostridia; order Lachnospirales; family Cellulosilyticaceae; genus Cellulosilyticum. Next base: position 5,678 of record JAFOHG010000039.1, on the reverse strand, counting down.
TACATAAGGTTCTTAATATGATTTAAAAATTTGGAAGATGAAAGTGAGGTTTCCAATGAATATTGGTATATTTTCAGATACTTACTCTCCTCAAGTTAATGGGGTTGTAAGTTCTATTTTAACATTAGAGAAAAAATTAAGGGAACAAGGTCATAATGTGTATGTTTTTACGATTAGCCACCCTCAAGCGGAGCATGATTCTCCATATGTTTACCGTATGGCTAGTGTACCTTTTATTTTTCTTAAAGACCATCGTGTAGGGATTATGTACTCTAATAAGGCTGTTCATAAAATTAAACGTTTAAAACTCGATTTAATTTTATCTCAAACAGAGTTTTCTATGGGGATTTTTGCAAGAATGATGGCAAAAAGATTAGAAATTCCTATTATACACACTTATCATACCGTTTATGAAGATTATATGCACTATGTTTCTAAGGGTATTGAACTTTCTCCACGTATTGCAAGAAAATATAGTAAATCTTTTTGTAATCATGTAGATGGTGTGGTAGCTCCAACTAAAAAAACAGAAAAACTTTTAAAAAGTTATGGGGTTCAAAAACCTATTCGTATTATTCCAACAGGTATTGATTTTACACCTTTTAAACCTGAGCATTATATCCCTTCTGAGGTAGCCCATTTAAAGGAAGTTTTTCATATTCCATTAGAGGATCCTATTATTCTATTTGTGGGACGAGTGGCTAAAGAAAAAAGTATTGATGTACTTATTAAAGCAATGCCTATGGTTTTAGAAAAAATACCAAATGCTAAATTAGTCATTGTAGGGGATGGTCCATCACGTCTAGAGCTAGAGGAACTTGCTAAAAATCTTGATGTAAGGGATTCTGTTATTTTTACAGGAATGCAACCATGGAATACAATTGGACGTATGTATCAACTTGGGGATGTATTTGTAAGTGCCTCTGTTACAGAGACTCAAGGTCTTACTTTTGCAGAAGCTATGGCTGCTGCCCTTCCAGTTGTTGCAATGGAAGATGAAAGTATTGCTGGTTTTGTAAGAGATGGCTATAATGGACGCTTATTTCACAATGTTGAAGAGCTTGCAGCTGCATTATATGAAGTTTTAAGCGATTCATCTTATCGTAAGCAACTGAGTGAAAATGCAATTCACTCTATCCGTCCTTTATCAGCTGAAACTTTTGGACTCAATGCCGAGGCATTTTATGAAGAAATTTTACAAGTATATCACGGCACACATAATAAGTTACCAACTAAAAAGGCATTTAGTTTACCATTTAAAAAAAATAAGAAAAAGACACCTTCATAAAGTTTCTTCTATTTCATAGCAAAAGGAGCTGCCATTAGCTGATAAAATCAGCTAATGGCAGCTCCTTGTTCTTATGTGATTTAATACATATGTCCTTTTTGAAGTGCCTCTTGCGCTTCATCAGGTAACTTTTCTCGTAAACGTGTTAGTCCATGTGGACAAACAGTTAAAAACATGCAAGTTTCACATTTTGGATTACGTGCTGTACAAATAGCACGCCCATGTGCAATAACTTGTGTATTATAACGAATCCAATGTTCCTTTGGTAATTTTGTCATTAAATCCTTTTCAATTTGGACAGGATCTTCATATAATGTAATCCCCCATCGTATGCTAATACGCTTTACATGCGTATCCACCACAATACTTGGAATCTTAAAGATATTACCACGAACTACATTGGCTGTTTTACGACCTACACCAGGTAGTGTGACTAACTCCTCTATCTCTGAGGGGACTTCGCCACCATAAACTTCCATGAGTCTTTTGGCACAAGCAATAATATTTTTTGCTTTATTTTTATAAAATCCTGTACTTTTAATAGCATTTTCTACATCCTCTAATTGGGCTGTAGCAAAAGCATTAACTGTTGGAAACTGTTTAAATAAATTTGGGGTAACTAAATTCACTCGATCATCTGTACATTGCGCACTTAAAATAGTAGCTACTAATAGTTCAAATGTATTGCTATGGTGTAAATAGCATTCAACATCTTTCGGATAATAGGTATCTAATATTTCCATAAGTGTTGTAATTTGTTGCTTTTGTTTCATATAGATTACTCCTGATTTAATAATAGCCATTTAGACTCTTTTGATGAATAATCAAATAACACTTTTTGTACCTCTGGTAATGGACTTATTGTGCTAGTGGTAATAGGCTCCCATACTGGATAATGAAAAGCATCTAAATAAGTTGTACGATATCTTTGTCTTGGTGCCATTTCTCTTAAATGTGGTAGATATTGCTCAACCCATTCATCATCTTTTAAAAGTGCATTATAGTTTTCTTTTAATTCTTCTCGATTAATCGTTTCAAATTGAAGTGGCATCTCTTTAATGGATTCTTGAAGTAAATAATCAAAACGAATCATTTCTTTTAAAATTTCCTCATTTACATAGGGTGATGTTATTGCAAATTCAATTAAATGGTGATAATATGCCATTTTATTATGTTCGATTAAATCATATCCTTTTTCTTCCCAGAATATAGAAAGCGCTTCAAAGAAATCAAATGGATATTTAAAGCACTCAAAGAAATATTCTAATGCATGACTAAAGCGTTCACTATTGTAATAGCGGTCTACTAAGTCATCAATACTATGAAGGCGTAAAATCTCATCATAGGTAATATCAGAGGTATATAAAATTTCATAAGGTGGCTCTGCCTTATAAATAAGACCATATTCCTCTGCTTTTTCTCGAAGACCTGAACCTTTGAGTAATTTTAAAAATCCTAATTGGAATTGTTCTGGTCGTAAACTCATCACATCATTAAATGATTTTCTAAAAGAGGCATAATCTTCTTGTGGCAAGCCTGCAATTAAATCTAAATGCTGATGAATATTGTTTAATGCACCAATACGTTCTACTACTTTTTTGATATCTTCAAAAGGCATTGGACGCTTAATGATTTTTAACACATTAGGATTTGTAGATTGAACACCAATTTCAAATTGAATCAAACCTGGTCTTGCTTTAGCTAAAAGTTCATACATTTCTTCATGAATAAGTTCAGCAGCAATTTCAAAATGAAAGTTAGTATAGCCATTATCATGCTCAATGAGATAAGCCCAAATATCCATAGCATATTGTTTACGTGCATTAAAAGTACGGTCTACAAATTTAACTTGTTTAACACGTTTTTCTAAGAAATATGCCATATGTTTTTTTACCTTTTCAATAGGTACAAATCTAACGCCCTTCTCAATAGAAGATAAACAATATTGACAGTTAAATGGGCAACCTCTAGATGCTTCATAATAGATAATTTTATGGGCTAGTCCTTCTAAACTATCATATACAAAAGGTAAATGATTTAAATCTAGTGGTTTGCGTGGTGCATTTCTACGAATTTCACCATTTGCCTCTCTATAAACAAGACCATCAATATCTGAAAGGTGACCTTGATTTAAATAGCGATAATCTAAATAGGCTTTCCATGTTTCTTCACCTTCTCCTTCCATGATGATATCTACCTCAGGAATATTTAATAAACTTTCTCCCTCATATGAAACCTCAGGTCCTCCTAAAATAATCGTTACATTAGGTAAGATTTTTTTCAAAGTAGGAATGAGCATTTTAATATAAGACATATTCCAAATGTAGCATGATATGCCTAATATATCTGGTTTTTCTTTATAAATAGCTTTTATAATTTCGTTCTCATTATTATTAATGCTTGTTTCTAATATCTGAATATGTTCATCGTACTCGGCACAATAAGTTTTAATATACCTTAAAGCAAGTGATGTATGAATAAATTTTGCATTTAATGCAAGTAATAGTACTTTCAATGGCCTTATTCCTTTCTTATTATCATCGTTATTTCGATTTATTATAACATGAATTTAATATTTTTACTAAAAAATAAAGCAAGAGTATTTATACCCTTGCTTTATTTTACTATCTTATTTTTATGATTAGTTTTTAGCAGTTTTATTTGCATCTCCATCATTAATCATACCATTTTGATCTGTTACAACACCATTAGTTGCATTATCTGTTGCAGCGTTATTTGTTGTACCAGCATTTGATCCAGTACCATTAGTGGCACCATTAGAAGCACTGTTTGTACTATTTGTTGTACCATTAGCAGCACCATTAGTCATGCCATTAGTAGCACTATTTGTACCGGTACCATTTGTGCCGTTTGTACCAGTACCATTTGTACCAGTTGCATTGTTAGTTGCTGGACTTTCAGCAGCTGGTTTATCTGAAGTATTATCTGTTGTAGTACATCCTACACATGCAAAGCCCATAATTGCAAGTGCAGATAAAAAGAGAAATTTTTTCATTTCGTACTAACTCCTTTATAATAAAATTATTATACAAAATTAGTATGGGCTGTAATCCTTTTTTTATTCATGATAATTTCAATTGTACTTAAGCTAAATCTACAATATGTACAGAATAATCTGAATTCGTATCAATATAACGATTTTGCACTCTTACAATAGGTCTATAAACACACGAAGGATTGATCGCTACTACTTCTGCTATTTCACCTGTATTTAAGACTACATAAGTCCCAATATAATAACTTGCAATATTAGATAAGAATGTGAGTAGAATCTTACCATCCAATTTTCCAAATACACCTTCTTGTAGAAGCTTCATTACTTCAAATGGAGAACGCTTTTTCTGATAAGGTCTCTCTGAAATCATAGCATCATAGGCATCTGCAATAGCAATAACCTTAGCAATATCATTAATATTTTCATTATATACACCATAAGGATAGCCTGAACCATCCATACGTTCATGGTGCATTAAAATACCTACTTTTACATCTAATGGTACTTCTAGATTATCTTGAAGAAGTTCATAAGCATAAACAGGATGTTTCTTAATTTCTTCAAATTCCTCATCGGTTAGTTTATCCGGTTTATTTAAAATACTTTTATCAATACGCATTTTACCAATATCATGTAGTAAACCAGCTAGCATTAAATGGTCTTGTGCTTGATTTCCAAATTTCATCCATTTTCCAATAAGTGTTGAAAGTAATGCAACGTTAATACTATGTGTATAAGTATAGCTATCTGCCATTTTAAATAAATTAATGCAACCTATCATTTTATAATTATCATTAAAATATTTATTAATGTTTTCCTTTACTTCTTTAAAGGCTACAAGGTCAATAATATTCTCATACGCAATTTGATTTAAAAGTCTTTTAGCAGTTTCTGTACATTTTAAATAATGCTCTTTTGTATCTTTAGAAATTTTCCAAACATCATCCCATGTATTAACATAAATTTTAATTTCATCAATACCATTATTCTCTAGCTTTCGAATGGTATCTGCTGTAAGTTCCTGATTTTCTCCAACATAAATTAACCCAGTATCTAAATTACGAATTGGTTCCGCAACTAACATACCTGGCATGGTTTCTGATAAATGTATTACTTTTTTTTGCATATTTCCCCCTATTTCTATATTCGTTCATTATTTATTAATTATTTTATAACATTTTCTTCTAATATACAACCTAAAAAGTCAAAAAGAAACCTCTTCTTCTTATTAAGAGGAAGAGGCTTCTTTTTAGCTTTTTAGTATGCAACACCTTGTGCATACATTGCATCTGCAACTTTTAAGAATCCACCAATATTAGCACCTAATACATAATTATTAGGCTCACCATACTCAGTAGCTGCATCTTTACATGT
>JAFOHG010000038.1 GCA_017421915.1 Cellulosilyticum sp. | reverse complement strand
CAAGTAAGATTGATTTTCCTTCAATCTCTACTTTAATCCCATGACCTGCAATCGCCTCAAAATGACTTACTGCTTTTAAAGTCATATTTTTTTCTCTAGCTGCTTTTACAATAGCTTCTCCTAATGGATGTTCTGAACCTACTTCACAACTTGCCGCTAAAAGTAATAACTCTTCTTTGGTCATGTGTAAACTTATAATATCTGTTACAGTTGGTTTTCCCTCTGTTAACGTTCCTGTCTTATCGAATATAATCGTATCAATATGGTGTGCAAGTTCTAGGGCTTCTCCTCCCTTAATCAAAATGCCATTTTCTGCACCTTTTCCTGTACCTACCATAATAGCTGTTGGTGTAGCAAGTCCTAATGCACAAGGACAAGCAATAACTAATACTGAAATAAAAATAGTAAGTGCAAATGCAGTCGTTTGTCCTGCAATAATCCATGCTACTGCTGCAACAATAGCCAGCCCAATAACAGTTGGTACAAAATATCCAGAAACAATATCTGCCATCTTAGCTATAGGTGCTTTACTCCCTTGGGCTTCTTCTACTAGACGAATAATCTGTGCAAGCACTGTATCACTACCTACCTTAGTTGCTTCGTATTTAACATAACCAGTCTTATTAATACTTGCACCAATCACTTCATCGCCTACTCTTTTTTCAACTGGTATACTTTCACCTGTCAGCATAGATTCATCAATTGCTGTTGTTCCTTCTATAATCTTACCGTCAACTGGTAACTTTTCACCAGGTTTTACTACTACAATATCTCCTAGTACCACTTCTTCAATAGGAACCATTAACTCTACTCCATCTCGAATTAATGTAGCAGTCTTAGGTGCTAAGCCCATAAGCTTTTTAATTGCTTCTGATGTTTTTCCTTTAGAACGCGCTTCTAAAAATTTTCCTAGCGTAATCAATGCAAGAATAGTTGCTGCTGATTCAAAGTAAAGGTGCATAGCATAATGATGACTACCCGTATTTGCAATTTGAATGGTTTGATATACGCTATAAATAAAAGCTGATGAAGTCCCTACTGCAATCAATGAATCCATATTAGGGCTTAATGTTATTAAATTTTTAATGCCTACTTGATAAAATTTATAACCTGCTAACATAACAGGTACTGTTAAACAGATTTGCACCAATGCAAAATTAAACGGATTAATCATAGGATTAATGATTTTAGGCAAAGGCATTCCTATCATATGTCCCATACTAATCATTAAAAGAGGAATTGTAAAACCTATAGAAATGATAAAACGCCAAAATAACTTTTTGTCCTCATCGATTGTATTGCTCTTTTCTTTTTCTGTTTCTAATGTAACTAGCTTAAAGCCTGCTTTCTCCACTTTTTCTTTAATCTGTTCTACAGTAATAATCTCTTCATCTAAACTTACTAGCAGCTTTTCACTGGCAAAGTTTACTGTAGCTTGTTCAATACCTACTTGTCTTTTTACTATCTTTTCCACACGATTGGCACAAGCTGCACAGCTCATTCCCTCTATCTTAAAGACATAATGTCTTAATTCCTTGTGTACTTTATATCCTGCTTTAATAATAGTATCTTCAATTTTAATAGATTGTTTCATTTCTTTCTCTCACTCCTCCTCATTCTAATCCCATTTATCCTTTTCCTAACATTCCAATGAACTATTAATCTACTACTTAGAAATAATTTTTTCTAAGATTGAAATCACTTCATCGATTTTTTCATCTGCTTGATCATGATGACAAGCTTCTTTTACACAGTGTTCCATATGTTGCTTCAAAATCGTCATATTAGCTTTTTTTAATAAAGACTGTGCAGCTAATATCTGATTCGAAATATCTATACAATATCTATCATCTTCTATCATTTTTATAATGCCTTCAATCTGTCCTCTAGCTGTTTTTAATGATTGAAGTGCTTTTTTACGTTCATCATTCATTTTTATACCTCCCCCCCAGGGTGGGGGTGTTTTTTGATTTAGCATATCTTATCTATTATACTCTGTCAATATTTCACAAGCAAAAAGTTGCACTAATCATTAGTGCAACTTTTTGCTATTCTTCATATGCCTCTACCCTTACCACAAAATGTCCTGTAGCATTTCTAACATCTGCTATATACAGATTCCTATATGGAAAATATGAAGTAATGCTACCTTCCCTAATATTCTCAAATCTTAAGCTATCCTCTTTATAGGTATGGTGTTCCTTTACATTAAAACATATTTCCCTGTTTTCTTCTGTTTTTGAAATCACATGCCAAATAAGTTTTCCTTCGTTCGGTAACTGAATAATACCAAAATCATTACTGTGCCTACTCTTATATTCATGATGTGCATGTGGTTGACAAGCAATGTTAGCTGATGGTTTCACAAAAACACCTCTCTTTTATAATAATATGGTAAGAATTGTATTTATAATTATACTATATATTCTAAATTTTTGTAATATATTTACATTTATTTTTTTCAACTTAGCCTTTTTTTGTATAATATCACGAAAATATCATCTACATTTCACCATTTCATCACATAAGGATTTTAAAATAAATTCATAGATACTGATATCAATATCTATTTACAACCCCCAAAAAAAGGCTCTCCCCCTCCCTGAGAGCCTTCCTTTTTATCCTCATTTTATTTTATGTTCTACTTACTTATCTTTATACCTCTATTTCTATAAAATACACTTTTTGATACTATAAAAAAATAAGAGCAGTTTTTATTTCTGCCCCTATAAAAATTCTTTTTCTGTAGATTGATTATATGACTTTATTAGAAAATCGTCAGCATACATAAATTTGTAGAATATTACCTATAATATTTTTAGTTTATATGACACTTTTTCATGTGAGGTATTTATGAAAACTATTTTTAAGTATTTTATCTTATTTAGTATAGGTGGTCTTCTTTATATGCTTCTTGAAATTGGATTTAGTGGAAGCACTCACTGGACAATGGGTATTTTAGGTGGTATTTGCTTTATTTTAATTGGGCTCATTGACTCTTACTTTATCTTACCTCTTTATAAACAAATGCTTATGAGTACTATAATCATCACTGCTTTAGAATTTATAGCCGGTATGATCTTAAATATAGGATTTAGCCTAGATATTTGGGACTATAGCACATTGCCACTAAATATATTAGGACAAGTTTGTTTACCCTTTTCTATTTTATGGTTTTTCCTGTCCCTCCCAGCTATTTTACTAGATGACTGGATTCGTTGCAGTTTTTTTGAGGAATCTCCATACCACTATAAGTTTTTTTAATTTTTCCTAGAATGTATTGATTTTCTGTGATGATGACCTCTTTCTCTTTTTCTAAACTCACTTTTTCTTGATCCAAGACTGTTCATCATCACTTTCTCATTTATTACTTCAAAAATTTTAGCTGAAAAAGGAGATAAGCTAATATCTACAAAATAAGGATGTTCACCTATTTCTGCTTTTTGTGCCTTAATCTCAGATATTTGACTTAAAGGTGTACTACCTCCATAAATATCGCTATCACTGTTTAAAACTTCTCTTAATGTCACTACCTCGTCTACTCCAAATTTAAAACTCTCATATGTATTGTTAGAAAGATTTAAGGCTACTACTAGTTTTGACTGAACACCTCTTTGATAAATGTAAACACTTTCGGCCATTGCATTTACTTCTAACCATTTAAAGGTTTCACTATTATATTCTCCTTCGTACAATGCTGGATGACTTACATAAAGCTGATTCAAAGTCCTCATATATTCATGGAAAGAATCGTGAGATGGGTACTTTAATAAATCCCAATCTTGCTCTCTTGTTTCATCCCACTCTCTAAATTGACCAATTTCATTTCCCATAAAGTTTAACTTTTTACCTGGATGCGTATACATATAGGTATATAATGCTTTACATTGTTTAAACTTATCTTCGTAGTCTCCCCACATTTTTTGCATAATAGTTGCTTTTCCATGTACAACTTCATCATGTGAAAAAGGCAATAAATAATACTCATTATAAAAATAAAGCATTGAAAAGGTTAACTTATGATAATGCTGAGGTCTTTCTTCTGGCGGTGTCTTAAAGTAATTGAGTGTATCATTCATAAAGCCCATATCCCATTTATAATCAAATCCTAAACCTTCATATTCTACTGGGGCTGTGACTTTTAAGAAAGACGTAGAATCTTCTGCAATAAGCATAGCACCTGGATTGAGCTTATGAAGTCCTGCATTCATTCTCTTAATAAAATTAACCGTACAGCCATTTACACCTCTTTTGGGGTCTCCCATCCAATATAAGGCATTACTAATGGCATCCATACGTAGCCCATCGAAATGAAATTCCTTAAGCCAATAATTTGCTGCAGATTGTAAGAAACAACACACCTCTCCTCTTGAGTGCATAAAATTACATGAACCCCACTCACTTTGACTTATATCCTGTGGTGGATATTCATACAACTTTGTCCCATCAAAATTAGCTAATGCATAGTAATCCATTGCAAAATGAACAGGTACAAAATCCATAATGACTCCTATACCCGCTTGGTGACATTTATCTACTAACTCTTTTAACTGAGCAGCTGTCCCATATCTTGAAGTTGGGCTATAAAACCCTGTAATTTGATATCCCCAAGAACAATCTGCTGGATGTTCACTAAGTGGTAAAAATTCAATATGTGTATACCCTTGTTCCTTTACGTAAGGAATGAGTTTATCAGCTATTTCACTATAACTATACCATCCATTTTCATCATCTGGATTAGTTTTCCAAGAGCCTAAATGTACTTCATAAATATTCATTGGTTTATCATGATTTAAATCTCTTTGAGCAAGCCACTTATTATCTTGGAATTGATATTCATTTAAATCTACAATAATAGAAGCACTATTTGGTCTAAGCTCCATACCAAACCCATATGGATCACAATGTTCTACTACCCCACCATCTGCTTGATAAATGCGGTACTTATACATCTGTCCTTTTTGAGCATTCAGACATACTAAACTATATACACCACCTTGTCCTTCCTTATTCATAGGTTCCCCTTGCCACTCATTAAACTCCCCTATTAAAGCCACACTCTTAGCACCTGGCGCATATACCCTAAATATAACGCCTTCTTCTTGGAGATGCGCTCCAAAATATTCATACGCATCAAATGCTTTACCATCATAAAAGTCTTGTAAATGCATAAAACGTCCCCCATCCTTATCTCATTTAAAATCTCCTAGGTGTCTTCTTTCTCAATGCACTTATAATGCTACTTCTATTTTAAGCTAAATTCTACTTATCGTACATCTAAAATATTATAATTTTGTGTATTATCTGTATTGACTTATATTACTATCAATTAGCTTTTTTACACATTGATAAAATATCTTCCATTGCCATTTTGAAAATAATTATCATTTTTGTTGACAACTTATTTAAAAGCTGTTATATTAAATACATCCAAACAATACATACATATAAATCATTATACTTCATGATGTTAAGCAAGCATTTCCCTCAACTTGCTTGCTTAACACCAACTCCAAATGTGTGTGCTAAAAGGCACTAAAGTTTGTCCTTTTCTTTATACATTTAAATTAAAAAGAATGCCAATTGTTATTTCCTATAACAATTGGCATTCTTTTTAATTTAATTCATCCATGGCTTTATTTACCAAAGCATCTACACGAATATTTCCTGCAACATCTGCATGTCCTTTAACTTTAATAAACTGAATATCTACACATTCAGAAACCAACCTATCCATTTTAATCCAAAGCTCTTTATTTTCTACTGGTTCTTTCTTTGAATTAACCCAGCCTTTTTTCTTCCAATTATGAATCCATGAAGTAATTCCATTGATACAATAAGCCGAATCACTATGCAAACGAATTGGTATTGCTTTATTTTTAATAGCTTCTAATGCTTTAATGATAGCTGTCATTTCCATTTGATTGTTGGTTGCACCATAGCATGCCTTTGCATCTTCTTTATAATGTTGTCCGTAACTTAGAGTATATGCCCAAGCTGATTTGCAATCCTCTTGGCCATTTCCTCTAGCACCACCATCTGTATACACTATAATTACTTTTTCCATTTATCTTTTCCTCCATTAATTTATCAAATTGTTTCTTCTTCACTCTTTTGCTTTTTTTCGCTTCTTTACGCATTCAGTCAGTAAATACTCAATCTGTCCATTAATGGATCTAAAATCATCTTCTGCCCATGCCGCAAGTTCATTCCACAGATTTGGTGACAGCCTAAGTAATACTTGTTTTTTTGCCTTTTCTTTTTCCTTTTGCCTAGCTTCCATGTCATCCAATATCCTTTCTTAACTTACTCTATTTTAACAAGAAAGTATACTAACGTCCACTTCTTGCTACCATGTATTACTTATCAACCATTCTATTAGTCTCTTTTTATAAGTATTAGTAAATAGATCCACTATTAACAACTGGCTGAGCATCTTTATTTCCACATAAAACAACTAATAGGTTGCTTACCATAGCTGCTTTACGTTCTTCATCTAATTCAACTACTTCATTTTCATTAAGCTGATTAATAGCCATTTCAACCATACTTACAGCACCTTCTACAATCTTTTGTCGTGCAGCAATAATCGCTACTGCTTGTTGCCTTTGTAGCATAGCAGATGCAATCTCTGGTGCATATGAAAGATGTGTAATGCGTACCTCTAAAATTTCAATCCCTGCTATATCTACTTTTTCTTGTAGTTCTTTTTTCATGATATCTGCTACTTCTTGACTACTACCACGTAATGTTTTTTCACCCATTTCCTCTTCATCCATGTTATCATATGGATAGCATCTTGCTACATTTCGAATAATAGCATCACATTGAGTTGAGATATATACTGAGTAATTATCTACATTAAATACAGCTTTTGTTGGATTTTTAACTTTCCATATAACAACTGCACCTATTTCAATTGGGTTCCCTAATTCATCATTAACTTTTTGTATTCCATTTTCTAACGTATTAGCTTTTAGTGAGATTTTCTTTTTTCCAACTTGTGGTGCTTGGGCATTGGCTGTACTTTCACTTCCTATAGTAATAGAAAATGTACTTTTTTCTGTTGTTGGATTAATAGCACTACAAAATGGATTAATCCAATAGTATCCCTCTTCTTTTAAAGTCCCCATATATTGTCCAAATAATGTAAATACTATTGCTTCATTTGGATTAATAATATGAAGCCCTTTCATTAAAATGACATCTACAATAAACCATACAATACTTGCTAATAATAAAATACCCCCTATTACTAGTTGTACTGTTTCTACCGCACTAGCCATACAAAATGTTCCACCTATAAAGGCTACTATACTCAGCACTAATCCTAATAATGTGGCTATAAGCATCCCCATACCGCTTTTTACTTTAGGTGTCTTTTCTTCATATATTGTCTGTTTCTTTTCTTCCACTTTAATCACTCCTCAAATATATTTGTGATATCATTTTAATATCATAAATATATTATACATTATCATTTGTTAATTCTTTATTATTTATATTTTCTTAATATTTCTTGCCAAATAATGAGTATTTTATTCCAAAAAGAGGGTATAACAAACTCCTTTTAGTATGCTATACCCTCTTTAAATCCTTATGTTCCTTGTATTTCTTATATCTTTTAAATTGCCTTGGTATGTTCTTTTAACCAATTTAGTGCTTCTCCATTCAGTCTTGGCGAGAGCTTATCATAAACCATTTGATTATAGTCATTAAGCCATTTAACTTCATCTATGGTCAATAAATTTTTTTCAATAGGTACTGTATCTATTGGAAAATAAGTAATTACCTCAAATTGATAAAAAACACCATCTAATGTTTTCTTATAGTCTTTTACTAATAAAATATTTTCCGTACGAATACCATGACTATCTTTAATATAAATGCCGGGCTCATCGGTAATAAGCATTCCTTTTTTAAATATAGTATTATTAGTCATACGTAAACTTTGTGGTCCTTCATGAACCCCTAGCATGAACCCTACTCCATGTCCTGTTCCACATTTATAATCTAAGCCATGTGCCCATATAGGTGCTCTAGCTAAAATATCTAAATTTCCTCCTGTACACCCTTCCATAAAGATTGCTTTAGCCATTCCAATGTGTGCTTTTAGTACTAAAGTATAGTGCTTTTTCTGTTCTTCTTGGACAGATCCCAAAGCAAAAGTTCTTGTAATATCCGTTGTTCCTTCTAAGTATTGTCCGCCACTATCAATAAGCAGTAAGCCTTCTCTTTTTAGTTGTTTATATTTTTCTTTAGTTGGTGCATAGTGCATCATAGCTGCATTTTCTTTATACCCTACAATAGAGCCAAAACTTTCTCCTTTATTATGAATTTGCTTACGTCTTGCCTTGCGTAACATTTCTATTACATCATACTCTGTGAGTATTTCATCTTCTAATAAACGTTTTTCAAACTCTATCATAAAGTGCACTAATGCACATCCATCTTTAATATGTGCTTCTTTTATATTTTGAATTTCTACTTCATTTTTAATTGCTTTTAAATGAATGACTATATCTTCATCTTCTATAATCTTGACGGATAAGTTTTTATCTAACAAGCGATATAAATGATAGTTTATCGTACTTGTATGGCATAAGACTTTACTTGGCTCTAAAATGCCTTTTAATAATTTATCTATGTCTTCATACTTTCTAACTTGTACACCTTGGTTTTTAAGCTCCATGCTTACATTAATAGGCATTCTAGAACCGTCAATGCATAGGTAAGCATGTTCTCTAGTAATATATGCATAAGCTACAGCCATTGGATTATAATCAATATCATTTGCTCGAATGTTAAATAGCCAAGCAATACTTGCAAGCTCACTCATCACATACCCATCTACTTGTTTAACCGCCATGACCTCTCTGACTTTTTGAATCTTTTCCTTTGTCGTTAATCCTGTATAACACACATCATGTATATAAACCTCTGTTAATGGTGCTTTAGGTCTATCTTTCCATATAGGTGTAACTAAATCCAAATTTACTTTCATCCCAATACTTCTTTTATCTAATAAAGCTTTCATAGATTGTACAGTTGATGCTGAAAAAAGTCTTCCATCAATTCCTACTACTTGTGAAGGCTTTAAATTTTTTAGCAAATACTCTATATAACTAGGTACATTCTTTTCACCTATTTTAAATAAAATTACTTCGCTATTGGTTAATTCATTAGCTGCTTGTATGTAGTATCGTCCATCCGTCCAAAGACCACTTTCTGAATCTGTCACCACTAAAGTACCTGCTGAGCCAGTAAATCCTGAAAAATACTGCCTACTCTTCCAATGTTCTGAAACATATTCACTCATATGTGGGTCACTACTTGGAATAATATAGGCGTTTACACCCTGTTCTTTCATTACTTTACGTAAGCAAGATAATTTTTCATTTGTGTCCATGCTATAATCTCCTTACTCCATCCATTATCTATTTCCTATTTCACCTTAGTTTAGCACGAACAAATTTTCAGAACAATATTTTATGTTTAGATATCCATTCAGCCACCTTTCCTTTTTTATTAAAAAATAAGGACATTGCATGAACTGCAATATCCTTATTGCCTCTTTTAAAATACAATAATCCTCAATATCTTATAGTGACTTTAAAGCTTTTACTACACATTGTGCTATGAAAGTAATAAATCCATCAATATTAGGATGACTTGGATGCTGTGCTACTCTAAGTAATTCTATATATTGTACTTTCTCTACTTCATTAATACTAATCGCTTTATATCCTGCTTGTTTTAATAATAAGTTGAGTACTAAAAAAGCAACTTCCTCATTTTTATCCTCAAAAGGATATAATTCCAAAATTCTTTTATGACAAATCGCTGCATACTCAATTGGGTGAAACATCTTCTTTGAAATTTGTAACTGACTTATAAAATGTCCCATAAGACGATTAAGTTCACTAGCCTCTGGTGGTGTAATACCTATTGGTTCTATCTTTAACTGGTTTTTTCTATATTCACCTGTCCCACCTAAAATTTGATGAAGTTGTTTTAATTTTTCCTCATTAAGCATAGCCTCAGCATCTGCCTCTAAACTAAATAGTCTTTTATCTTCCTCATTTTTCTTACATTCATCTGCTAATTTAAAGAGTTCTTGTGTTGTCATGATATTTTATATTCCTTAATTATAATGTTTTTATTTTATCATTCTATCACTTATTAGTTTCTGAGAATAGCCTTCAAATATACTTTATAAATACCTCTACACACAATCTCCATACAATATATCATCATTTGCAATTCTTTGTGGTATTGTTACTGTAAAAAGACTTCCTTGCCCATAACCATTACGAACTTCTATTTTTCCTTCCATCATTTCACACAATCTCTTACAAATAGGTAAACCTAGACCTACTCCCTCCATAACACACTCTTCCTCTGAGTCTAGTTTACAAAAACTCTCCAATAATCGATTAATGTCTTCTTCTTCTATGCCATATCCTGTATCCATAACCTCTATATTTAGAATAGCTATATCATCTCTTCTTCTCCAGTCAATTCTTAATATAATAAAACCATCTTCCATATACTTAACCGTATTATTTAATAGATTAATTAAAATCTGGCGAATACGCAAACGATCCCCATAAAGCTGATTTGGTATATATGGATTGATAATGACATTTAAATCAATGGTCTTATCCTCTATGCGACTTAATATGGTATCTGATATATCTTTAATAAGCTGATTAAAATGATACTTTTCTTCTATAATTTCAATCTTATCTAATTGTAATTTAGAAAAATCTTCAATGTCATCTAATAGAGTATATAGGATTTCATTCTTTTTAGTGATGTGTGTAATTTGCTCCTTAGTCTCTTCACTAATTTGCTCCTGTTTCAAAAGATGTTTACTCATCTTGCTTACTTCATCTAATGGTGTACGCATCTCCTCTGAAATATTGACCAAAAATGCCTTTTTTATCTTATCTGCTTCTTCAACATAAAATTTTTCTTTACCTAGTCGATACGATGAATCTAATATCCCTTTTAAATAAACAGAAATGGAACAAGTTACTAGCGTTATCAGACCATACTCAACAGAAAATCCTAAACTTTGTGAAATAAACCATTGTACAGGCGTTAATGTTGGATAATCTATTATAGTTGCTCCAAATGATCTAAAATAGAGCGAAATAATCATAACTATGTAACTAAATAATGCTATATTACGTGTTAATTGCACATCAATATACATACAACTTAATAAAGGCATTAAGCCATAGCTTATATGTATGCCTATCGACTTTTGCGTAGCCATCAAGCCAATTAAAAGTTCTACTGCAATAAGGCCAAAATATTTCACTCTATTATATTCATTCTCTTTATTCTCCAAATAATGCAAAATACTATATTCTATAATAGCCATTATCCAAATAATAAGACAATGTAAATACTCTGTATCAAATACCCCTAAAAATCTTCCTACTGCAATAACAGGTCCAACTAATGTAAAAATAAACAATACCTTTTTAACCCTTTTATTAGCGGCTAAGTCATTTCTTCTTAGAAACTCCACCTCACTTATAAATTCCATATCATACTCCTTTTTCTTCATATGAACTTAAATGTGCGTCTCTATCATTTATCATACCTTATACCCTATTATTTTTCCATTAATTTTTAGAATATTTAATATATATATTATTTTTCTAATATTCTTCTTCCATCTTTATGCATGTAAAAAAGCGTATCTCTTATATTCAAATAGAGATACGCCTAATTTATAAATCATTAAGTGATTTTTAAATTATTTAATAATTTCTTTACCACCCATATATGGTCTAAGTGCTTCTGGAATATTAACTGTTCCATCTGCATTTAAGTTGTTTTCTAAGAAAGCAATAAGCATTCTTGGTGGTGCCACTACTGTGTTATTTAATGTGTGTGCAAAGTATTTTTGTCCATCTGCACCGTTTACACGGATTTTAAGACGACGTGCTTGTGCATCACCTAAGTTAGAGCAGCTACCAACTTCAAAGTATTTTTGTTGTCTTGGAGACCAAGCTTCTACGTCAATAGATTTTACTTTAAGGTCTGCAAGGTCACCTGAACAGCATTCAAGAGTTCTTACAGGAATATCTAATGAACGGAATAAATCTACTGTATTTTGCCATAATTTTTCAAACCACATTGGGCTATCTTCTGGTTTACATACAACAATCATTTCTTGTTTTTCGAATTGGTGAATACGGTATACACCTCTTTCTTCAATACCGTGAGCCCCTTTTTCTTTTCTGAAGCATGGAGAGTAGCTTGTAAGTGTATGTGGTAATGACTCCTCTGGAAGAATTGTATCAATGAATTTACCAATCATAGAGTGTTCACTTGTACCAATAAGGTATAAGTCTTCTCCTTCAATTTTGTACATCATTGCTTCCATTTCATCAAAGCTCATTACGCCAGTAACTACGTTGCTACGAATCATATATGGAGGAATACAGTATGTGAATCCTCTATCAATCATGAAGTCTCTAGCATAAGAAATAACTGCTGAGTGAAGTCTAGCAATATCTCCCATTAAGTAGTAGAAACCATTACCAGCTACTTTTCTAGCACTATCAAGGTCAAGACCATTGAATTTTTCCATGATTTCTGCATGGTATGGAATCTCAAAATCTGGTACTACTGGTTCACCATATTTTTGAACTTCTACGTTTTCGCTATCATCTTTACCAATTGGTACAGATGGATCAATGATGTTTGGAATAGTCATCATGATTTTTTTGATTTTTTCTTCAAGCTCAGTTTCTTTAGCTGATAATTCTTCAAGACGAGCTGATTCTGCAGTTACTTGTTTTTTAACTTCTTCAGCTTCTTCTTTTTTACCTTGTGCCATAAGTGCACCAATTTGTTTAGAAATTCTGTTACGATCAGCTCTTAATTTTTCAGCTTCTTGTTTTACATTTCTATTTTCAATATCAAGTGCAATTACTTCATCTACTAATGGAAGTTTTCTATCTTGGAATTTGTTTTTAATATTTTGTTTAACAATTTCTGGATTTTCTCTAACAAATTTAATATCTAACATGATGTGCCTCCTAATTGATTTCCTTACACTCTATTTGTAAGCTTTGTTTAGTTGTAAAAATAATACGTTATAAAGTACCTATAACAAAAAAATCCTTTCATCCCATATCTATATATGGGACGAAAGGATTTCCGTGTTGCCACCCAAATTGCCAATTGTATTGAACTTGTTGATATTCTTTATCGCCTTGTTCTAAAATAGATGATTCTATTATAAAACATCACTAAAATATCATGTTTCAATTTCAATACTTAAATTGACCACTTCATAAGTATGATAAAGGGTACCAACCTTTCGATTCATCACCGACAGCTTCAAAAGTGGAAAGATTTAACCTTTCACCGATTTGCACCAACCATCGGCTCTCTGAAGAAATTTATAAATCGTAGCTTTTGTCAAACGCCTATTTTTCCGTATCATTT
>JAFOHG010000037.1 GCA_017421915.1 Cellulosilyticum sp. | reverse complement strand
TGAACTAAATAGTTATAAAAATCATGGAAAGCATAAGCTTAAGTAAAAGTAGACTTTTAGTATAAAGGATTACTTTTATGAAGCTTATGCTTTTTTATTTATGCTTTTTTATATAAGAATCAATAGAGCTAAGGCAGTTTGCTTTTCATAAGATTCTTTATCTAATTTTTATTTTCTTCAAAATGGAGAAAAGAGTTGCCATCAATGGTTTGAATGAGCTTAAGAGGATAATTTTCTATGTCACCAATAAGATAGAGCGTATAGTAACGTGTGGTTTTAAAGGTATGTTCAGGGAGCGTAAGTAGACTTTCTTGTGAAGTGAGATCAGCAAGTTCAATGGGAGCAGTGGTAGGAATGAAGCTTAGATAAGGGCTAGTTTGTCTAAGGGGAATTTTTTTAAAGATAGGTTTTATATCTTCTAGATGTAAAGTGATAGGGGATGTATGCTGGCTAAAGTTTGCTGTACGCATTAAGAGATGTTCTTCAGGAATAGGCTTGGGCGGGTCATTAAGCAAGTAGCCTTGCATTTTAGAACCATCTGGTAAATAGGCAAGAACAAGAGTGTAAATCCTATGTTCACTAATCCATACGCTTCGTTCATAAACGGGGTCTAAGGTACGATGCGTGCAAATGGTAAGCTGATGCTCACCCGGAGTAAGGGCTTTATAAACTGTAAAATCTTCATATAAAAGGTCTTTAGCATATTTTTTTTCATCTAAATAAACATCGAAACTTTGTGATGTAGGAAAGGCATGAAAAAGCCTGAGATAACTTCCAAGAACGGGATGTGATTTCATAAAAGACTTCCTTTAAAAATATTCTAGTTTAGTATATGAAAATTTTTTAAAAGGTAGAAATAAAAACGAAAAGAATATGTCTAAAGCAGTATATAGGAGGCATAAAATAAAAAGTAAAAGGTTAGAGGAAAAGAAAGTTGATATTTTGTACAAAGAAATTGAAAAATAGACTACAATAGAAAAAAAGGGTGTATAAAATGATACATAGGAGGCGCTAATGAACTTACATAAATTACGTCAATTATTAAAGAATGATGAAGGATTTAAGTTAGATTTTAAGTTAAAGCTGAGTTTAGAGTTAGAATCAGAGAAAAAGGAATTTGTAAAAGATGTGATTGCTATTGCCAATACAGCTGGGGGAAGAGGTTATATTATTTTTGGTGTGGAGGATCAGACTAGACGCATTGTAGGGCTTGAGGAAATTCCTGAACATGTGGAAGAAAGAATTCAGCAAATTATTACAAATCGTGCTACACCGCCTGTACCGGTTCGATTTGACTTATTAGAGACAAATCATAAAAAGGTGGGGGTTGTGACTATTTTTAAAAGTATGCAAGTGCCTCATCAGATGATTCAAACAGGTGCTTTTTATATTAGAAGAGGCTCTACGACCGATAAGGCTAATCGCCATGAAATTGCTAATATGCTACAACAATTTGGCATGTTAAGCTTTGAAAATGTGCCTTGTTTAAGTAGTCATTTAGATGATTTAGATGATGAAATGGTAAAACAGTATACAGGGCATCTCCGTTTAAATAGTATGCAGCAAGAGCTCTTACTAACGACTATGGGTATTATTGCTTGTGATTTTGAAAAGGAAGTTTATCATCCAACTTATGGGGGACTTCTTTTAATGGGAAAAAGGCCACAGGATTTTATACCACAAGCCTTTTTAGAAGTAGGTTATCAAGGAAAAAATATAGGTTTTGAAGGAAATTTAAGTACCATGCTTCGCGATTTTAAAAAGGAAATGAAGCGTATTTTACCATCTAGCTATCCTATAGAGGGTTTATTAGAAGTGGTAACTAATGCCATGATTCATAGAAGCTACTGGAATAATAGACAGTATATCGAGGTCATGATTGATGAAGAGCAAATTATTGTTTCAAATCCTATGAGTCATGAAATTTATGAGCTTAAAGTATCGAGATGGCGTGTTAATCCTTGGCTTTACTCTAGACTACTTATGATGCAACAGCCGGAAGGATTTCATTTAGGAATTGGCTTAGAAAAAACAAAGAAATTATTTGAAGGGATAGGTCAAGTTAAGGTGGAAACCAATCCTCTAGAAGGGGTTTTTCAAGTGACGCTACCAGGTATAAAGTTCTATCACAAGGGGGAATAGTATGCAGCTTTGTAAGGTTCAAGAGATTTTAGAAGCTAAAGTATGGACTGGTACAGAGAAATTAGAAAAAGAAGTTTACTCAGCTTGTGGCTGTGATTTAATGAGTGATGTACTGGCTTTTGCTAAGGAAAAAATTGTACTTTTAACAGGACTGATTAATTTACAAGTGATTCGTACAGCAGAAATGTTAGATATTAAAGCCATTGTTTTTGTTAGGGGGAAAGAACCTACATCAGATATGATTGATTTAGCTAAAGAAAGGGGGATTGTTTTACTTTCTACAGGGGTACCTTTATATCCAGCTTGTGGTTTGCTTTATGAAGCTGGCCTAAGGGGGTGAATGGACTATGACGCTTTGTTTTACTGTAGATGGCAATGATTTTTTACGAGCAGGAGAGGCTTCAGCTGTAGTAAAAAGAACGTTAAAGCAATTAGGGTTAGAGAGTAGTCTAGTACGAAAAATAGCGATTGCTATGTATGAAGCAGAAATGAATATGGTTCTTCATGCTAATGGTGGTAATATTAAAGTGACCTTATCCGATACTTATTTAACGATTCAAATGATGGATACAGGACCTGGCATTAAAGACATAGACCTTGCTATGCAGGAAGGGTATTCTACAGCAAATCAAAAAATTAGGGAGCTAGGGTTTGGCGCAGGCATGGGACTCCCTAATATGAAGCGCTATAGTGATGAACTTAAAATAAAAACAGTTGTAGGGGTAGGAACGGAAGTTTTATTGGGCTTTAAATTATAGAAGAGGAGGGAGGCTTAATGGATGCCCATTCTGTGACACTTCAAAAAAGTAAATGTATGGGTTGTACGGATTGTATTAAACGTTGTCCAACAGAGGCAATTCGTGTCCGAAGTTCAAAAGCACAGATTATAGAAGCGCGTTGTATTGATTGTGGTAATTGCATAAGAATTTGTAGAAATGGTGCTAAAAAAGCAGCGACAGATCAGTTAGAGATGATGAAACGCTATACACATCGCATTGCTTTACCAGCACCTTCTTTTTATGCCCAATTTCCAAAAGCACCAGGAGTAGAGTATATTTTAGAAGCGTTACTAGAGATGGGATTTACAGATTATTTTGAAGTAGCAATAGCAGCAGAGGTTGTTACAAGTGCTACTTATGATTATTTAAAAAAAGCAACTCATTTTCCTATTATTTCTTCAGCTTGTCCCGCTATTGTGCGCTTAGTACAAAGTCGTTTTCCTTCCCTTATTCCTCATATTTTACCTATTTTATCACCTATGGAATTAGCAGCAAGATATGTAAAGGCACAATATGCAAAAAGAGGTATGGACTTAAAAGAGGTAGGGGTCTTTTTTATTTCCCCTTGTCCTGCTAAGGCTACGGAAATTCGTTATCCAAAAGGCATTGAGCAATCTATGGTGGATGGGGTTTTATCTATGCAAGATTTGTATAAGCCTATGCGTGATTTAATAGGAAAGGTAACCCCAAAGCAAAAACAGCAAAGCACTTATAGAGGACTAAATTGGGCAACTCCAACAGGCGGTATGGATGAAAATCAGATTAAAGGCTATATGGCTGTAGATGGCATAGAAAATGTACTAAGTATTTTAGAAAAAGTAGAAGATGGCACTTTAAATCATATGACATTTATTGAAGCTATGGCATGTACAGGAGGCTGTTTAGGTGGTGCCTTAGCTATTGAAAACCCTTATATCAGTCGTAGTACTTTAAAGAAATGGATTCAAAAGGCAAAACAGAGTGAGAAACAAATGATAAATGGTGAATATTTAAAGGTTTTAGATGCAGTAAGTCAAATCCCTTATTTTTATGAAACCCCTATTATGCCCAGCTCGGTTCTTTCCCTTAGTCCAAATCGGATTAAAGCTTTAGAGATGATGGAAAGAATTCAAAAGATTTATGAAACGTTGCCACAAATTGATTGTGGATGTTGTGGGGCACCTACTTGTCATTGTTTTGCTGAGGATGTGGTAAGACAAGGTGTAAATGTAGAGGCATGTATTTTTATGCTTAGGCGAAAGATTAAGCAACTTTCAGATGAGATGCAACAATTAGCTTATACAGCAATTCCTACAGAAAATAATTTGGAAAAACATAAAGAGTAGGTGGTAAGAAACATAAATTGAGCTTGCTAAACATATAGTAATATGAAGATTAAAGTACCGTTTTATAAGGATTAGGAGGTGGATATGACTGTAGAAGAATTAACCAAACAGCTGAATCTTACTTGTATGGGCGGAAAGAAGGGACTTGGCAAAGAAGTGACAGGCGTTTATATAGGAGATTTATTAAGTTTAGTGATGGCTCGGTCTAAGGAAGGTGACTTATGGCTAACGGTTCAAGGGCATATCAATACTTTGGCAGTTGCAGCTTTGGTTAATATGCCAGCTATTTTATTAGTAGAAGGCATTTTACCAACTGACGAAATGATTCAAAAAGCAGAAGAAGAAGCAATCGTTTTGCTTACTACCCACAAAACAGCTTATGAAATGGCGTGTGCTTTAAATAAGTGGTTATAAGGAGTTATAAGGAGGCAAATGCATGAAATGGGCTTATGACCTGCATATTCATACAGCTGCTTCACCTTGTGCAGATGACAATATGACACCGCATAACATTGTAAATATGAGTTTATTAAAGGGGTTACAACTTATTGCTATTACGGATCATCAAACAGTAGCCAACTGTGAAGCTGTGATGAAGGTAGGAAAAGAAAAGGGTTTACAGGTGCTAGCAGGTATAGAAATAGAGTGCATGGAAGAGTTTCATCTTATTGCGTTGTTTCAGGATTTACAAACGGCTTATGTCATGGAGGAGTGGCTGTGGGAAAGTCTACCAACTATTTATAATCGCCCCTCTATTTTTGGGCATCAATGGAAATTTAATGCGCAAGATGAAATTGTTGGTGAAATTTCTAGGCTTTTATTAGTAGCAGCTAGGCTGCCTGCCTATGATATCATTCAAAAGGCAAGGAGTTTAGGCGCTCTAATTTACCCCGCTCATATTGATAGAGCAAGTTATAGTATATTATCTAACTTAGGCAGTATCCCTACTGAATATCACTTTGATTTCTTAGAGGTTTCAAAAAAGGCAAATATTTATGACTATCAAAAGCAATATCCTCATTGCACAATTTTACAATCCTCTGATGCACACTATTTAGAAGATATTTTAGAAAAAGAAAGTATCATTGAAGTGGAAAAACTTAAACTATGGAAAAATAAAATACCATACGAGAAGAAAGCTGGTGAATTTCAATAAGTAAAAGGGGGAAATTAGATGGCATGTGAAGGTTGCAGGAATCAAGTGACACAGGCGCTTTATGCAGAACTTGAAGCATTTATTGATGCATTACCAGAAAAAAAAGGAGCCCTCATTTCAGTACTCCATAAAGCACAAAGTCTATTTGGTTATTTACCAAAGGAGGTTCAAGTTTTTGTAGGAGAAAAACTAGGTGTGCCTGTTTCCCAGGTATATGGAGTAGTAAGCTTTTATTCTTTTTTTACAATGGTTCCCAAAGGGAAATATCCTATTTCGGTTTGTTTAGGAACAGCATGTTATGTACGTGGCGCAGATAAAGTTTTAGAAGCTTTTAAGAAAGAGCTTGGAATAGAGGTCGGACAAACTACGCCAGATGGCAAGTTTTCGTTAGATGCACTAAGATGTGTGGGCGCTTGTGGTTTAGCACCAGTTGCTATGATAGGAGATAAAGTATATGGACGGATTAGCTCTGAGGAAGAAGTTAAAAAGATTTTGAGAGAATATGAATAGAGAATAGGGGGACTGTGCATGCCTAAAATGATGTCATTAGAAGAACTTCAGGCACTTAGGGAAAAAGTAAAAGCGAGCATTGACCTAAGAGAAAAAGGGGACCAAGCAGAAAAGATGGTCATTGTACGTGTAGCTATGGCAACTTGTGGCATTGCAGCTGGTGCAAGAGAAATCATGAGCTATTTTTTAGATGAAGCACAGCATAGAAATCTAACCAATATCATGGTTACCCAAAGTGGTTGTATGGGCTACTGTTATGCAGAACCTACTGTAGAAGTAACAAAGCCAGGAGAAGAACCAATCGTTTATGGGTATGTCACAAAAGAGCGGGCACAAGAAATTATAGAGAAATATATTTTGGGTGGGGAATTAGTAGAAGGCATTATACCAGTTAGCCATCAATCTCTTGATGAGTAAAAAGGGGGAAAGATTAGTGTCTAAATATATGATGCATATTTTAGTTTGTGGGGGTACGGGATGTCTTTCATCCCAGTCAGGAGAGATTGTAGAGGGGCTCAAAAAAGCCATAGAAGATATAGGCATGCAAAACCAAGTGCAAGTGGTCAAAACAGGATGCTTTGGATTTTGTGAAAAAGGACCTATTGTTAAAATTTTACCGGATAATACTTTTTATGTACAGGTGAAACCAGAAGATGTAGAGGAAATTGTAAGTGAACATATTGTAAAGGGAAGAAAAGTAGAAAGGTTACTTTATGAAAATCCAGAATCTAAAACCCCTATTTCTGATTCAAAACATATGAATTTTTATAAAAAGCAGATGCGTGTGGCACTTCGAAACTGTGGTTTTATTAACCCAGAAAATATAGAGGAATACATAGCAAGGGATGGCTATGGGGCACTGGCTAAAGTTTTAACCTTATCTCAAATGGAAGTTATAGAAGAAGTGAAAAAATCTGGTCTTAGAGGACGTGGGGGCGGAGGCTTTCCAACAGGTTTAAAATGGGAATTTGCTTATAAAAATGTAGCAGATCAAAAGTATGTGGTATGTAATGCGGATGAAGGAGACCCAGGTGCTTTTATGGACCGTTCTATTTTAGAAGGTGATCCTCATTCAATTGTAGAGGCCATGGCGATTTGTGGTTATGCTATAGGTGCAACTAAAGGCTTAGTTTATATTAGAGCGGAGTATCCTTTAGCAGTTAAACGTTTAGAATGTGCCATTGCAGCAGCAAGGGAATATGGTTTATTGGGAGAGCATATTTTAGGGACTGCTTTTTCTTTTGATATTGAAATCCGTTTTGGAGCAGGTGCTTTTGTGTGTGGTGAAGAAACAGCACTGATTCATTCTATGGAAGGTAAGCGCGGCGAGCCGACTACCAAACCCCCTTTCCCAGCAGCCAGTGGGTATTGGGCGAAGCCAACCAATGTAAACAATGTAGAAACTTTTGCAAATATACCAGTGATTTTCTTAAAAGGTGCAGAGTGGTTTAGTAAAATAGGAACGGAAAAATCTAAAGGCACTAAAGTATTTGCATTGGCAGGTAAAATCAATAACGTGGGATTAATTGAAGTGCCTATGGGAACCACATTAAGGGAAGTGATTTATGATATTGGCGGTGGCATTAAGGGCGGAAAGCAATTTAAGGCAGTTCAAACAGGTGGCCCTTCAGGAGGATGTCTAACGGAGAAAGATTTGGATACGCCAATTGATTTTGATAACTTATTAGCTAAAGGTTCTATGATGGGTTCTGGTGGGATGATTGTTATGGATGAAGACGATTGTATGCCTGCGGTAGCAAAGTTTTACTTGGAATTTACAGCAGAAGAATCCTGTGGTAAGTGTACACCTTGTCGTGTGGGAACAAAGCGCTTATTAGAAATTTTAGAGAAAATTGTATCTGGTCGTGGCACGCCAAAGGATTTGGACACACTTAAAGAACTAAGTGAAGTGATTAAAGATACGGCATTATGTGGATTAGGTCAGACGGCATCAAATCCTGTTTTATCTACTTTAAAAGTATTTGAAGAGGAGTATATTGCTCATGTGCGTGATCATAAATGTCCAGCTAAGCAATGTAGTGCGCTGTTGCAGTATCGTATTACAGAAAAATGTGTAGGGTGTACAGCATGTAGTAGAGTATGTCCAGTAGGTGCTATTTCAGGTACAGTGAAAAAACAACATACGATTGATATAAGTAAGTGTATTAAATGTGGTGCGTGTGAAAGCAAATGCCGATTTAATGCCATTGTAAAAGAATAGAAAAGGGGGGAATAGGAAATGGCACAAGTGAACGTTACAATAGATGGGAAAGTGGCTCATGTAGAACAAGGTAGTACAATTTTACAGGCGGCACAAAGTGTTGACATTAAAATCCCCACTTTATGCTATTTAAATTTACATGATACTAATATGGAAAATAAAACGGCTTCTTGCAGAATATGTGTGGTAGAAGTGGAGGGACGTAAAAATTTAGCGCCGGCATGTGCAACCCCTGTTATGGAAGGAATGGTGGTTAAAACCAACACATTACGTGTCATCAATGCTAGAAAAAAAGTGTTAGAACTGATGTTATCAGACCATCCAAAAGACTGCATGGCATGTACTAAGTTAGGGGATTGTGAACTCTTACAAATGGCAGAACGTTTTGGGATAAGAGAGCTTGAAGTTGGAAAGGATGGTGCCCAGTCCACTTATAAAAAAGATATAGGGGTAGCCATTCAAAGAGATATGGATAAATGTATTATGTGTCGTCGCTGTGAAACCATGTGTAGGCAGGTGCAAAGTGTACAGGCACTTTCTGGTATTAACCGCGGCTTTGATGCAGTTGTAGCACCGGCTTTTGAAGTGCCTCTTATGGAAACAAAATGTGTGCAGTGTGGTCAATGTGTAGCGGTTTGCCCAACAGGCGCTTTAACGGAAAAGGAATATACAGATGAAGTCGTAAAGGCTTTAATGAATCCACATCAAACCGTCATTGTTCAAGTTGCACCAGCAGTGCGGGCAGCATTAGGGGAAGCTTTTGGCATGCCAGCTGGCATGCTTGTAACAGGAAAAATGGTAGCAGCTTTGAAGCAAATAGGGTTTGACTATGTATTTGATACAGATTTTGCCGCAGATGTAACCATTATGGAAGAGGGACATGAGCTTTTAGAAAGACTAAATAAAGTAGCTCATGGGGAAAAAGATGTGAAGCTTCCTATTTTAACAAGTTGCTGCCCTGCGTGGGTGAATTTTTATGAAACGGA
Source organism: Cellulosilyticum sp. (assembly GCA_017421915.1). Classification (GTDB taxonomy): domain Bacteria; phylum Bacillota; class Clostridia; order Lachnospirales; family Cellulosilyticaceae; genus Cellulosilyticum. Next base: position 2,579 of record JAFOHG010000037.1, on the reverse strand, counting down.
ATATGGAGAAATATTAGATTTACCATCTACAGCACGCTCACCACAGCAAATGTTTGGCACCATTGCTAAGTCTTATTTTGCTCAAAAAATGAATATAGAGAAAAAAGAGCTTGTTGTGGTCTCTGTGATGCCATGTATTGCTAAGAAATATGAAGCAGCTAGAGAGGAATTTGGAGAAGATGTAGACCTTGTACTTACAACGAGAGAATTGGCACGTTTAATTAAACAATGTAATATTGATTTTGAAAAACTAGAAGAAGCAGATTTTGATGCGCCATTAGGTGAATCCACAGGAGCAGGTGTGATTTTTGGAACAACAGGTGGTGTAATGGAGGCAGCATTACGTACTGCTTATGAAAAAGCAACAGGTAAAATATTAGAAAATGTAGATTTTGAAGCAGTACGTGGTTTCGAAGGGCTAAGGACAGCTACTATTTCATTAGGAGAAACTCAGTTAAATGTTGCTGTTGTTCATGGATTAAGTCATGCAAGAAAAATAATGGAAGAAATTAAAGCAGGCAATCCAAGAAACTTCCATGCAATAGAAGTTATGGCATGTCCAGGTGGTTGTATTGGTGGTGCAGGGCAACCTTATCATCATGGAGATGTGAGCATTTTGAAAAAGCGTCAAGCTGCACTTTATACAGAAGATCAAGGAAAAGTGCTTAGAAAGTCTCATGAAAATCCATTTGTACAGGAAGTTTATAATCAGTATTTTAAAGAACCACTTAGTCAGAAAGCACATGAATTACTTCATACACATTATCACAAGAAAGAACGCTTATAAAAAAGAAGACTTAAGTGGCATATAAAATAGAAAGAACGATTAAAATTGTGAAAAGAATAGAGCTTAGGGTTAAATAAGAATGCAAATAGAGCAAACTTATTTAACCCTAATTTTACAACTAGTATAGAGCGTATAAAAAGATTAGTTTAAAGATAGGGGTATAAAAATGAAGGTTATTTATATTTGTATAGGAAGTGCTTGTCACTTAAAAGGGACACATGAAGTTATTGAGATTTTTAGAAATATGATTGAAATCTATCATTTGGAAAATCAATTAGAATTAAAGGCTGCGTTTTGTATTGGACATTGTACAGAGGCAGTTTCAGTTCAAAAATGGGATGGCACTGTTTTATCAGTTCAAAAGGAAAATGCCAAGGCTATTTTTGAAAGTGAGATTTTACCGTATTTATAAATAAATTTTGATATAAAACAAGGGGTTAAAATAGGATAAAAGTATTTGAGTTAATCTAGATTAGGGGAGAACAGGAGATGAAACCATGTGGATTATTGATTTTTTAAAAGCCAATTGTAAAAATTGCTATGCATGTGTAAGGGCGTGTCCTGTTAATGCAATTAAAATTCAAGCAGAACAAGCTAAGATTATGGAAGAAAGGTGTATAGGGTGTGGAAAATGTTTAAAAGTCTGTCCTAAAAATGCAAAGCATGTACAATCTGAGATTCAAAAAGTTAAGGAATATTTAAATGAAGCAGAACGTGTAGTTGTTTCAGTTGCACCTAGCTTTGTAGCTTTATGGGGGGATAGGAGTAAGCATTTGCCAGGCTTATTAAAGCAATTAGGTTTTTATGCAGTAGAGGAAACAGTGGTAGGGGCACAGCTAGTAACCAAGGTTTATGAAACTTATGCAAAAATGCCAGGAGACCAATGTTATATAACAAGTTGTTGCCCTACGGTAAATGCACTCATTCAAAAACATTATCCAGAAATTTTACCTTTTTTAATCCCGGTTGTTTCACCAGTAGCATGCCATAGTAAGTTATTAAAACAAAAATATGGAAAAGAAACTAAGGTAGTCTTTTTAGGACCATGTTTATCTAAAAAAATTGAAGGTATAGAAGAAGAGAACTTAGATGCAGTTTTAACTTTTGAAGAATTTTTAGAGTGGATGGAAGAAGCACATTTAAAATTAGAGGAACAACCCATTATGCCTTTTGACGCTGTAGAAGAAAGACAGAGACTTTACCCTATTGTAGGTGGGGTAACGGCAACTTTTAAGCAAAAAAATCTACCACGGGAGATTGTTGAGATAGATGGTGTAGAATCATGCCAAGAAATAATACCCCATATTATGGCGGGAGCGTTTAAACACTGTTTAATAGAAATGCATGGTTGTCGATATGGATGTATTGCAGGTGCGGGTATGCCGCAAGATGGTGTACATATTTATGAAAGAAAATCTAGAATCCAAAAATATGCAAATTCAGAAGTGTTCAACAAAGCTATAGAATCTAATGAATCCATAGAATCTATAGATTCTGTAGAAGAAGAACAAAATCGGGATGGGAATTTAAGTAGTTCAGTAAGGCAATCTATTAATTTACACAAAACTTTTTCAAATTTAAAGAAAGACTTTAAGGTGCCTAGTGAATCTGAAATTGCTACCATTTTGAGTCATATTGGAAAAGAAACGCCTTTGGATGAACTCAATTGTGGCAGTTGTGGTTATAAGACTTGCAGAGATAAAGCAATAGCTGTTTATAATGGATTAGCAGAACCTTATATGTGCTTGCCTTATATGAGACAAAAAGCAGAAACTTTAACGAATGTAATTTT
>JAFOHG010000036.1 GCA_017421915.1 Cellulosilyticum sp. | reverse complement strand
TTTTTCTGCTAAATATTTAGGTGCAAATCTTTCTAATGCTTGCATGACTTCTTTTAATTTAGGTATAGCTAACTTAGACATTGATACACCTCTCTTAAAGTGTGGATTTCTTGCTCTAATTCCATTTTACGTGCATTTGCACTTTCTGAATCCTGCTTTGTCAGTGCCTTATAGATACCTTCTTGTTTTGCAAGCTTCATCTCTATCCATTCTTTGAATACAGGAAGCTTTTTCTCCATTAGACATTTTCCATAAACATATTCATACTCATGTTCATATTGTTCTTGACCTGGCTTGGCAACAATAATAGTATAGTATTTCTCTTCATCTTTAACAAAAGTTTCATCTACAATACAAAAACCAATAGTATGTAGATATTTTCTTACTTCTACAATATCTTGTTGAGGTTGCAAAATTAATCTCTTAATATTCTTTAATAGCTCCTGTCCTCTTTTTAAAATATCTACAATTAAATAGCCACCCATACCAGAAATCATAAGTACATCTCCTTTATCAGGAGCAATACCTTCTACTCCATTGGTCTGCATAAGCTCTACATGATGTATCCCATGGTTAGTAAGATTTTTTTGTGCCTTTTCTAATGGGCCTTTATTAATATCTGTAGCTAAACAGCTTACAGCTAATCCTTCTTTCACTAAATAAATTGGTATATAAGCATGATCTGTTCCCACATCAATTACATGACTCCCTTTTGGAACAAAACTTGCTATAGCTGCTAAACGTGTTGATAATTGCACAATCAACCCTCTCATTTCTATTAATTTTTATATGGTTCTACTCTATAAATAGTTATTTAATAAAAAAGTGGACATATGTCCACATTTTTACTTTTATATCTTATTTTATTCAAGATAATCTTTTAATTTTTTACTACGACTTGGATGACGTAATTTTCTTAAAGCTTTTGCTTCAATTTGTCTGATACGTTCTCTTGTAACACTAAATTCTTTTCCTACTTCTTCTAATGTTCTTGCACGTCCATCATCTAAACCGAAACGTAAACGAAGTACTTTTTGCTCTCTTTCGGTTAAAGTATCTAATACTTCAATTAATTGTTCCTTTAATAAAGTAAACGCAGCTGCTTCAGCTGGTACTGGAATATCTTCATCAGGAATAAAGTCACCTAAATGACTATCTTCTTCTTCACCAATTGGTGTTTCAAGTGAAACAGGCTCTTGAGAAATTTTCATAATCTCACGTACTTTAGAAACAGGCATTTCCATACGTTTTGCAATTTCTTCTGGTTGTGGGTCACGCCCTAATTCTTGAAGAAGCTGTCTTGATACACGCATTAATTTATTAATTGTTTCTACCATATGCACAGGAATACGAATTGTTCTTGCTTGATCTGCTATAGCACGTGTAATAGCTTGACGAATCCACCATGTTGCATAAGTACTAAACTTGTAACCTTTTGTATAATCAAACTTTTCAACAGCTTTAATAAGACCTAAGTTACCTTCTTGAATTAAATCAAGGAAAAGCATACCACGTCCCACATAACGTTTTGCAATGCTAACTACAAGACGTAAATTGGCTTCTGCTAACTTTTTCTTCGCCTCTTGATCTCCTTGCTCCATACGTCTAGCAAGTTCAATTTCTTGGTCAGCTGATAATAATGGTACTTTACCAATCTCTTTTAAGTACATACGTACAGGGTCATCAATACTAATCCCATCTGGTAAATTACTTAAATCGATATCATTTTCATCCATATCCGCATCATTTAAATTACCTAGAATATCAATATTTTGTGCTTCTAAGTATTCATAAATTTGCTCAATTTTACTAGGCTCAAGATCCATATCTGAAAAAACTTCATTAATATCCTCTTGTTCTAGTATTCCTTTTTTATCTTTTGCAATTGCAATCAGCTGATCTAGCTTTGCTTTAAAAGCTAGTTTTTGTTCTGCCACATCTTTCACTGTTATCCATCCTTTCTCCTGTCTACTATTCTAACCATTTATATAATCAATATTCAATTTATCAAGTTCCTTTTTTTGAAATAGTAGATTTTGTACCTCATTGACATCCTGTGTCACTTTTAATCTTCTCTCAATATATTGCTTATTGAGCCTTTTTACGTTTTCAGTCATCATCTTTTGTAACAAAGCTACATCCTCATATCTTTGATCTTTATAAATAAGAACATGTGAAATGATATTTTGTTCTTCTACCTCTGGATAATGGGTTGTAAAATAGGTCATATCAATTTCCTTGCCAGACTGTAAAGCATCTAAAATAGCTTTTGCTAAATCATAAAGCAACCCTTCATCAAAAAATTCCGGTTTTAAATATGCCTGTACATGTCTTGCTAAATTAGGATAGTGATATAAATTTGCTAGAAAAATAACTTCATTATTAAAAACTTGTTTCTTTTGCCTTGGACTTACTTCATTTTCCCTTAAAGCCTTTTTACGTATGCCTGTCTGATAATGACGATTCATCTCTGCCTTAAAAGCTTCCTCATCAATATCATATGTCTTACTTATTTCTTTTAAGTAAATAGCCTGTTCAATACTACTACTTGTTTCTGCCAAAACACTTGCAATTTCTTGTAAAAATTTCACTTTTTCTTCAGGAAGCGTTAAATCATATTTTTTTTCAATTGTACGGATTTGGAACCACATATCAGATGGTGCATCTTCTAATAATTGATGCATTGCATCATATCCATGGGTTTTAAGATATTCATCTGGATCTTTTCCCTCTTGAAGTAGTAAAACTTTTACTTTTAAGCCTTCACTCCTTAAAATAGGAATTGCACGAAGTGCGGCTTTTTGCCCTGCTCCATCGCTATCATACAAAATAACAACTTCTTTTGTATGTCTTTTTAAAAGTTTGGCATGTCCTGGTGTAAAAGCTGTTCCTAGTGAAGCAACTGTTTGATTAAATCCAGCTTGGTGCATGGCAATAACATCCATATACCCTTCTACTAAAATAAAATATGACGCGCCTGAATTCTTAGCCAGTTGCATACCATATAAATTTCGACTTTTGTTAAATAATATATTCTCAGGAGAATTTAAGTATTTTGGCATACTACCATCTAATACACGTCCTCCAAAAGCAATTACTTTTTTACTTAAATCAAAAATAGGATAAATAATCCTCCCTGCAAACCGATCATAAATCATATTGCCATTTTGCTTACCTTGTAAAAACAAACCTGATTCTAATAAAATCTGATCTGAATAACCTTTTTGTCTTAAATACTGATAAAGGTCATTAAAATGGTGTGACGCATATCCTAGGCCAAAATGTTTAATAGTCTCCATTGTAAGACCACGATTTGTTAAATATTGAAGCGCTTCCTCATTCTCAGGTGCTCTTAAACTATAATGAAAATATCTTGCACTTTCTTTTAAAATATCTAGCAATTGACTACGTTTTTTGTTATTTTGGATTTCTTCCTCTGACAAATACGTCTCGTCTAACTTAATATGCTCTCTTTCTGCTAAATATTTAATAACTTCAAAGAAAGACATGTTTTCTTTTTGCATTAAAAAAGTAATTACATTACCTCCTGCACCACAACCAAAACAATAATAAAGTTGCTTATCTTCACTTACAGAAAAAGAAGGGGTTTTCTCATTATGAAACGGACACAAACCCACATAAGAACTTCCCTTTTTATTTAGTGCTGTATATTCGGAGATAATAGATACTATATCACTTTGTTCTCTTATTTCTTCAATAACATGTTCTGGATATCTCATCTATATTCTATCCTTCCTTCTAAGACTATCCTCAATAAATGTGCCATGACTTTGGAAAGAACAAGTCCCGATAAGCATTAATGGCGTACCGATCCGTCATTCCTGCAATATAGTCACATACAATCTGTTTTTTAGAATCTCCTGTTTTTAATCGCTCTTTATAACTATTAGGTAACTGTTCTAAATGATGCATATAATACTGATAAAGCTCACCTATTACGCGTTTGGCCTTTCCTTCTTGCTCTTTTGCCACGGAACCTACATAAACATGTTTAAACAAAAATTCCCTCATGTTATAAAAAGCTTCCTTAACCTCTGTCCCCATCAAAATATCATTCTTCATATCACTTTCCTTAACAATACTTTGAATAATACACGAGATTCTCTCTCTACAAGTATCCCCAAGTACATTAAGACACTTTTTAGGTAGTTCTTGCTGTGCTAAAACCTTCCCCCGTATAGCATCATCAATATCATGATTAATATACGCAATTTTATCAGAAATCTGTACCACTTTTCCTTCTAGAGTTAAAGGACTGCCACTTGTAGGATGATTTAAAATACCATCCCTGACTTCAAAAGTCAAATTCAATCCTTGACCATTATTTTCTAATACATCTACAATACGTAAACTATGTTTATTATGCGAAAATTCGCCTTCTGTCAACTCTTGTAAGACATGCTCTCCTGTATGCCCAAAAGGTGTATGACCAAGATCATGTCCCAATGCAATGGCCTCTGTTAAGTCTTCATTTAAACTTAAAGCTCTTGCTATCGTTCTTGCAATTTGAGCGACCTCTAAAGTATGCGTTAACCTTGTTCGATAATGATCACCTTCTGGTGAAATAAAAACTTGCGTTTTATGTGCTAGCCTTCTAAAGGATTTACAATGCAAAATACGATCTCTATCTCTTTGAAAATCTGTACGTAACAAACAAGCTGTTTCAGGCCTTATACGTCCTTTTGTATGCGCACTTTGAGCTGCAAAAGGGCTAAGCTGTATAAACTCTAATTTTTCCTTCTCTACTCGATCAACCATACATATCACCCCATATATAATATAAATACTACATGAACCTCCCATTTCCTTTTTTTAACGACACTTTTGTAGCTCTATATAATTCAAAGCCATATCTATTGTTTTTTTTATTTATTTTAACTAAATACAACTTAATAATTACTTAAATTTATTTTATATTAAAAAAACGCTTTAATACCAATTGCTCGGCATTAAAGCGTCTCATATGAAATCATGTAAACTTATGGTTGTTTCCCAATATAAGCTAAAATTCCACCATCTACATATAATACGTGACCATTTACAAAGTTAGAGGCATCTGATGCTAAAAATACTGCTGGTCCCATTAAATCTTCTGGTGTTCCCCAACGAGCTGCTGGAGTCTTTGCAATAATAAAATTATTAAATGGATGACCTTCTTCTCTAAGTGGTTCAGTTTGCGGTGTAGCTATGTAACCAGGTCCAATACCATTACATTGAATGTTATGTCCACCATATTCTGAGCAAATATTTTTTGTAAGCATTTTTAAACCACCTTTAGCTGCTGCATAAGCAGAAACTGTTTCACGGCCTAATTCACTCATCATTGAACAAATGTTAATGATTTTACCATGTCCTTTTTGAATCATGCTAGGAATAACAGCTTTAGCCATGATGAATGGTGCATTTAAATCTACATCAATAACTTGTCTAAAATCTGCTGCTGACATTTCACACATTGGGATACGTTTAATGATACCTGCATTATTTACTAGAATATCAATTACACCAACTTCTTTTTCAATTTTAGCAACCATCTGAGCTACTTGATCTTCATTTGTAACATCACAAACATAACCATGTGCTTCAATGCCAAGTTCTTTGTATGCTACAATTCCTTTGTCTATTAACTCTTGTTTAAGATCACAAAATATAACCGTTGCACCTGCATTACCATAAGCACTTGCAATTGCAAAACCAATTCCATAAGAAGCTCCTGTTACTAATGCAACTTTACCTGCGAGAGAAAAATCTTTTAAAATGTCCACTTCTAGTCCTACCTTTCTATAATAAGCATTGTTTGAATTATATACTTTTTTCACTCATATATTATAATAAAAAAATTTAGTTTATCATATATTTTTTTAATGATTTCAAAATTTCATGTAGTTTATACCGAATCATTTCTATATTTTTGTTATATTTTAGGCTTGATTAAAAAAATTTTCACAGATTTTTACTTATATCTTTTTATTATTTTTATTCTTTTTCTCCTGATTTTGATAAGGTTAGTAAATAACTCATTTCTTTTTTATCTACGCAACAAAAGACTGACTACTATCGACTTAAAGCCCATAGTAGTCAGCCTTTTATCAAACTATATTTTATTCTTCTGCAATAGCTGCTTGAGCTGCTGCAAGTCTTGCAATTGGTACTCTAAATGGTGAGCATGATACATAGTCAAGACCAATCTTATGACAGAACTCAACTGATGAAGGATCTCCACCATGTTCTCCACAAATACCTACATGTAATTTATCATTTACCGGACGCCCTAATTTAAGAGATGTATCCATTAATTTACCAACACCTGATTGGTCTAATTTAGCAAATGGATCATTTTCAAAAATCTTAGTATTATAGTAAGCATCTAAGAATTTACCTGCATCATCACGAGAGAATCCAAATGTCATTTGTGTTAAGTCATTTGTACCGAAACAGAAGAAATCAGCTTCTTTAGCAATTTCATCTGCAGTAAGAGCAGCTCTTGGAATTTCAATCATTGTACCTACTTCATATTCAAGATTTACATTTGCGGCTGCAATCTCAGCATCTGCTGTTTCTACAACAACTTTCTTAACAAATTTAAGCTCTTTAATATCACAGATTAATGGAATCATAATTTCTGGTTTTACATTCCAATCTGGGTGATTCTTTTGAACATTAATAGCTGCACGAATAACTGCTTTTGTTTGCATCTTAGCAATCTCTGGATAAGTTACAGCAAGACGACATCCTCTATGCCCCATCATTGGATTGAATTCATGTAATGAATCAATAAGTGCTTTAATATCTTCCACTGATTTATGTTTAGATTGAGCTAATTTTTCAATATCTTCCTCCTCTGTAGGAACAAATTCATGAAGAGGTGGATCTAAGAAACGAATTGTCACTGGACATCCTTCAAGAGCTTCGTATAATTTTTCGAAGTCTCCTTGTTGATATGGTAAAATTTTATTAAGAGCAGCTTCTCTTTCTTCTACTGTATCTGAACAAATCATTTCACGGAATGCAGCGATTCTATCAGCTTCAAAAAACATATGCTCTGTACGACAAAGTCCGATACCTTCTGCTCCTAATTCTCTTGCTTTTTTAGCATCTGTTGGTGTATCTGCATTTGTACGTACCTTTAATTTTCTAAACTCATCTGCCCATGCCATGATTCTACCAAATTCACCTGCAATAGTAGCATCAACTGTTGGAATAATACCATCATAGATATTACCTGTTGAACCATCAATTGAGATATAATCTCCTTCATGATATGTTTTACCAGCAAGTTCAAACTTTTTATTTGCTTCATCCATTTTAATTTCGCCACAACCAGATACACAACATGTGCCCATACCACGTGCAACAACAGCAGCATGTGATGTCATACCACCACGTACAGTTAAAATACCTTGGGCAGCTTTCATTCCTTCAATGTCTTCTGGTGAAGTTTCAAGACGTACAAGAACTACTTTTTCACCTGCTGTACCTTGTGCTTTAGCATCATCTGCTGTGAAAACTACTTTACCACAAGCAGCACCTGGAGATGCACCAAGTCCTCTTCCTACTGATGTCGCTGCCTTTAATGCTTGAGCATCAAATTGTGGGTGAAGTAATGTATCTAAGTTTCTTGGATCAATCATAGCTACAGCTTCTTTAGGTGTTCTAACACCTTCATCTACAAGATCACAAGCAATTTTTAAAGCGGCTTGTGCTGTTCTTTTACCATTACGAGTTTGTAACATATAAAGATGTTTATCCTCAATGGTAAATTCCATATCTTGCATATCTCTATAGTGATTTTCAAGTGTTGCACAAACTTCTTGGAATTGTTCAAACACTTCTGGCATAACCTGTGCTAATTGTTCAATTTTTTGAGGTGTTCTAACACCAGCAACAACATCTTCACCTTGTGCATTCATTAAGAATTCACCCATAAGATGTTTTTCACCTGTTGCAGGGTCACGAGTGAAGGCAACACCTGTACCAGATGTCTCACCCATATTACCAAATGCCATTGGTTGAACGTTTACTGCTGTACCCCAAGAATATGGAATATCATTATCACGACGATATACATTGGCTCTTGGATTATCCCATGAACGGAATACCGCCTTAATAGCTTCCATTAATTGAACTTTTGGATCATCTGGGAAATCTTCACCTATTTTTTCTTTATATTCAGCTTTAAATTGATTAGCAAGTTCTTTTAAATCATTTGCATCAAGTTCAACGTCTTGTGTAACACCTTTTTCTTCTTTCATTTTATCAATAAGTTCTTCAAAATATTTTTTACCAACTTCCATAACTACATCTGAGAACATTTGAATAAATCGTCTATAACAATCCCATGCCCAACGTGGATTACCAGATTTCTTAGCTAATACTTCTACCACATCTTCATTTAAACCAAGGTTAAGAATAGTGTCCATCATACCAGGCATTGATGCTCTTGCTCCAGAACGAACAGATACTAATAATGGATTTTCTTTATCTCCAAATTTTTTACCATTGATTTCTTCAATCTTAGAAATATACTCCATGATTTGGCCTTGAATTTCCTCATTAATCTTTTTTCCATCTTCATAATATTGAGTACAAGCTTCTGTTGTGATTGTGAAGCCTTGTGGTACTGGAAGCCCAAGATTTGTCATTTCTGCTAAATTAGCTCCTTTACCTCCAAGGAGGTTTCTCATATTTGCATTTCCTTCTCTAAATAAATAAACCCATTTGTTCTCCATACTGAATCTTCCCTCCTAATTATGTACATGATAAAGTAAACATATTTGAGCCCTATTAATATAAACTAAAACCCATTTACTTTACTTCCCCTTTATTTTAACACAATATTTTTTATTGTATATATTTTTTTAATTTTTAAATTTGTTTTTTAACTATTTCAGCTATTTCTTATTATATTTTTCTTGCTTTTTTATTAAAAATATATAGTTCTATTCCACTAATTAACTATTTTAACTAAATATACATAATAAAAACTGCATCTCCATTCCAAAAATAACATACAGTTTCCTACTATCTTTATATCCTTTTACCAATTGACTTTTATTCCTTAATACAAATAAAAGCATTTCCAGCTCTAATCATTTAGATTATACTCGAAATGCTTTCTATATATTTTCTAATTTAATTACCTTAAGGAATAAACTTGTTTAAATCATTATTAGATTCAACAACCACCATTCCTTCTTTTATTTTTTTGTATATCCCATCTACTTCTTCCTAAATTTCTGGTGTCAAATTCGGATTTTCTTTGGGAATTCCAACTCCATCATCCTTTACTGACATCACTATATTTTCTCCACCTCTAAACTCTCCACTTGCAACTGATTTTATAGTACTAGAGGTTGCTTGGTCTTGTTACCTCTTTTGAAACAGCTGTAAGATTACCCACTTCATCTTGTATCACAAATGCATCTTTTTCTAATTGAGCAACGATAGCTTTTGCATTAGTATCTTCTATCACTTTTTTAAAAATAAAAAAAGTATAGAGTCATACCCTATACCTTTTTTTATTATTAAAATGCCATGCGTTCTTCAATGTATGCTACTAAATCACTAATTGCAACACGTTCTTGTGCCATTGTGTCACGATCACGTACAGTTACCATTTTGTCTTCTAAAGAATCAAAATCAAAAGTAATACAGAATGGTGTACCAATTTCATCTTGTCTTCTATAACGTTTACCAATAGAACCTGCTTCATCATATTCTACATTGAAGTGTTTAGCAAGTTCTGCATAAACTGCAGTTGCTTCTTCTGATAACTTTTTAGAAAGTGGAAGTACAGCTGCTTTTACTGGGGCAAGTGCTGGATGGAATCTAAAGATTGTTCTTGTTTCACCATCTTCAAGTGTTTCTTCATCATATGCTTCACATAAGAAAGCAAGTGTTACACGATCTGCACCAAGTGATGGCTCAATAACATATGGAATATATTTTTCATTTGTTGTTGGATCGAAGTAACTCATATCTTGTTTAGATTCTTCTTGGTGTCTTGTAAGGTCGAAATCTGTACGACTTGCAATACCCCAAAGTTCTCCCCATCCAAATGGGAATTTAAACTCGATATCTGTTGTGGCATTACTATAGTGAGAAAGCTCTTCAGCTGAGTGGTCACGAAGTCTCATGTTATCTTCTGCTACACCTAAGCTAAGAAGGAAGTTTTTACAGTAGCTTCTCCAGTAATCAAACCATTCAAGCTCTGTACCTGGTTTACAGAAGAATTCAAGTTCCATTTGCTCAAATTCTCTTGTTCTAAAAATAAAGTTACCTGGTGTAATTTCATTTCTAAATGATTTACCAATTTGACCAATACCAAATGGTACTTTTTTACGGCTTGTACGTTGTACATTTTTGAAGTTTACAAAGATACCTTGAGCTGTTTCTGGTCTTAGGTATACAGTATTTTTAGAGTCTTCTGTTACCCCTTGGAATGTTTTAAACATTAAGTTGAATTGACGAATATCTGTAAAATCATGTGCACCACAAGTTGGACATGCAATAGCATGATCTTTAATATAATCTTGCATTTTTTCATTAGACCAACCATCTACTACTTCTGGTGTCCCTTGTTCTTGCATAAAATCTTCAATGATTTTATCTGCTCTAAAACGTTCTTTACAAGCTTTACAGTCCATAAGTGGGTCATTAAATCCACCTACGTGTCCTGATGCTACCCATACTTGTGGATTCATTAAAATTGCACAGTCTACCCCTACATTATAAGGACTTTCTTGAATGAATTTTCTCCACCAAGCTTTTTTTACGTTATTTTTAAATTCTACTCCTAATGGACCATAATCCCAAGTATTTGCAAGACCTCCATAAATTTCAGAACCTGGATATACGAATCCTCTAGACTTTGCTACAGCTACAATCTGTTGCATATTTTTTTCTGCCATTGTATTAGCCTCCTTATATTTATTTGCTATTTAACTAGGTTATTAGGTATTCCTTAATAAAAAAAGGAAATCCTAGCATCCCTAGCAAGGGACGAAAGATTTCCTTCCGCGGTTCCACCCTTATTGAATATCTACTAAAGATATTCCTCTTTCAAAAATTACTCCAAAGCGCCCTTCATAAAAACAAGTGCAGTTGGCTTACACTATCCCAACTTCGCTATGCCACTCCTCTTTTACTACTCCTCTTTTTCATTGTAATATAGCTTCATCATTTACTGATAAATTTATCAAAAACTACTGAACCTGTCAAGACTCTACCTCTTTTTTTATAATTTTCTTAAGATACTCCCATCAAAATAATTTCTATTTGTGCATCATCTACTTCACTATCATGACCAGATTCCCACTCTATATCCAAACTATATTCCTCTAACCATTCTACTAGCTTCTCTATTGGAGTATTGCAATTAACCTTATAACCATTCTCTGCTTTTTCATAATTTATTTGCTCTTTACCTAAAATATATTCTAACTGCCGCTCGAAATCTGCCTTTTCCTGTACTTTTATCTTACATACTATTTTACAACTTCCTAGGACACCTAGAGTCTTCTCTAAATCCCCATTGACTACCTCATCTTCTTGTATCTGTGATATAGGAGCCTCTCCCACATTTCTACTTCTAATACTCATAGTACTTCTTTCTTCTATATTGTGTATGCTATCTCCTGGTTCTTCATTTTCTTTCAGACTTGCTACTATTACGCCGTTTTCTTGAGTCATTTCAGTATCCGTCTTTAAATTAATATGCTTTATTTCATTAAAAAGTATTATGCCCAGGAAAAACGTGGCAACCATTGCACTTATATAACGCCATCTATCATCCTTCTTTGTTGGTAGCCATTTAATACACCTCTTCTTAGTCTGCTCTTTTTGAATTTTTCCCATTAAATTCTGATGAAAATCTTTGGGTAATTCTATCTCATTTATCTGCCTACATCCATCTACCATATGTAATAGCACTTCATATGAAGCTTTACACTGAGTACAATTTTCTAGATGACTTACCACTTGCTCTTTTTCTTGTGGACTAAGCATCCCATCCACATAAGCCGATATTAACACTTCATATTCACTACACTTCATGGGACACACTCCTTATCTTCTATTACCACATAATAAATCAGCATAAAGCTCCTGATTTTGCTCTAAAATCTTTTTTAGATTTGCCCGTGCTCTAGATATTCTTGATTTAACTGTTCCATTTGAAATACTTAAGCACTTGGCAATTTCTTCATAGCTATATCCTTCTATATCTCGTAAAATAATAACAACACGATACTCTTCTTTTAAAGCTTGTATACTATTCCATAATAACCTAGTAACTTCCTGATCTACCATGTGACTGCTTAGGTCTTTCCACTGCCTTGTCTTTTCCGTATCAATTGTTTCACTTAACTTGTCACCTTCTTCAAATAAATTTATATTATCATATACTTTCTTTTGCTGACGTAATAAATCTAAACAGGTGTTAGTTGTTACACGATAAACCCAAGTACTAAATTTCGACTCTCCTTTAAATCCTTGAAGTTGTCTCCATATTTTAATACAAACCTCTTGAGCCGCATCATATGCTTCATCTGGCTTTTTGAGTAAGCGCAAACAAATATTATAAATTCTCGTTTCATATTTCATAATCAGTTTTTCAAAGGCGAATGTATTTCCCTTGGCTGCATCTTGAATCCATCTTTCTTCTTCTGCTAGAGAGTTGATTTCCACTTACCCATTCCCCTTTCTTGTTATCATCATGCCTTATCATTTTATAATAATCAATACTTAGTAGACAATACGAAAAGTATCTTTCAAAAAGTCAGGAAAATTTTACTTGCTATCATTTTAAATTTATGCTAAGATAATTCTTGTCAAAACTTATGTTAAGATATGCGCCGGCATGTCGGAATGGCAGACGATGCAGACTCAAAATCTGTTGTGGGTAACCACGTGTGGGTTCAAGTCCCACTGCCGGCATAAAAAAAGGACCTTCCATTAGGAAGGTCTTTTTTTATCCAATATTTTCATTATTTTCTAGATGTCTAGGCCTTCTTTTAACTAATTCACTGGCCTCTACAACAGCTGATAAAAGATCAACTTGATTTTGTGGTAAAGTAGCTACAATTTTACTAATAATCTCGCCTTGCTCTGTTACAACGTATTTTGCAGGTAGTTTATTAAGCGCTAACGCCATCATATCTGCCTTACATCTTTCACATGTACACCCGTTGTATTCTTCCTTGTTAAATACCTTTTCTAATTCTTCTAAAACTAATTTTTCCATCATATTATATAAAATCATTTCCTATCCCCCCTAAAAAACAACTCTATATTAATCTTGTTTTACTTTATATTTTAAGATATTTTTCAAAAAAACACCATAGTATTTTTAGTACTATGGTGTTTTTTATTGCTATTTATCATGACGGTAAGCTTCTAATATACTATTAGATACTGTAAGGGCTTGTGCCCCTACACCTCCACCTTCTACAATTACAGCAAAAGCAATAGGTTCTTTTAAATCATCTTCTGGATCATAAGCATATCCCATAAACCAAGAATGATCTGCATCCGTTTCATTTTCAGCCGTTCCTGTTTTTCCACCTACTACAAGATTTTTTTCTGGTAAACTTATAGCTGTTCCAAAGTCTAAAACCCCCTGCATTAATCCTTGCAAAGTATAGGCTTCATCTTCAGTCATGATATTGCCAATACTTTGCGCCTTTTCTTCATCTACTATTTGCCCATTTTGCTTTTTAGCATAACGAATTAAATACGGTTTCATACTAACCCCATCATTGATGACCGCTGAGGCAATCATTGCCATATGAAGCGGTGTTGTTAAAGTTCGACCTTGTCCCATAGCAGTTGCTGCATGCTCAAACGGTGAATCACTAGGTTGTAAGTTAAACTGGCTTATAGCACAACCAAAATCTACATCAAGTGCCTTATTAAATCCTACAGATTCTGCAGCATTTTTTAATGCAGTATCTCCTAGTTGCTGTGCTAGTGCAATAAAATAACTATTACATGATTTTGCAAATGCTTCACTTAAATCCACTTCTCCATGAGCATTTCCATTATAACAACGAATCGTAAAATCATCTCCATGATAACTTCCTGTACAATCATACGTAAAGTCTAATGTATCACTTTGACGCATATAAGCTAATGTTGTAATCACTTTAAAAATAGAACCTGGTGGATAAAGCCCTTTAGTTGCACGGTTTAAAAGTGGTGAATTTTCTTCGTCTGTATTAAGTTCACTCCAATTTGCTT
>JAFOHG010000035.1 GCA_017421915.1 Cellulosilyticum sp. | reverse complement strand
TATTTAATTTTTACAATAAAAAAACAAGCATCTTAATCATTTAAGATGCTTGTTTTTTTAGGCTACTGTTCATTAAGCCATGCCATTAGCAGTTTTATACTTATAAATCATTTCTCCATGATTTTGTTCATCTGTTTGAATTTGATTAAGTGTATCTCTTACTACTGTAGAAGAAAATTGGAATAAATCCTCATTATAGGATGTTGAAATCATCTTTTCTGTTGCAATAGAGTCTGTACAAAGATAAGCATCATCTTCCTTTTCTCTACTATTAGACTCGCTTGTATAAGTTGATTTAGGACAATACTTTGCTGCATCAAGATGTTTGACATCTGGCTGTGTGGTGCTATCTTTTTTAAGTTGTTCTAATGCCTTATAATGATTAATCTCATTTTCTCTAAGTGTATCAAATAAATTTTTAAGCTCTTGGTCATGCGCTTGCTCTACATAACGTGTATATTTTTGAATGCAAAGTTTTTCTTGTTCTTGCAAATCTTGAATAAGGGATTGTTCTTTTTGATTTAATGACATAGTGATGCACTCCTTTGTTCTTTATTCTACCTATTATTTGTAGTACAGAACAAAATATACATCTCTTATTTGTCACTAATGATTATCTATTCTATACCTTTTTGTGCTTTCACAAATGCTTCAACTGTTAGATAAGTCTGCTTATATCCTAAGCATCTACATAATTGTGTGACATGAGGTGCTTCTAAATAGGCTTCTTTTAATACTGCTTCTTTTGAAAAAACTTCTTCGGTTGGGCCATCTATTAAAATTTTTCCTTTAACCAGTACAATGGCTCTATCAAAGCATTCTGCTACAAAATCCATATCATGAATAATGGTTAAAACCATTTTGCCTTGTTCCTGTAACTTTTTAATCGTGAGCTTTATTTTTTCTTTTGAGGCATAGTCGTGTGCAATAGTTGGTTCATCTAAAATAACTACCTGTGTATCCATTGCTAAAACAGAGGCCAGGGCAATAAGTTTTCTTTCTGAAAGCCCTAAATCATAAGGATTATCATTTATTTTATCCTCTAATCCTAGCCACTGTAAGACTTCTAACGCTTTCTTTTTGGCTTGTTCTTTTGACATGCCAATATTAAGTGGCCCAAACATCACTTCATCAATGACTTTATTTTTAAAAATCTGGTCATTTGGATTTTGAAAGACTAGTCCAATTTGTGCTGCCAAATTAGGAGCACTCAACGCTCTTATACTTTTTCCATCTAATTTAATTTCTCCAGAAGTAGGTTTTAGAAGTCCTTTTAATAACTTTACAAAAGTCGTTTTACCTGCACCATTTTGACCAATAATAGCTGTTGGTGTTGTATCTAATGTCAAGGAAATATCCTGTAATATAGGTGTCTGTGGTGTATAATTAAAACTTAAATGTTCTATTTTCATTTCAGCCATTTAGTCCTCTCCCCTCTGAAATTGTTCCATCACACTGATGGCTTCTTCTAATGTAACAGGATAAAGTTCCTTACCTGGTAATTTTATATTTAATGCTTTACAAATCCTTGTAAATGTAGGCTCATTGATGCCATAAGTTCCTAGGTCTTTACGGGAAAAAATTTTTTGTGGTGTATCAAAATCAATTAATTTTCCCTTATGTAGTAGCATAACACGGTCACTATAGCTTGCAATTTTTTCCATCTTATGTTCTACCATAATAATAGTGACACCCTGCTTTGTTAAAAATTGAACAGCTTGAAAAACTTCTTCACTTCCCTTAGGGTCTAGTTGTGAGGTTGGTTCATCTAGAATTAATATTTCAGGTTTCATTGCCATTACACTTGCAATTGCCATGCGCTGCATTTGTCCACCTGATAAATCAAATGGATGACGATCTTTATATTCCGCTATATCTAGTAACTCTAAAACTTCATCTACTCTCTTTATCATCTCTTCTTTAGGAAGTCCTATATTTTCTAAGCCAAAAGCAATTTCCTCATAGACGGTTAATTTAGAGCCTGTCACTTGATTGAAAGGATTTTGAAATACAATCCCAATACGCTGACACATTTTGGCTACACCATTTTCAGCTACATTTTCTTTGTCTAATAATACTTTTCCCCCATATGCGCCTTTATAAAAATTCGGAATTAATCCAACTAATGCTTGGCATAAGCTACTTTTCCCTGCACCATTTTCGCCTATAATCCCAATAAATTCTCC
>JAFOHG010000034.1 GCA_017421915.1 Cellulosilyticum sp. | reverse complement strand
TAAATAAGATTTATTTTAAATAAGATTTATTCTAAATCTAATAAACGGATAAGTGTACCAAGTTCTGCTGGTGCAACTAAAAGTTCGTGACCAAAAGAATTTTTTAATGAACCTAGTGGAGAAAGATTGCAAAGCTCGGAGTTTGCTACGAAAAGTACACGTTTTTCTTCAAAGTCAGGTACTAAAGTAAGTGTTTTAGTTCCTTCAGGTTGAGCAACTTCAATTTGAATTTCTGTATCTTTTTCTACATAGTTAATTTGGACACGAGTTGGATATGGAAGGACTTTTTGAAGGTATTCCATAATAGGTGCTACAAATTGTTCTGTTAAAATAGTCATTTCGATTTCTTTATGTTTATGAAGCAATTGTTTTACTTCTAGTTCTACATTTTCTAAAACAGAAGTAACAAGACCTAATATTTCTGGAACTTGTGCTTGTTGAGGTAATAAGAAGTGCATTTCTTCTTTTAATTTTATAGTAGAAGATTCAACTTCTTTTATATGTTGAACAAGTTTTTTGAGTTCTAATGAGTTTTCATAAGCATTTATAGTCTTTTTAAGTAATTCTACTGTATTCATAGTTTTCTCCTTATATTTTTAGATGGGTATATGTACCAATCTGTTTTAGGTAGCGTAATTATAACATAGCAAAATAAAGAAGTGAAGAAGCAACGAATGAGAACATTTGTTGCTTTTTAGTATGTAAAAAATTAGCCATTCACCTGAGAAGAGAAATAGTTAGGTTCGAAATCTGAAAAAAGAAAATCAAAACTGCCTTCAGGAGCATTCATGCTACGTTCAAGCATAATAGCAAGTGCATGAAGTTTCTTTGGAATTTCAGAGTCTTTACAAGAAAAAAGAGTATGGTCTAGAAGAAAAACTAGTGTAGATACAATGATTTCGGAAGTTTGCTCTGGAAATTCACAGTGCAAGCTTTTTTCTTGTTCGCCTTGTTGAATAATTTCGGTCAAGATTGGGGTGAATTCACGAATGGTCAGTGCAAGAAATTTATGATGTAAGATGAGGTCGTCTTGCAAATGAAGATAGGTGAGCATTTCTTTTTGGTGTAAAGCAATGTCGGGATAAACACACATTTGAAAAATTTGTTTAACTTTAGAAAGGGCATCTAATCCTTTACTTTGGATAAGAGACCAACTTTTTTCAATAGCTTGAGAATAAGAGCGTTCTAAAACAGCATCTAATATCTCATCTTTAGAACTAAAGTAATAATAGATGCCTCCTTTAGCAATACCGGCATGTTTAGCGATATCGCTAACTGTAGCAGTAGAGGCTAAATTTTGGCTCATAAGTGACTGCATGGTATCCAAAATGAGATCACGTTTATTTTGTTTTTTCATAGGTTATGCCTCCTCATGACAGATAGTATAACATAGAAAATTAAAAAAAGTTTGACCAGTGTTCAAAAAAATCTTGACCATTGGTCAAAAATGATGTATTTTTAAAATGTAATTATTTAGAAAAATTAAAATATTTAAACATAAGTAAGAATCAGGGGAGCTGATGGGAGATGAAATGGTTAATGGGGGCTTTAGGAATAGGGGTACTCGGTGAAGTGACAGGTGCGGCATATTTATTTCAAAGAACCATCAAAAGAGAGTCTAAGATGGATGTAAGTCGTATACCTAATGCAATTGGAGAAGCCTGGAAGAGATATATTCCAATTATAAGATCAGAAAAAGGATGGTTAGCAAAACAAAAAATAGAACAAATGAGTATACAAACAGATGATGGCTTAATACTAAGAGGTATATGGTTAGAAGCACCCGCACAAAGTGATAAGGTGATTATAGCATTGCATGGATATAGAAGTAGAGGAGAAAGCGATTTTGCAGCTCTTTCTCATTTTTATCATGAACTAGGCTATCATGTTTTAATTGTGGATCATCGTGCACATGGAAAGAGTGAAGGAGAATATATTGGATTTGCTGCACTGGATTATAAAGATTGTAAAAAGTGGATTAAGTTAGCTATAAAGAAATTAGGGGATTATGCACAGATTTATTTACATGGTATTTCAATGGGAGGGGCAACAGCACTTGCTTTATCAAGTGAAAAGTTACCACATCAAGTAAAAGGTATTATTTCAGATTGCGGATTTACTTCTGCTTGGGAAGTTTTTGAACATGTTTTAAAAGACGATTATCATCTACCTGCTTTTCCAATTTTACAGATTGCCAATACCTTATGTAAGAAACAAGCTGGATATGCTTTTGATGAGGTTAATAATACAGAGCGTGTTAAAAATTCTAATCTACCTATTTTATTTATACATGGTGCCAAGGATGATTTTGTACCAACTTGGATGAGTCAAAAGATGTATGAAGAGTGTACTGCAGAAAAGAAGTTGGTTATTATTGCAGGAGCGGGACATGGGGAAAGTTATTATAGAGATACTGAAAAATATCAAAAAGCAGTTCGCACTTTTTTAAAACAATGTGAAGAGAAGGATAAAGTAAAAGAGGAAAGTCAAATAAGCTAATCAATGTTAAGGTACAAAATAAAGCAATATCAAAAAGCGAGAGAGGGAAGAAAGATAAAGGGGATTTATTTAGAAAAACATAAGGGGGATGCAGTGATGCAAGAAGTAGAAAGAAAATTATATCCATTAACTGTTGCTCAGAAATTACATTTTTATACATTAAAATGCTGTCCGAAGAAACAAGTTTTAAATATTGGAACAAGCATGCTCATTAAAGAAGATATTGATTTTGATTTATTAAGAGAAGCTATTTATAGATGTTACGACCGTTGTGAGGCTCTTCGTATTCGTTTTACAGAAGAGAAAGAGGGAATGGTTTATCAATATATTGTTCCTAAAGAAACAAGAGAAATTGAATTAATGGACTTTAGCCATTATACAGAAGAAGGAGTAGATCAGGTTTTAAGAGAGTGGACAGAGATTCCTTTTGATAGAGTAGACTCACCGCTTAATAAAATGGTAATGATTAATATGCCAGATGGGTATAAAGGCGTGTATTTCTTAGTTGACCATATGACTATGGATTCTTATAGTATTATCACTTTAATGACAGACCTTATTGAGATTTATTGTTCTTTAAAATATGATATGGAGTACCCAAAAGCTATGCAGTCTTATATTAAGGCATTAGAAAAAGATTTAGCATACGAAAAAGATTCCCCACAAAGAAAAAAAGATGCACTTTATTGGCATAAGATTTATGAGGGCAGTGAACCCATTTTTACAGATGTCTTAGGAACAGGAAAATTAGAGCAGACACGTAAGGAAACGAATAATCCTACCTTACGTGCAGCTAGAATTGTATCTAAGGATGTTAGCGCAGCCCATAAAGTCTTTCATTTAGAGCCACAACCTACCAAGGAGTTATTAGAGTATTGCGAGGTACATCAAATTCCAATGGTCTGTTTATTAATGATGGGACTTCGTACTTATCTTTCTAAAATGAATAAAAATGAAAAAGATGTTAGTATAAAGACCACTATTTCTAGAAGAGCAACGGTTCTAGATAAAAAATCAGGTGGGACTAGAATTCATTTCTTCCCTTGTAGAACGGTAGTAGAAGATGAACAAACCTTTATGGAAGGAATGAAAGTTATTCAACAAAAACAAAATGAAATTTTTAAACATGCCAACTATGATCCTATTGCTTTAATTAGTGAATGTAGAGAAATGTATGGCTATGAACCAGGCTTAACACATGAATGTATGTCTCTAACCTATCAGCCACTTTCTATGCGTTCTAAAGATGAGCGTTTAAAGGATATTGATTATAAATGTAAATGGTATTCTAATGGAGTAGCAGGGTGTCCCCTTTATTTAACCGTTATGCATAATAGTGAAGATGGAGGATTGGACTTTTACTTTGAATATCAGACGGGCGTTATTACAGAACAACAACTAGAATATATGTACTATTATTTATGTAAAATTATTTTTATGGGTATTGAGCATGAAGCAATGACGGTTGGTGAGATTTTACGTACTGTATAAGAAGTATGATATGGCATATAACATTTTAGGTTAATAGGAAGATGAAGTATAGAATTAGGGGGAGATTAAGGTGTTTGAGCAATTAAAAGAAATGATTTGCGAATTTGTAGAAGTAGATGAAGCAAAAATTACAATGGATGCAAAATTAATAGAGGATTTAGGTTTTAATTCTTATGACTTAATGTGTTTAATAGGAGAAATAGAGGAACATTGGGATATAGAAGTAGATGAGAAAGATGTTATTCATTTACATACAGTACAAGAAGTTTTGGACTATATGTCTCATCAAGTTGCATAATGGATAGGATTGCTTGGCGTTTGATAGAAACAACAGGTTTTACAAAACTTCAGGAAGAAGAGGTTTTGCATAGAGCAGCATGGCAGCTTTTAGAAGAACACTTACAATTATATATGAAAGAGCAAAATCATACAGAAATAGAGGGGCAGCCTAAGAAAGATAGGGTGCCTTCTATTTTAGAAGATATTAAAAGGAATAGTTGGAATAAACCGTATTTAAGGGATTATCCAGAGATTCAATTTAATTTAAGTCATTGTCATGGAATGGTAGCTTGCATCATTAGCTCAAAAGAAGTTGGGATTGATATAGAGGAGATAAGAGCATTTCCAAGAGCTGTTATGAAAAAGGTATGTAGCAAAGAGGAACAACAATGGATAGAACAATCTACTTGCATGGAAGAAAGTTTTTTTAGGCTCTGGACACTAAAGGAAAGTTATATTAAAGCAGTAGGAAAGGGCCTAAGTTTTCCAATGAAGCAGGTTGATTTTAGTAATAGTTTAAATGGAGAGACCAATGGAAAAATCCATAGAAACATCCATGGAAAAATCCATAGAAAAATCCAAAGTAATCAATCAGGGTATTGGTTTTGCCAATACATTTTAGAGAAAAAATATATATTATCTATTTGTGTAAAAGACTAGGGGGATTTTTAAGAATGGGGAAAGTAGCGTATGAAATTAAAACAATTAAAGACCTTGTAACAAGGGCAGCAAGCAAGTATCAAAATCGTATTGCTTATCGTTATATGAGAAAAAAAGAGCTTATAGAAAAAAGCTATGAACAAGTAAAAAAAGATTGTGATGCCTTTGGCAGGACTTTAAGTAAGCTAGGGATGATTGGAAAACATATAGCTATTATTGGGCCAACATCTTATGAATATCTTATTGCTTATT
>JAFOHG010000033.1 GCA_017421915.1 Cellulosilyticum sp. | reverse complement strand
GTAGCATTATTAATTGCAGTACCTTTTGGAATGGGAGCTGCTATTTACTTAGTAGAATATGCAAAGAAGGGAAATAAGTTAGTTGGATTAATCCGAGTAACAGCTGAAACTTTATCAGGGATTCCTTCTATTATATATGGATTATTCGGGATGTTATTCTTTGTAACAACTTTAGGTTGGGGTTACTCAATCTTAGCAGGAGCTTGTACAGTAGCCATCATGGTACTTCCAGTTATCATGAGAACAACAGAAGAAGCACTTCTTGCTGTACCAGATAGTTACAGAGAAGGAAGTTTTGGATTAGGTGCAGGTAGACTAAGAACGGTATTTAGAATTGTATTACCAGCAGCAGTTCCAGGAATTTTATCAGGTGTTATTTTAGCAGTAGGTAGAATTGTTGGAGAAACAGCAGCACTAATCTATACTTCAGGAACGGTAGCAGATGCTACAACAAGTTTAATGTCTTCAGGTAGAACGTTATCAGTTCATATGTATTCTTTATCGAGAGAAGGAATGCATACAGACAAAGCATATGCGACGGCAGTTGTACTTTTATTAATGGTTATGGGTATTAACTGGCTATCAGGATTTATTGCTAAAAGAATTTCGAGAGGTTAATGATGATGAGTAAATTTAGTATAGAAAACTTAGACCTATATTATGGTGATTTTAAAGCACTAAAAAATATCAATTTAGAGATTGAAGCAAATAAAGTAACAGCTTTTATTGGCCCATCAGGTTGTGGAAAGTCTACTTTTCTTAAGTCACTCAATCGTATGAATGATTTAGTAGAAGGGTGTAAGATTACAGGGAAAGTACTCTTAGATAGGGAGGATATCTATGGAAATATGGATATCAATACGCTTAGAAAAAGAGTGGGTATGGTGTTCCAAAAACCTAATCCATTTCCTATGAGTATTTATGATAATATTGCTTTTGGTCCTAGAACACATGGTATTCGTAATAAAGCACAATTAGATGAAATCGTAGAAAAATCATTAAGAGATGCAGCTATATGGGATGAAGTAAAAGATCGTTTAAAGAAAAGTGCATTAGGGATGTCTGGAGGTCAACAGCAAAGACTTTGTATTGCTAGAGCATTAGCAGTAGAGCCAGAAGTTATCTTAATGGATGAACCAACCTCAGCATTAGACCCTATCTCAACTTCTAAAATTGAAGATTTGACATCAGAGCTTAAGAAGAAATATACGATTGTTATGGTTACACATAATATGCAACAAGCAACAAGGGTATCTGACCAAACAGTATTCTTCTTAATGGGTGAGATTATAGAAGCAGGCGATACAGAAAAACTATTCTCAATGCCTAGGGATAAAAGAACAGAAGATTATATTACAGGGAGGTTTGGTTAATGAGAAATGGTTTTGATAAGCAATTAGATGAGTTAAATAATAATATGATGTTGATGGGAACGCTTATTGAACAAGCTATTGAATTAGCTATTGGTGCACTTGTGAATAGAGATATGGACAAGGCAAAGCAAGCTATAGCCTTTGATGATCAAATAGATGAACAAGAAAAAAAGATTGAGAGACTATGTTTAAAGTTATTATTACAACAACAACCAGTAGCTAAAGATTTAAGAATAATTTCTTCAGCATTAAAGATGATAACAGATATGGAACGTATTGGTGACCATGCATCTGATATATCAGAAATTACTTTAGTATTAGATAAAGAAGGAGAAGTAACACTTTTAACATCAATTAGAGAAATGGCTAAAGAAACGACTCAAATGGTTATTAAAAGCGTAGAAGCTTTTGTTGCTAGAGATATAGAGTTGGCTAGAAATGTTATTAAGCAAGATGATAAGGTAGATACCTTATTTACAGAGCTTAAAAGTGAAATCATTAGACTTATTAATAAAAGTGAAGAAGACGGGGAGTTAGCAACAGATTTACTAATGATTGGAAAATACTTTGAGAGAATTGGAGATCATGCTACAAATATTGCAGAATGGGTTATATTCTCAATAACAGGACAACACTAAAATTAACAGTTATTATACTTAAATGTCAAAAATAGTATATTAAATTTTTTAAAATTAAAATTTTACATAAAATTTACATGAATACTCCTTATATTTTACATTCCTATTATAACATTAGGCTGATGTTAGCCAGAAGCTAGATCAGTTTATAATAGTTAATGAGTTATATAAGGAGTAAAATTATGGATATTTTTAGTGTGCTTACAATGATAGGAGGCCTAGCGTTATTTCTATATGGAATGCACGCAATGGGTGAAGGTCTTGCTAAAGTTTCTGGTGGACGCTTAGAGCAGATTCTAGAAAAATTAACTTCTAATCCTATTAAAGCAGTAGCATTAGGTGCAGTAGTAACAGCTGTTATTCAATCTTCATCTGCTACAACTGTTATGGTAGTTGGATTTGTGAATTCAGGAATCATGAAATTATCTCAAGCCATTGGGATTATTATGGGAGCTAATATAGGGACGACTATTACTTCTTGGATTTTAAGTTTATCAGGTATTGAAAGTGAGAATTTCTTTATTAAATTATTAAAACCATCATCTTTTTCACCAATTTTAGCAATCATTGGCGTAGTATGTATTATGTTTTCCAAGAAAGAAAAGAAAAAAGATGTTGGTATGATTTTAACTGGATTTGCTATTTTAATGGTAGGTATGGATACTATGAGTAGTGCGGTTAAGCCTCTTGCAGATATTCCAGCATTCACCAATTTATTTGTTATGTTCTCCAATCCTATATTAGGAATGATTGTTGGTGCGCTTTTAACGGCAGTGATTCAAAGCTCATCAGCTTCAGTGGGGATATTACAAGCTTTATGTGTTACAGGATCAGTTACATATGCTTCAGCACTACCTATTATTATGGGACAAAATATTGGGACTTGTATTACAGCTATGCTATCTAGTATAGGAACAAGTAAAAATGCTAGAAGAGCAGCGTTAGTACATCTTTATTTTAATGTAATTGGTACAGCTATATTTATGATTGTATTTTATACATTAAATAGTTTGATTCATTTTTCAGTATTAAATGAGGTTGCAGGGGCAGCTGGTATTGCAGTTATTCATAGTTTATTTAATATAATTGCTACAATGATACTTTTACCATTTACTAAAGTACTTGAAAAATTAGCATATCTTACAATTAAAGAAGATGAAGAAGAAAAGAAAGCAATGGCTATAAGTAATGATTTTCAAGTATTGGATGTACGCTTTTTAGAATCGCCAGCTTTTGCAATTGAACAATGCAAGCAACTGACTTTTAAAATGGCTGAGCTTTCTAAAGATGCGCTATTTAAATCTATTGAATTGCTTACAGAGTATGATGAAGAGAAAGCAAGCTATATTGCAAAAATAGAAGACCGTGTAGATCACTATGAAGATGAAATTGGTGGTTATTTACTTAAATTAAGTAATAAAAATCTATTAGAAAAAGATAGTCATATGCTTTCTATGTTATTACATTTAATAGGAGACTTTGAACGTATTTCAGATCATGCAGTAAACATTATGGAAGCAGGAAAAGAGATGCATGAAAAGAACTTAATCTTTTCGGAAGAGGCAAAAGCAGAATTGAGTGTTTTCTCTAGAGCAATTAGAGATATAGTGAATATTTCTCTTCAAGTATTAGAAGACCAAGATAAAAAACTAGCAGTAACGGTTGAACCATTAGAAGAAGTAATAGATCATTTACATGAAAAACTAAAAAAACGTCATATTCGACGTCTAAGAGATGGTATATGTACTATAGAACTTGGGTTTATTTTCTCAGATATTACGACTAATTATGAGAGGGTAGCAGATCACTGTTCTAATATAGCAATTGGTGTATTACAACTAGATAATGAAGAAGGATTTGATGCACATGAGTATATTGAACAGTTAAAAAGAGAAGACAATGCTGAGTTTAGAGAAAAATATACTTCCTATAAAGTGCAATATAAATTAATATAACTTGCTAATTGATAGGGAATATATGATAAAATAGTAAGGTGGTAATTGGCTTGAACTGGAGGATAGAAAAGGATGGCATGGATATATATAGTTGAAGATGACCAAAATATAAGAGAAATTGAAAGTTTTGCTCTGAAAAATAGTGGTTATCAAATCATGGATTTTGAGTGTGCTAAAGATTTTTATAAAAAGGTGACAGAAAAAATACCGGCACTTATTATTTTAGATATTATGTTACCAGATGAAGATGGATTGGAAGTTTTAAAGAAGCTTAGAAGTACACCTGGAACAAAAAAGGTACCTATTATATTAGTAACTGCAAAAACAACAGAGATAGATAAAGTAAAAGGATTGGATATGGGTGCAGATGACTATATCACAAAACCTTTTGGTGTTATGGAGCTTATTTCGAGAGTAAAGGCAGTCCTTCGAAGAAGTAAGGGAATGGAAGAAGAGAAAAATATATCGCTTGCAGATATATATATAGATAATGAAAGACATAGTGTTTATGTAAAGGATGAGCTTTGTGAATTAACATTTAAAGAATATGAGTTATTAAAGCTTCTTTTAATTAATACAGGGATTGTTATGTCGAGAGATATTATAATGGAGAGAATTTGGGGTTCTGACTTTGAAGGTGAATCTAGAACCTTAGATATGCATATAAAAACGCTTAGACAAAAATTGAAAAATTCTGATGTCACAATTAAGACTGTCAGAAACGTTGGATACATTATGGAGTAATAGTTTAGATGAAAAGAAAGATAAATATTCAATTATTGGCACTTGTAGCGCTTGCTATGAGTGCCACACTAATTATGGTAGTAGGAGTCTTTTACAGGTTATTTCAAGATGAAGTGGTTCAAGACTTAGCAGCATATACACAATTGTTAGGTAATAGTGGTGTTTTTGGGCAAGAGGAACAAAAATTAAAAATTACTGAAAGTGATATTAGAGTAACGCTTATTAAGTCGGATGGTACAGTTTACTATGATAGTAGTGTTAATCCAGAGAAAATGGAAAATCATTCCGATAGACCTGAATTTATAGAAGCCGTTCAAACGGGCAAAGGTGATGATGTAAGATGCTCAAAAACGCTAGATAAAAATACTTTTTACTGTGCGTTGCAATTAGAAAATGGCATGGTACTTCGCACAGCCAAAGATTCTAAAAGTATATTGAGTGTCTTTGAAAGTACATTTCCTCTAATTGGTATCTTTATAGTAATTGTTTTTGGGATTTGTATGATTTTGGCACATTTTATGACTAAGAGTTTAGTAGCACCTATTGAACAATTAGCTAAGGATGTTGAAGAATGCGATTCTATATCCACATATAAAGAGTTAGTACCGTTTATTAATACCATTCAAAAGCAACATGATGATATTATACAAGGGGCACAAATGCGACAAGAATTTACTGCTAATGTATCTCATGAATTAAAGACACCGCTTACGGCTATATCAGGCTATGCAGAGCTTATTGAAAGTGGAATGGCAAGTGGTGAGGACATGCGTCATTTTGCTAGTGAAATTCATCAGAATTCTAATAGACTCTTAACTTTAATTAATGATATTATTCAATTGTCAGAGTTAGATTGTACAGAAGTAGAGATTAGTTTTGAAATGGTAGATCTTTATCAGGTTGCTAGAAGATGTATAGAAATGTTACAGATTACAGCAGCTCAAAATAATATAAAACTAACACTAGAGGGAACACCTTGTATTATTAGTGCTAATAAAGCAATGATGGAAGAAGTAATTGTTAATTTATGTGACAATGCTATTAGATATAATAATAAAAATGGTGAAGTTAAAGTAACGATTAGACCTGTAAATGATAAAGTCGTTTTATCAATAAGGGATACTGGTATAGGAATTTCTAAAGAAAATCAGCAGCGTATTTTTGAAAGGTTTTATAGAGTAGATAAAAGTAGGTCTAAGTCTACAGGCGGTACAGGATTAGGGTTAGCCATTGTTAAACATATAATAGGTAAACATCATGCAAGTCTAGAGGTAGAGAGTGAACTTGGTAAAGGAACTGAGATTAAAGCTATTTTTAATAGAATAGAAAAAAGTGAAGAGGCTTAACTATGAAGTTATGCCTCTTTATTTTTGCATATTTATAATGAAAGTCTAATAGATATTATTAAAAGAAACAATAGGTGAATAAGTTTATTTTGCTAGAAGAATTAAGTGTAAAATCATTGAGCTTAACATAAGAGAGAAGGAAATAGAATAAAATAAGGAATATAAAAGGTTGAAAATCAAAGTAAAATTAAACATATAAAAGTTGACGAATATATAATAAAGAGTTTGAAATATGAATTATTTTATATTAAAAAATTCAATTGACAAATTACATAAATAATAGTATATTTTTGTTTAAGATTTTGAAAAATAATCAATTGATAACGTGGTGTAATTATAAACGTTTGGGTTAGGGGGATTATTATGAAAAAGAGTTTAAGAAAAGGTTTAACACTTGTAGCAATCACTGCTATGTGTGCAATGGGATTTACAGGTTGTGGTGAGAGTCAGACAACAAGTGGTGAAACAAATAATAATGAAGTAGCAGATGCTTCTACAGAAGGTGAAAGTGAAGGAACTAGTGGAGAAGCTTATAAAATTGGTGGTATGGGGCCATTAACAGGGGATTATGCATCTTATGGTACATCAGTTAAACAAGGTGCAGAAATTGCTATTAATGAAATTAATGCAGCTGGTGGCGTGAATGGTCATAATTTGGAACTTATATTTGAAGATGATGAATGTGACGAAGAAAAAGCTATTAGTGCATATAACAAGGTGATGGATGAAGGGGCTATGGCTAT
>JAFOHG010000032.1 GCA_017421915.1 Cellulosilyticum sp. | reverse complement strand
GCTATAAAACTAAAAATGGATTAGTTTTATAGCTCATTTTAGTTTGAGAGTATATGAAGTAAAAGCCTATTGGAAAATATAAAAATGTGATATAATAATCTTAAGAAATAACTTCTTAAATTAAGCTATAAATTAAGAAAAGAGGTGATTTATATGGGATCTTTTTTTATTAATAATTTTCCATATATCATTATAGCTGTATTTATTGTATTGTTAGTTATTTTGGGTAAAGATGTAAAAGCAGAACTAACGGATAGTGGAGAAAGGAAGTTAGAGATTAAGAAAAAACCATTATTTAGAGGTTTTGTTTATAAGATTCATAAGTCTTTACAGGAAGAAGGCATACAAGTTTCTAAGGAGTTTATTACTGAAGTAATTGCTTTTTGTATTTTAGGTGGGGTGAATCCACAAAAAATTCGATTTAAAGAAGGGCAATTTGAAATTTATTGGGAATGGGAAAAAGCACATCGTGGCATTATACGAGAGGCTGAGCTAGAAAACCCAGAGAAAGTAGTTAAAAAGATTTTAGAATTAGCACATCAAATAGGAGAAGAATATAACTTTAATATTAGACGAGAATATTCAGTTTTTATTAGATTAAAATATATGAAGCATGTGCCAGATATCTGGTGGTTTGCAGAAATCTTTGAGAAATATTAGTAGAAGAAAAGTAGAGTAAGCATTATAGTTTGCAGAATAAATAGTAACTTTAATACATATAAAAAGACCGCTAAGAGCCAGTATAAACTGGAAGCTGAGCGGTCTTTTTATACTTAGATTTTAAACAGAGGTATTTGCTAAGCAAGTATCTAAGGCATTTGATAAATAACTGTTGAATAGCCTGGTAAAGTAAGTGTATCCCCTACTAGGTTATTTTCTGGATGACTGCTATAGAGACAGGTAGACTCTTTGAGTTCATTTAAAGTAATGGTGGTTTCCTTAGAAGAAAGGTTATGTAAAATGATTAAATTTTCTTCATTGGTAAAGCGTCTATAGCCAAGGACACTTGTGTTTTTAGTAGCAATAGGCTCATAATCTCCAGAAAGAATTGCTGGATGATTTTTTCTAAAGGCAATTAAAGTTTTATAAAGTTGATACATAGAGTCAGAATCTTTCATTTGAGTTTCTAATGAAGGCGTATCTAAATTTTCACTACTAAAGTCATTACCATAAGCAGCAGCCCAGTTACAATTAGGTAATGTATTTGGATCATCTGTCCATTTGAAATCTAAACGAATGAGTTCATCTGGTTTCTTGCCTTTCATACCTAGTTCTTCACCATAATAAATATAAGGATTGCCAGGTAAAGTTAGATAAATATGAGGAAGTATTCTTGCTTTATCTTCTACAACAACAGCACTCATAATACGGTCTTGGTCGTGGTTAGAAGCAAAAATACCATCTAAATATTTTGAGTCTACATTTTGATAAGTATCCAGAAGTGTTTTTAAACTCGTTGCAAGGTCTTCACCATGAGCTGTAAAGGATAATCCATTTTTAACAGCATAGAGCATATCAGATTGTAAGGTGAAGTTGAATTTGGTATCAAAAGGTTGAACATAATCAGCAAGTGGATTATCACTATCCCAAGCTTCACCTACTAAATAAACATTAGGATTAATAGCTTCGCAAGCAGTGGCAAATTCATTCCACCATTGAATATTACTTTTAGTGAAGTCTTCTTGTTTTTCAAATTCATGAACACCATAAATATGTAGGGCAGCATCTAATCTAAAACCATCTACGCCCATTTCTAACCATTTGGCAGCAGCTGATTTAATTTCTTCTCTAACTTTTGGATTGTTATAATTTAAGTCAGGCATACTGTCTGTAAAGATACCATAGTAATATAAGTTACCAAAAGGATGCCATACAGAACTATTCCAAGGAGAAGAAGCACCTTCAACATAATTTTCAGTATCACTAGGGTCTACAATACGATAGTAATCTCTATAAGGACTATTTTCAGAGAAGATAGCACTTTTAAACCAAGGATGTTGATTACTGGTGTGATTAATAACAAAATCCATGATAATTTTAATATTGCGTTTATGCGCTTCATCTAAAAGACGTTTAAAATCATCTTCGGTGCCATAATCACTATTAAGTTTACTATAATCAATCACATCATAGCCATGATAAGAAGGGCTTGCATTAATAGGCATAAGCCAAATACCATCTATACCTAATTCTTGAAGATAATCTAACTTATTTGTAATACCATTAAAATCCCCAATTCCATCTCCATCAGAATCGGCAAAGGCACGAACAAAGAGTTCATAATAAACCCCTTGTTTTTGAGATTCATCACCTTTATTACGTAATGTTAATGAAAAATTAGAAGTATCAAAAGTATGATCTGGTGCTTTTTGCTCAGTTGAAAGAAGGGTATTTAAAGCTTCATTTAAATTAACTTTATAAATATGACTGTTGGACCTGTCTGGAATCATAGTATGTTCATCAAATGGCATAGAAAGATAATAAAGCGTTTTGCCATCACCTGATATGCTAGGTAAAAGACTCATAGTATTTAAATCATTAATATTTAAATCGAAAGCAGTAGATTGTACCCAATTACCCTCTTTATCCAAAGAAGAACTTAATAAAAGACCAGGATAGGGGGTATTTTGATAAATTTGTTGAGTATTAATGAGCCTATTGCCGTCAGGTGTTAAACAGGCACCTATAGATTGATAACCTTCTCCATTAATTGCTTCTGGTAAAAGGATACCTGGTGTATAGTTATTATTTTCATAATGACTATAGAAAACTTGACTATAGTGTTCGCCAACAGGAGATAGGTAAAGTAAATTTTGAGCATCATCTACACTCATCACAAATTGGTCAGTAGAAGTATTAAGAGAATCTAAAGGGGTAAGATTTGTTAGTGTTGTGCCTTCAATATCCCCTACTAAAATATTAATGGAATCATTACCGAAAAAATCTGCATTTTGAGCAGAAAGAAACATTTTTTTTCCATCAGGAGAAACTGTAAAAGCTGTAGAATAGGTAAAGCCTTCAGGAAGTGTAAAAGCTTCGGGTGAGCAATAGCCATCTTTTGTTTGAGTCATTCTATAGATTTCTAATGGGAGTGTTGCAATACTACCTTCAAAAGAAGTAGTTGGTGTCATACCAACATAAGCAACTTCACCGGATTTTGGAATATGGACACGTAAAGGAATTTTGTCATCCATTTGAAATTCCGAGCAGAGTGAGGGTGCTACTTGCTTTGTATGAGGAGATGTGGATTGGCAAGCAGTGAGTAGAAAAAGTAAAAAAAGTGTGGTTATAAAGCTCATAAATTGTTTTTTCATAAAGACCTCCTTATAAAATAAATGATTGTTTTTATATTTTATCATAGAAGTGAAGAGGAATGTTGAATATTTTGACTATTTAATTAGTTATATTAAAATGGTACACATAATATAAGGTAACGTATAGAGAAAAACAAAAATGTCATATTGCAAACAAATATTGAAATACGTATAATAAAAAGACAGATTAAAGATAGAGGACGGTTAAGATGCTAAAGCTTAGTAGAACACAAGAAAAGATTGTGCGGCAGAAGAATGTAGGTACTTTTGTAATTAAAGGTGAAAAATATAGTGGAAAAACGTCTATAGCTATATTACGTATGCTTTATTTATTGGAACATGCCTGTAAAGCAGGCGAGCGTATTTTGTATATATGCATGGATGAAGCAAGTAAACAAAAAGTAAATCAACAATTTAGTCAGTATTATGGATTGCAAAATATAAGTTTATTTGATGAAGAGTCTAAAGGTGAAGTCATTATAAAATCTATAGATTATTTACTACAAGAGGCCGCTAATAAGGCACATGTTCATTTGAATTTAGAAATTTGTAATGAAGTAACAGAGGATTTATTAGTAGATTTATTACCACAAGTAAGAAAAGCTTATCCAAAAGTGAAATGGCTAAGAGAAGAATATCTCAGTTTTATGGCATATGAGATTCGTTGGATTTATGCTTGTGGTTATACAAGCTTTGAGCAGTATGCAGGAGCCAATAGAAAAAGAGCAACTATGAAACTACCTAAAAAAGGAAGTGGACGTCGTGCTATTTGGTTTTTAAAAGAACTTGTAAGTAGCAATTTGAAAAAACAAGGTTTTATGATGAAAGACCAAATGCAAATGGATACTTTAAGTTATTTACAAGAAGATACCTTAAGGGAACAATATAGACATATTATTATAGATGATGCCCATAAACTTACTAAAGTACAACTAGAATGTATTAAGGCACTAAAATCAAAAGACCATGGAGAGATCTTATTTTTAATGGATAAAAGTGAAAAAAATATACCCTTTTCATGGTTAGGACAAGGAAATAGCTTTAAAACCATCGGCTATAATATGACAGGGCGTGTAAAACATTTAGTAAAGAGAAAAAAAGCTCATACACAGTATAAAAAGAAGGTAGGAGTAAAGCAAACACCACTTGAACTTTTTATGCAAGAAATGAATCAGCACGTACACCAAGAGCAAAAAATGCAGGTGGCAGAAAAAACATTGCCATGGTATGTAGAAACCTATCGATATGTTAATAAGATAACAGGTGTAGAAACGATTTTTCAAAGAGATAGTAGTGCAGGAGAAACTTATATTGATGAAGTGAAGCAAGATGAGGTTGAAGCATTACCTATTTACTCTAATATTGCAGCAGGTATGCCAATAGAGTTAGTAGATGAAGTGAACGGAAAATTTGAACTACCAAGTCTCCTTTTACATCATAAAAAAGATACTTATATTCTACATGTTCAAGGGGATAGCATGATTGGGGTAGAAATATCTGATGGGGATTATGTAGTGATTCAAGCAGGTAATATCAATAACTATGAAATTGCAGCTGTTTATTATAATGGTGCTGTGACGCTTAAACGTATTGTTCAGGAGAAAGAGCATATTTTATTAGTTAGTGAAAACCCAGAGTATAGCCCTATTGTAATTGAAGAGGGTGATTTTAGAGTAATGGGAAAATTAATTGGTGTTATTAAGCCTATTATAGAAGGATAAGCTATAGCTAACAAAAAGAGTTATAAAACAAATTCAAAATTTAGTTTTATAACTCTTTTTTATGGAAAAGTATTACTATAAAGGGCATCATCCATTTCTTTAAAGCGTATGATATATAACTAATATAGAGATAAGTTTATGTTATAATGAAAAAAGAATGAATGAGGAGGGGACATATGGCAAGACCAATAAAAGTACGAAAAGTAGAAGCACTACCAAAGCAAAATTATTTTGTACCTATGGGAAAGAAGAAATGTGAATTGGAAGAGCTAGAATTAAAGGTAGAAGAGCTGGAAGCTATGCGTTTAAAAGATATAGAAGGATTAAGTCAAGA
Organism: Cellulosilyticum sp.; assembly: GCA_017421915.1. GTDB lineage: Bacteria > Bacillota > Clostridia > Lachnospirales > Cellulosilyticaceae > Cellulosilyticum. Next base: position 2,941 of record JAFOHG010000032.1, on the reverse strand, counting down.
AGAATGTGCTCAGCAAATGGAGATTTCAAGGCAAACCTTTCAAAACATTTTAGATTTAGCAAGAGAAAAAATAGCAAAGGCTTTAGTAGAAGGAAAAGCTATTCGAATCGGTGGGGGAGACTATGTCACTAAGCAATGTAGATATTACTGTAAAGCGTGTGGCAGTATTTATGCGATTCAATATAAATTAGATAAACAACAATGTCCTAAATGTGGTTCACATGAAATAGAATGTGGGAGAAAAGAGTGTAATTGTAAAAGAAGTTGTAGTATTTAAAGTTTAGGTAAAAAGTTAAATGTATTTGACAGTTTTCAGAAAAAGGGGTATGATGAAGTTACAAAAGTGGCATATGCCAATATAAAACTTAGGAGGTCGTCTCATGATTATTGCAGTAACTTATGAAAACGGTAAAATTTTTCAACACTTTGGTCATACAGAACAATTTAAACTTTATAATGTTGAAAATCATAAAGTGGTGTCAAGTGAAGTTGTAGGTACAAATGGTAGTGGGCATGGAGCATTAGCTACTTTTTTACAAGATAAGCAAGTAGAAGTTTTAATTTGCGGTGGTATTGGTGGAGGTGCTAAGGCAGCACTTAATGAAGCCGGGATTAAACTTTATGGCGGGGTAAGTGGAAATGCAGATGATGCAGTGGAAAGCCTATTAAAGGATACTTTAGAGTATAATCCAAATGTACATTGTAATCACCATGACCATAATCATGATGACAATCATACTTGTCATGACCATGATGACAACCATGAATGTGGACATCACTGCCATCATTAAACCGAAGTTATTCACTTAGAAGTCTATTACAGTGAGATAGAAATATTAAGGATGATAAGATGTAAAAGAGTAGCCAACTTATTTTTAGAAGGGCTACTCTTTTTATGCAAAATTAAGCCCAATAATATTTAATACGGCTATAAATAGCTTGTTCCCGCTTGAATAAGGGATTATCTTATTCAGAATGTAATACACTAATAATAGAAGAGTTATTAGGAGGGATCAAGCTAAATGGAAAGTGCATTAATTAATAAAACCGTTGTTACCATTTATGGAGAGCCACACTTAGATCGATTAGCTGAAGGAAAGAAGACTTCAACGATTCAAGATGAAGGATTGTATGGGATGCCAGTTGAGATATTAGAAAGCTATGGAGAAGAATGGGTAAAAGTAAGGACACATTATTATTATGAGGGATATGTTATGCTTAATGATTTAAAGCGCTTAGATGAGAAAGAGAAAAAGATATGGAAGACTTCATTATCTCAAAGGCGTGTGGTTACAAGAAAATATATAGATGTATTAGCTTGTCCTAAGGTACAGGGAATTCCTATAGAACACTTAACAAGAGGCGCGCTAGTTACATTAGTAGAATCCTCAGCGGAACCTATAGGATGGGTAAAGATACGATTAAATGATGGCAGAGAAGGATATGTTAAAGAAGGATTTTTAGGGACTTACTACACTGAGCCATCTAGTAAAGATGAAGAAGTTCTTAGGAATAATATTGTGCAAATGGCACTTTCTTATTTAGGAACACAATATCGCTGGGGAGGTAAAAGTCCTCTAGGTATTGATTGCTCAGGATTAACTTCAATGGCTTATTTAATGAATGGTATTATTATTTTTAGGGATGCAAAAATAAAAGAAGGTTTTCCAGTTCGAGAAATTAATTTTAAAGATAAAAAACCAGGAGATTTATTTTATTATCCAGGGCATGTAGCGATGTATATAGGTGCAGATAAATATATTCATTCTACAGCCCATAATGGAAGTGATGGTGTTGTTATCAATAGTCTTAATCCAAATGATCCAGATTATAGAGCAGATTTAGTGCAAATGATGTATGCGGTAGGAAGCATTTTTTAGTGTTAGGGTTTTTAAAGTTGGATATACTATGATTTACAAGAAACATCATACTAGAATGGAATCAAAGGAGAAGAACATGCGCATTAAAATGGTAGCAACCATAGATGGAGAGACTAAGTATGCAGATTTACCTATGGAGGAGGAAGCTTTATTGCAGCTTAGAAGTACAGTATTAGATCGTGATACAGTAGGTTATATTTCAGGAGCAGATGTGAAGTGTTATGATGAATTAGGGAAAGAAATAGAAAATATTTTTGAGCTTAATAAAAGTTTGCAATGAATAAAGAAATGGTTAAATGAATTAAAAGAGGATGTATACCACGGTATTGGGCACATTCTCTTTTTTATAATAATAATGAAAGCTGTGGTAGTCATATTCCAGCTGATTTTCACTATTTTTCTTATGAAAATCAAGCGTTTTATAATCTTAATGAATAAAAGGTTTGGGACGTAGATTACAAACAAGATAAGAATATTACAATTTCTTAATAGAGATATTACAATATGCTTTTTCCTATGATTTTCTTTTAAAGAACATTTATAATAAAACAAAAGATGATGTTAAATAAAAAGGAGGTCATAAATATGAAAAAGTGTAACTTGTGGCATATTTTATTAAACAGGATTTTCATATTATTTAATCTCATGAAAAATTATGAAAGACCTTCAAAAGATGAAAATTTAGTAGCAGTTCAAATTAAAGCAGCAGTATTGCCAAATAAAGAAAACATCATGATTGATGAGTTTATAGGTTATACAAAAACGAAAATAAAAGTTGAAGAAGTATATAAAGGGACTTTAACAGTAGGTACAATTATTGAGATTCATGAACCTTATTATGAGAGCTATTATAGAGGTAAGAAAAGTTTGATTGTACATGAAAGCTACGAACCTCTTATTGAAGGAAAAACATATACATTTTTACTGACAAAAAATGAAGAGTACATAACCAATCATATGGACAAGGAAGAAGTAGATGAAATAACTTTGAATAAAGAGTTAAAAAAAGAGATAGTTTATTATAAGGAAATTTATCATAAAGCAAGTTAGAAAAGTTCAGT
>JAFOHG010000031.1 GCA_017421915.1 Cellulosilyticum sp. | reverse complement strand
GAGTATGAAAAGAAATTCTCTGAAATGGGCTTTACAATTAACCGTTTAGAAGCAATTAATCCTAGAGTATAATTGTTAGATAAGATATAGAGATATAAGGAAATATAATGAGTATATAAAAAGTAGGTGTTAATAAGCAACATCTACTTTTTGTATATTATTCTAAATGTAAAGTAAACTGAATAAGTATAATAAGATAAAAAGTTACAAAGTTGCAAAGAAGAAAGTAGTAATAGAGTAAGAGAAGTATGCTAGAAAGAATAGAATAAGAATTAAGAGATATACTAAATAAGATAGAGTGTATTGCAATAATGTTTAAGTTATAATAAACTTACCATAGATTAACAATAATTATTAATAGTAATTAATGGAATAAACAAGGAGGATGCAGTTATGGCATTTAAATTTACAGATAGTAATTTTGAAGAAGAAGCATTAAAATCATCAACACCAGTAGTAGTGGATTTCTATGCAGATTGGTGTGGACCATGTAAAATGATGTCTCCAGTTATTGATGAGTTAGCAGGGGATTTCGAAGGAAAAGTGAAAATCGGTAAAGTAAATACAGATGAAAATAGAGCAGTAGCATCTAAATACAATGTTATGAGTATCCCAACAATCATCTTTATTAAAGATGGTCAAGTAGTAGACCAAGTAGTAGGTGCTGTACCAAAAACTGTATTAGAACAAAAAATTAATAATATGCTATAAGATATAAAAAGAAGGACTATACGTATTGATGCGTTAGTCCTTCTTTTTATAATGAATTATTTTTTCTTATTCTTCTTAGGGCCAAGGCTATTATTTGAGGTTGCTTGAACACTATAAGGATGTGGTGTATCAATAAACTCATCTGAAATATTACGTTCACGAAGACGTTTATCAACCCAACGAGAAAGATTATTAAGAATAACAGCCACGATAGGAGAAGCAAAGAACATACCTAAAGGTCCCCATACAGCACCACCAATTAAGATACCAGAAATAATCCAGAATGGACTAAGACCAATAGAATCTCCTAAGATTTTAGGACCAAGTACAAGACCATCAAATTGTTGTAAGATAAAGATGAAAATACCTACAAATACAGCTGGCATAAAACCTGTAAATAAAGTAATAATAACAGCTGGTATAGCTCCTAAGATTGGTCCAAAGTATGGAATCATATTAAATACACCAACAATTACAGAAAGTAATAAGGCATAAGGATTACGTAAAATAGATAATCCTACGAAGCAAATGATACCAATAATGGTTGAATCAATAAATTTACCAACAAAGAATTGGATAAAAGTAGCATGTCCTTCCGCTGCAATTGCAATAATTTTTTCAGCATGCCCTTTTCTAAAAATAGAATAAATTAATTTTTTAAAACCACGTGCAAAATCTTCTTTTTGTGTAAGCATATAAAAAGCTATAACAAGTGCCATAATCCAATTATATAAAGAAGAAGTAATACTCATAGCACTATCCATAATGCCAGAGAACATATTATTAATGAATTCAGCATTAAAAAGCTTTTGTGGGTCTAGCATATCAAAGATTTTAGATACATCTATTTGATACGGTAAAGTTGAAATATTAGTAGTAAGTGTATCTTCTAATGCGGATACATGATTATTAAAGTTTTGAGCATAGTCAGGTAAAGCAATAAGAAGTTCCCTAATATTTTCGTAAATCTGTGGGACAAGGTAGCGAATCATTAAAATGACAGCACCTATAAGGCAAATATACACAGAAACAATAGATAATGTACGAATACCCCTTTTCGTCTTAGCTGTTTCAGGTTTGAACCAACGAGTATAGTACTTTTCAAAGAACATCATAATTGGATTAAAAATATAAGCAATTAATAATCCGTATAAAATAGGTAGGATGATATTAATTAAACCACCTAAGAAAGCTAAAATTGAAGGTGCAATATTATCCGTGTTTGAAGAAAAACGATAAAACAGAATACTAACTACAACAACAAAAATAGCATATAACGAAATTTTAAAGTATGGATTGTCTTTCCAAAAACTTTTCATTTATACACCTCCTATAATCAATATCTTTATTGTAGCATACTACACTGTTACAAAGAATAAATAAAGGATAAAAAATTACCAGTCATCTTAAATAGCTCTGTAAAAAATAAAATAAAAAAAGTTGAAAAAAGTAGTTGACATATGGCAGTACCTTAGATATAATTAATCATGTCCTTGAGGGAAACAAATAAAGAAACGAAACAAGAGGAAATAAATAAAATATGCGGGAATGCTGGAATTGGCAGACAGGCTAGACTAAGGATCTAGTGATTGTATGATCGTGAGGGTTCAAGTCCCTTTTCCCGCATCTGATAAAGACCTTGTAACTTATGTTACAAGGTCTTTTGCGTGCATGATATTTTAGTCAAAATATAGATTAATGTTTGAAATAAAATACTTTGAGTTATAATTGAAATAAGAAATAAGAAATAAGAAAAAATACGTTAAAAGAAGAAGAGGCAATTGAAGATGCAAGATAGAAGAAATGATAGAAATGAGATAGTTTTTGATGAAGAATATGATTTAGATGGTTTAATTCGCTTATTAGATAGCGAAGAAGCAGCTATGGAGCTTATGTATTATGATGAAGACGAAGATAGACATTATAGAAACCGCTATGAAAGCTTTGAATGTGATAGAGGAATTAGTTATATCTTGGCAAAAGTAGAACGCTATTTAGAAGAAGAATTAGAAAATAGTTTATTTGTGGCTTTTGCTGCAGTTTATGATGGAAAATTGGCTTTATATGATGGACGTGCTATAAAAGAAGATGATGTTAATCTGGGAGAATTAGAATTAGGCAAAGATTTAGTTTATGGAATGTTAATTCAGAAAGTGGAAGATGAATATCATTTTATTGAAGTGGTTTATCATGATGGGGGAGAGACAACAACTTCCTGGGCAAGCCAAATTGATGATGCAGGAATTCTAACGAGAGAACTAGAAAGACTAGTGATACAATTTGGTGAATAGTTATAGAAGAGTAAGTAGGAAAATTAATAGAATAGACGGATTAATATATAGAGAGTATGCAGATAAATTAGAGCATACTCTTATTTTTATGGGATACATAAATTTTACATAAACTATTAAATATTAAAAAAATTTAGAAATGTTAATGAAAATCAACGATATATTAAACAAAAACAATATTTTTTTAAATAAATTAGAAAAAAACTTTATGAAACTAAAAAAAAGTTTGCTTGCATACATTTACATGTAAACATAAATTTTGTATGATATAAGAGTAAAAATGCAAGTCAATTAAAAACGTCATTTATTTGTATGAAACTTATTAAAAATAATGAATAATTATTGAGGTGAGATAATATGAAAGTTTGGGAAAAAATGGATTTGCCAGAAGAGGTAAAAGCAGTACTACAAACTCAAGAAAAAGTTATTGTGCCGAAAAGTAGAGAGGAATTAATAGATTTATCATTAGGCCAAAAATATCAAAAAATATTTCAAGTAGCATACAATGTAAAAGGTAAGGGGCCGGTTGTAGAAGCAGAGGTTGTTAGATGTAAGAATGGAATCTCTGTAAATTATATGGACATGTATATGAGAAGACGTGATCCAAATTGTATGGTGATTGGTGACCATAAGCCTACAGATAAAAGAAGATATAAAGAATCCTTTGGAGTGGAGTTTGAAGAGGTTCGTATAGAAACATTGGAATGGCTTAAAGAGCAAGAACTTATGGTACTTCCGTTTTTAGCAGGTGGCAGTCAAATGGGTTATGAAGCAGTTATGATTGGGCCTAAAAATGCTGCATTCTTTGCACTAGCCTTAGCAGATTTACAGGCATTTGTACCAGCTGAGGAAGTAAGACAAGGATTTACTCCAAAAGCAATTGTATATGTTGCACCACCATTTAGACATACTCATTTTGATGGAAAACAAGTAGTTGTACATAATCGTTTAGAAGATATTCACGAAGTATTTGCATATAATCTTTATCCAGGTCCAAGTGCCAAAAAAGGTATTTACAGTGCACTTCTTGATATAGGGGAAAAAGAAGGATGGGTAACATTACATGCTTCTACTGTAAAGGTTATTACACCTTACGAAAACGTTTTAACTATTATGCACGAAGGTGCTAGTGGTGGCGGTAAGAGTGAAATGGCTGAGCAAATGCATAAAGATGAAGAAGGTAGAGTGCGTCTTGCTACTAATATGGTTACAGGAGATACAAGCTACGTAAATATCAATGCAAAATGTGAACTTAGACCAGTGACAGATGATATGGCTATGTGTCCACTAAGTATTCAAAATGACAGTAAAAAGCTAGTAGCTATTGATGGTGAAGAAGGATGGTTTTTACGTGTTAATCATATTACAGAGTATGGTACAGATCCATATTATGAAAAAATGTGTATTAGTCCTAAAGAACCACTGGTATTTTTAAATATGGATGCAACACCAGATTCAACATGTCTAATTTGGGAGCATACAATGGATCAAGAAACAGGAAAACGTTGTCCAAATCCACGTATTATTATGCCAAGAGCATTTGTACCAAATGTAGAAACTGGTGCTACTGAGGTAGATATTCGTAGTTTTGGTGTACGTGCACCAATGTGTACAAAAGAAGTACCTACATATGGAATTATGGGGATATTTCATATTTTACCACCAGCGCTTGCTTGGATATGGAGATTAGTTGCACCAAGGGGATTTGCTAATCCAAGTATTATTGATACAGACGGTGGAATGAAGAGTGAAGGGGTGGGCTCTTATTGGCCATTTGCAACAGGACGTAGGGTAGATCAAGCAAACTTATTACTTAAACAAATTTTAGATACTCCAGAAACTAGATATATTCTTATTCCTAATCAACATATAGGTGCATATGAAGTAGGATTCATGTCACAATGGATTGCTCGTGACTATTTAGCAAGACGAGGAACTGTACAATTTAAAAAAGAGCAACTTGTAGAATCAAGATGTCCACTTTTAGGATATTCACTTGAAAACTTAAGAGTAGATGGAACATATATTCCAAAAGTACTTCTCCGTACAGAACTACAACCAGAGATAGGAATTGAAGGATATGATAAAGGAGCTGAAATTTTGGGGCACTTCTTTAAAGAAGAACTTAAGGCGTATTTATCACCTGATTTAGATCCACTTGGACAAAAAATTATTGAATGCTGTCTAAATGATGGAAGTATTGAGGATTATACAAAATTAATAAATATTAAATTTTAAGTAATATAGTATTCACAAAAACGCATTTATTAATAAATTTTTTACAAATTAGACTTAAAATCGACAACAATAAGTGGTATCATATATATGAACGGAACAGCAATCGACAATTTATTTTAATTGTCGTATCAATCTTAAAGATTGATAATGATTACATAAGGAGTAATGTTACTTTATTCCCCTAAACTCGAAACTCCCCTAAACACATATAAAGTAGCATTATATCCAAATAGCAAACCCTTACAAAACTCTATTTTTTACACCATATCCCCCAATATGGTGTATTTTTTTTACCTATATTAGGCAATAGGACTTTCTTGTGAGGCAATAGAGTAGTGTATGTGTTATTTATAAGATAGAGTATAATGTTTCATATAGATTAGTGTAATAAGTAAAGGCCATATGTTGAGGAGACATATGGCCTTTTTGTCGTATTAAAAATCATATACTTAATAAAGTTAAGCATGGAGGGACACACTATTTGAAGATAATATGTATGCAGAGTAAAGGAGATCGTAAAATGGTAAAACAATCTTTAGATATCTATAAGAGAGACTTAAAAACAATCTTTACAAATTATGCGGTACTGATTACAGTTATTGCGCTTTGCATACTCCCTTCACTGTATGCTTGGATTAATATTAAAGCATCATGGGACCCTTATGCTTCAGATGCCACAAGCAGGATAAAAGTTGCCGTAGTAAATAATGATCAAGGAAGCAGTTTAAATGGTAAAGAAATTAACTTAGGTCAGGAAGTTGTAGATGAGTTAAAAAAGAATACTTTGTTAGGATGGTGCTTCTTAGATGAAGAAACGGCTATGAGAGATTTAAAAGAAGGGAAGGTATATGCAAATATTATCATTCCTAAAGATTTTTCCGAAAGTTTAACCTCACTGGTTACCAATACAATTAAAGAAGCTCAAATTCGTTATATTGTAAATGAAAAGCTTAATGCAATTGCGCCTAAGATTACGGATAAGGGGGCAACGGGCATACAAAATACAGTTAGTGAAAAGGTTGTGTCTACCGTTAGTGATATTGTATTAAGTATAGCAAAGGATTTAGGTGTAGAGATAGGAGATGTTGTTTTACCTAAATTATTAGAAATAGAAAATGCATTAAATAAGGCAAAAGGCCAATTTATAGAAACTAATCATTTTATCGACCGTACACAACAAGAAGTTGAAAATCTTGATCAGTTTTTAAATCAGTTAATAGATTATATGCCAAATGTAAAAAAGATTTTAGGTGATGTAGAGCATACCTCTAATAGTATTGAAGATTTTGTTCATACAGCTCAAACAGGAGTACAAAATCTCGCACCTACCATACAAAAAGATATAGTTTTAGTTAAAGAATTAAGTGAAGAAATCTATTCAGATGTAGAGAGTTTGGAGAATTTTCTAAAGTCAGCTGATGAAAAGGCACCAGAAATAGCAGAAAATCTGTTAAATAAGGTAGAAGGTTTAGAGCAACTTACTCAGTCTATGATGGCATTATTTAAAGGAGTGGCTCCGGTTATTCAAAATGACGCAATGACAAATGCTATAAGCCAGTTAGAAGATGTTAATAGCTTAATGAGTCAGATTAAAGAGGATTTAACCACGTTCAATAATAGCCTAGGACAAACTGGTGGTAGTGATTTTACGACCTTAACCAATATAAAAACATTGCTTTCAGATTTAAATAATATAGCAACTACATTAGATGAAAATTTTGAAGCCAATATTATGGATAAAATAAATGGGATTTTTAATCAAATAGATAGCAATATCAAAGATGGCAAACAAGTATTGGTGGATATAGAAGGTGCATTACCAGAAGTTTCAAATTTAATTCAAGAGGCACAAAGTCTTGCACAAACGGGAGAGTCGGGTTTAGGGAAAATCAAAGATATTATACCAACTCTAGAAGACAAATTGGTACAACTTACAAAGCAAATTCATCAAGTAAATACAAATCAAGACTTAAAGGAGTTTTTAAATTTAGTTAGAACCAATGTACAACAACGTACACAGTTCCTAGCACATTCTATAAATATTAAAGAAGAAGTTATTTTTCCTATGGGGAATTACGGAAGTCAGATGACACCATTTTATAGTACTTTGGCTTCATGGGTTGGATTAACGCTGTTGGTTTCTATTATTTCTGTAGACAAAAAGGGGGAGTATACAAGTAATGAAATTTATTTTGGGAGACTTTTAACTTATATAACAATTACAATGATACAAGGACTTATTATTGCATTAGGTGATTTATATTTACTTAAAATCTATTGCTTAAGACCATGGTTATTTATTATGAGCATGCTATATATTACGATTACTTTTACAATTATTATCTATTCATTGGTTTCGGTATTTGGAAATATAGGTAAGGTTACAGCTATTGTTTTAATGATTTTACAAGTTGCAGGTTCAGGAGGAACTTTTCCAGTACAATTAACTTCTAAATTCTTTATTGCAATTAATCCTTTTCTACCTTTTAGTTATGCTATTTCATTGCTGAGAGAAACCATTGGAGGCGTTACGCAAAGTATATTTTTAAGAGATATTGCAGTTTTAGGGGGGATTATAGTTATGATGATTTTAATCTCTGTATTGTTAAAAAAATATATGAACAGACTTCTAGGGAAATTTGTGCATAAGTTTGAAGAAGGGGATTTATAGAAGAGGATAAATGTTGCGGGTATTTACTTTGGAGATAGCGTATAGGAAAAGTTAAATTAGAAATAATATTAAGGATCTAAATAATTTTATAGAAGGGATGTAAGAATGAAAAAATATATTTGTACGGTATGTGGATATATATATGAAGGAGATTGTCCGCCAGAAAAATGTCCAATTTGTAATGTTGGTGCGGATAAATTTGTAGAACAAAAAGAAGCTTTACAATGGGCTGATGAACATCGCATTGGAGTAGCAGAAGGTGTAGATCCTGAAATTATTGAAGAGCTTAGAGCTGGTTTCATGGGTGAATGTACTGAAGTTGGGATGTATATTGCTATGGGTAGACAAGCTGATAGAGAAGGATATCCTGAAGTAGCAGAAGCTTATAAACGAATTGCCTATGAAGAAGCAGACCATGCTGCAAGATATGCAGAGCTTTTAGGTGAAGTTGTAAGATCCTCAACTAAAGAAAATCTACAATTAAGAGTAGATGCAGAATATGGTGCTTGTCAAGGAAAGAAACATTTAGCTACAATTGCTAAACAGCAAAATTTAGATGCTATTCATGATACAATTCATGAAATGTCTAAAGATGAAGCAAGACATGGTTGTGCATTTAAAGGATTACTTGATAGATATTTTGGTTAATAGGAGGAATAGAAATGCCTAGTATTAGTTGTAGTGTAGTATCTTGCTCATATAATAAGGATCATTCATGTAACGCACATGTTATCCAAGTAGGAGGAAAAGGTGCTTGTGAATGTAGCCAAACTTGTTGTGGAACTTATTTAGACTGTGCAAACTATAGCGATTTAGCTCAATATACTGATAATCGAGAAACTGTAGAAGCTATTTTATGTCGTGTAGATACATGTGCTTATTATGGAAATGATAGATGTATGTTAGATAGCATTCAAATAGGAGCTACAGAAAGAGTTAATGTTTATACAGAAACAGAATGTCAATCTTTTGAAAAAAAATAGTAAAGGTAATTATTAAAAATATAAGAATTGGGACAATACAATTTTTATATATTTTGTAGATTAACTAAAATAAACTGAATAGATATTTTATAGGATAATTAACAAGAATATGGAAAAAGAGTTGAATAAATATAGAAAAAAATGTAAGATAATAAAAAGAGGTAGTTCTGATATGACAGTTAGGTAAAAATAATTGTTAGAGTTACAAGAATATAGTGTAAAGAATAGAGAAGCATAAGGGAAAAAGGGTGACTTATAATGAGTAAGTCACCCTTTTGTATTTATACTATAGTTTAAAACTTGACTCTTAAACATAATAATTTATTATACATACACAATTTAAAAGTATAATGATTGTGAAAGCATAAATAGGGGAATTATTTTAATAAAGATACAGAGTAGATAAGAAGGAGAGGGTTAAAAGATGTTGGAAGAACAGTTTGAGAAATGGTATTACAAGATAGGAAAAAAGCTATTGATGTTCTTGATCGGATTAGTAATAGTATACCTAATTATTCGACTACGCATTATTGGATTATTTGCTCCTTTTATAGTAGCTTGGATATTTGCAATGTTACTTAATCCAGTTGTAACTTGGGCACATAAAAGATTAAGGATTTCACGTGGAATTGGAAGTATTTTGAGTATGTTTTTTATCTTAAGTGGTATTTTAGGCATCCTTTCAATTATTGTGAAGAAATTATGGGAACAAATTCTTAATTTTACTAAAGTATTACCACAGATGAGTGATAATATTATCGATCAACTTAATCGGATAGAGGCTGATTTAGGAGATAGACTGCATTTAATACCGGGTTCAGAGGCAATTACAAATTTAGATAGTTTAATTGAACAATTAATAACAAGTTTAAGTTCGTTTTTAACTTCTGTTATTCCAACAATATATGGTGGAATTTCAAAAGTACCAGATATAGTCATTTTCACAGTTGTGATGTTCTTAGCTACCTTTTTTATGACAAGGGATTTTTATAAGATTAAAGACTTTGTAAAAGCACAATTTTCTGATACTATAGTAGATAAGATTGTGATTATGCAACGTGGTGTATTAGGTGCTATAGGAGGCTATGTACGTACTCAGTTAATATTAATGAGTATGACTTTTGTTATTTGTTTAGTGGGACTATTTGTATTTAATGTAGAATATACCTTATTGCTAAGTGTTATTATTGCGGTTATTGATGCCTTCCCTGTATTTGGAAGTGGTACGATACTTATACCGTGGTCTATTTATAATTTAATTATAGGATATTATTCGTTGGGAATTGGGCTTTTAGCAATTTATGGGATTATTTTTGTTACAAGGCAGATTATGGAACCAAGAATTTTAGCTTCACAAATAGGAATCTATGCACTAGTTACAGTAATGGCAGTATATATTGGTTACAGAACAATAGGTTTCTTAGGACTAATTGTAGGACCTGCTGTTGTAGTTGTTGTACAAATGCTACAAAATGTAGGTGCCTTACCTAAATTTAAACCTGTTAAAAAGTCAAGTTATAAGGGGGATTACAATGAGAAGTATACAGGTAAAGACAATCATTGAGGCAGTTAAAGAACTTTGTATGCAGGCAAACTATGATTTGCCTGTAGATATTTTTAATGCGTTACAATCGGGAAAAGAAAAGGAAATAAGTCCGGTAGGACAAGCGATTTTAGAAGATATTTGTCAGAATGCTGAGTTAGCTACTACTGAGCGAATGCCT
>JAFOHG010000030.1 GCA_017421915.1 Cellulosilyticum sp. | reverse complement strand
TTGAATTTATTAGCGATGGCGAATTTTTCTCTGTTCTTGATGAAGTCGGTCAGATGCCGCTACCTCCCTACATAAAGGAAAAATTAGAGGATAAAGAACGTTATCAAACAGTATACTCAAAACATGAAGGAAGTGCAGCTGCACCAACAGCAGGACTTCATTTTACACAAGAGTTATTAGAGAAAATTAAGGCTAAGGGTGTAAAAATTGCCTATGTTACATTGCATGTAGGACTAGGGACATTTAGACCAGTTAAAGTAGATGATGTTTTAAATCATGAAATGCATTCAGAATTTTATCAAATTGATGAAGAAAATGCAGCCATTATTAATGCAACTAAAAAAGCAGGCGGTCGTATTATTCCGGTAGGGACAACTAGTACAAGAACTTTAGAATCTAATGCAGATGAACAAGGGAATGTATCTGCACGTAATGGATGGACAAAGATTTTTATTTATCCAGGATATGAATTTAAATGTATTGATGCCCTGATTACAAACTTCCACTTACCAGAGTCTACTTTAATTATGTTAGTAAGTGCATTAGCTGGTAAAGAAAATACTTTAGCAGCTTATAATGAAGCGGTAAAAGAAGGCTATCGTTTCTTTAGTTTTGGAGATGCTATGTTTATTAAATAAAATATGGATATAGGAAATGGGGAATCAGAATGTCTTTAAGATTAAGAGAAACTTATCAAGTACAATTTGATAGTATTGATTTCGCGGGAAAGATGAGTTTAAATGGCATATGTAATTATATGCAAATTATAGCGGCTCATCATGCATCTAATCTAGGATTTAACTATTATAAAAATAGTACTATGCCAGAATATTATTGGATTTTATCTAGAGTAAAATATGTTATAGATACGTATCCTACGTGGGAAGATAAAATTCAGATAGAAACTTATCCAGGTGGATGTGAAAAGCTTTTTGCTGTTCGTTTATTTGATATTTGTGATATAGAAGGTAAAAAGTTAGGGTATATTATTGGCGATTATATATTAATGGATGCCGCTAAAAAACGTCCAGCTAGAATTAAGGGGAATACAGGTTCATTAGCCTTTTTAGATTTCCCTTATGAAGGAGAAAGTTTACCAAAGCTTAAAGTGCCTCGTAAGGGAGAAAGTTATGAAGTATTAAATAGAGAAAGAAGAAAAGCATACTATTCGGAGATGGACTTAAATGGGCATATGAATAATGCACATTATGTGAGATGGACATTAGATATGTTACCGTTAGAGTTGTTAAAGGAAAAAGAAGTTAGTAGTTTGGAGATTAATTATAATACTTCTATTACTTATGGAACAGAAGTGGAGATTATACTGACTTTGGATGAACGAGATGGCTATATGGTTTATGGTAATAGCTTAGATGGTGAAACAAATTATTTTGCAGCGAGAGTGTGCTTAAGATAGGATAAAAAAGCTATAAAAACTAAACGAAAATTAGTTTTTATAGCTTTTTTGGTTTTTAAAATATAAATATTTAAGCTAGTCATAGTGAGCATCTTGTAAGGCAAGTGTCATATTTTTAGGGAGCTTTAGAGCTAAACAGTACATCATATTATGATCCTTAAGATTATATAAAGTAATATAATTGCGGTATAAAGGATGGGTTTCATCGTAGGTTAAGGTATATAAAATATCATCCTTAATGTGGCAACCTATAAGGGTAACAAACTTATTAGGTAGATTAACTTGCCTAGTATCTTCAAGACCAAGCTTTGGATCATAAATAGCATAACTTAAAAAAAGTTCAGAGGTAGAGAAAGTATAAATCTTTCCTTCATTAAAATACACACTATCAGGGTTAAAGCTTAGTGGTAAGTTAATGGTTTCATCAAGTGTCATAATCAGCAGACTATGATTGCCTATAAAATAACTGGTTCCCGTTTCATCTATAGCATATTGGTTACGATAAAGTGCTTTAGAGGGGGGAGAAAGCTGTTTAGAGTCAGATAAAGAAAAATCATTTTTATTAAGTGCATACCAATAAGCTTTATAGCTATTAGCAGCAGCAGATAAAATATAATAGCAATCTTCACCTTCGCTTATCTGATAAATATATTGCTCATCTAAAGCATAAGCTGAATCAAAAGTAGGGCAAGTAACTGCGTAAGTAGATAAATCAATAATATAGAGTGTGCTTAAGCCTTTAGTTAAAGAAAGAAAGCCATAACCATTTATTTCTATATAGTTATGATAATAACTAATAGGCTCTAATCCTTCCAAAGCACGATAGTTGTTAACAGCTTCAAGTAGAAGAAGATTTTGACTATTTTCAATGAAACCTTCTGTATAAGAAGTATAAGTAGTATCTAGAGGCGTAACCTGTGTAGAATCTACAGTATAGGCTTCAATATGTGATGAAGAAATGTCACTATAAAAAAGTATCATTTTTAAGTCATTTTCATTTAAGCGGTCAATTAAAACAGGACCTTGTATTGTTTTTATGGCGGGAATACTTTTAGAAAAAGGATTTGAAAGTATATCCATGCCAAATAGTAGCGTCATACAGCAAGCTACTAATAAAAAGATTTTTTTCATTTTACTAATCCTCTATAGGGTTCAATCCATAAATTTGTAATACTTCTAAAAATGGACTATAGATAATGTCTTGTGGCAATACAAAATAGCCTCCAGTGGAATCTAAGTCATATCCAAAAGGATAAAAGGCTTGCCATACAAGAAGTGAACAATGTGTGGTGTAAGGAATTTTTTGTTTTTTGCTGCTTAAAATATTATATGGGAGACCTTGCAATTGTGCTAGGGCATAATTTGAGATATCTTCCATTAAAGATGGAGATGCGTCTTTTAAACGAAGCATCTTAAAGGTAGGATAAAATTCCCACTTATGAATATTTTGTAGACAGCTGACAGTACCAGGGCTTAGTGCCTCAAGTGTTAATCCACGAATTTCATCTACAACTAAACCAATATGTCCATGACGTAAGCCAAAAGAATGCGTGGCATCTGTAAATAAAATATAGCCATTATGATAAGGCGCAAGTGTAAAAGCTTGTACTTTATTTGAAGGAGATGAGCCGACCATTTGACATAAAGTAGCAGGAGGCATATAAATGTTATAAACTTTTATCTCAGCAAGATAGTTCCTTTGAAACTTACATAGTTGCTCTTCAAAGTCAGCAGATAGTCTAAGTTCATCAACAATGGGCTGACTCAGTCCAGTTTGCTCAAAAATAAGTTGATAATCCTCTGATGAAAAAGAAGGCTTTGAAAGTAAAGGCTTAAGGTCTACAGGCTTTACTTTAGGGGTATAGTGTGGTGTTAAATAAAGGTAGACAAAGTGTAACGACCAACTTAAAACAAGGATTATAAAAAAGATATAGAAGAATGACTTAAATTTCAAGGTATGCCTCCTAGAATAAAATAATAATCTTAGTGTGGCAATTTATGTTGAAGTTTATTAATTAAGAAGATAGTGGTACTATAGAATAAGTATGTAACTTAAAGATAGGAGGCATAAAGTGAAAATATTAATAGATGGCGATGCCTGTCCCGTTATAGATTTAGCTATAAAAATAGCACGTCTATATGCGTTAGAAGTCATTATATTTTGTGATACAGCGCATTTTATTGAGCGTATGGATGTTCAAGTGATTACTGTATCTAAAGGTAGTGATGCAGTAGACTTTAAGATTATTAATGAGATTAAGGCAAGAGATATTTTAGTGACACAAGATTATGGACTAGCGGCTATGGCACTCGCTAAAAATGCCTATCCAATTCATCAAAATGGATTCGTTTATACGAATGAGAATATAGAGCAGCTTTTATTTAGAAGGCATTTAGGAAAAGAAGTAAGAAGAAGAGGCGGTAGGGTAAAAGGCCCAAGTAAAAGAACCAAAGAACAAGATGAACAATTTGCAAATCATCTAAAAGCATTAATTGAGCGTATAGCTGAGCAATAAGGATGCACCAGTGATAAAGAGATATTTTTTATGATAGAGAAAGGGAAAATAATGAAACAAAAGATGACGGTACCTAGTTATATAAAAGCATTTAAGTGTATTGCAGGTGAGTGTGAAGAAACCTGTTGTGCAGGATGGTATATTGCCATTGATGAAAAGACGTATAAAAAATATAAAAAAGTTAAACACCCGGAAATGAAAAAGCGATTAGAAAAAGAATTAGTTGTAAAAAAAGGGAGTGCACCTGAATGTGCAGCTAAGATTAAGTTAAAAAATAATCGTTGTGCATTTTTAGCAAAAGATAATTTATGCGATATTTATAAAAATTTAGGGGAGCAATATTTAAGTGAGACATGTACAATGTATCCTCGAAATACCAATGACTTAGGTGAAAAAGTAGAGCTATCTCTTGCGTTATCTTGTCCAGAAGCAGCACGCAAGATTTTATTAAGTGAAGAAAAAATCCAATTTATAGAAGAGGAAAAAATAGAGTTACCAGTAGTAGGCGCACGCTTAAATCTTAAAACCAGTAAGCCGAAACATTTTGAAGACTACATACTTCATATGCGACAGCTTCTCATTGCTATTTGGCAAGAAAATAGCTATAATATCCAAGATAAATGGCAAGCTTTTGAGTATGTTATGATGAAATTGCATGAATGTAAAATGCATCAAGACGTAAAGCGATTAGCAGCCTTTTTAAATGAGATGCAAAATCAAGGATTTGTAAAGCAAGATATAAAAAATAAGCAGAAGAAAGTCTTATTAGAACAGTACACTACAGCTGAAGCTACGAAAAAATTATTGGATACACTTATAGCCATGAGAAGTCAGAAAAAATGGCCATCTATGCGTTATGAAGCATGCTATGAATCCATGCTAGAAGGCTTAGGAGAAAACTTTGATAAGGCACAATACCAAAAGGGAGAAGCGCTTTATGAAGCAATCTTATATCAAACCTATCCTTATATTTTGGAGAATTATTTTGTAAACTATATTTATGAGCGATTAGTACCTATTAATCAAAAAACGCCATTAGAAAGCTTAGAACAAATGTGCTTATACTTTGCTTTATTACGTGTACATTTAATAGGTAAGCTAGTCAATGAGCCTGAGCTTAGGGCTGAAGAGATTGTTACTGTCATTCAAAGTTTTACAAGGGTATTTGATCACAATGAACTTTACATGCAACAAATAAAAAAACAACTAACAAGCAAGTAGGAAAGGAAGTTTCAATGGCAAACTTATATGAAGGCTATACAGCAGAAGAAATCTTTAATGCACTAGAAGCAAAACCCCTTAATACAAAGAAAAATATATTAGAGTATATTGACCAAATTCGTAAACTTGCAAAAGAAGGTATGCAAGAGGCGGAAGTTAAAAAAGTTTATGAGTGGATTGAAAAACAAATTGAAGCTCTGGGCCAAAATGTTAAAATCAATACAATGGTTTATTTAAAAAATGAACTTAGAACAAAGCTTGGAAAATTTGCTGCGCCTACAAAGGGTGAAGAAAATGCTTTTGTTCGTTTTTATAAACAGACTTTTGAAAACCAAGTAAAGACTAAAGAATATACGTATGCACTAATGGATTTATCACGTTTAAATGAAGCAAGTGTTTTAGAAACGCTAAAAACAATTAATACGTATTGTTTAAAAAATAAATTATCACCAAAAGAAAAAGAAGATATTATGCCAATGATTAAGCGCATTGTTGATACACAAAATTTAAGACTGGTTAATCAAGTACGTAGTATGGAAGGGATTCGTAAAAACTTCCGTATTAAAATTGTAGAGGTAAATAAACGATTAGTGATTCAAAATGTATAAATAGATTAGATGAGTAAAATGTTTCGAAACTAAAATACTCTTCCTATTAAGAAGCACCTAAATTAAGGGTCTCATTATAGGAAGAGTATTTTTAATACAGGTATATTGATTTGATAAGATAAGGAACTAAATCATCTTATTGATAAATTTTCTTGATATGTTCTATATTTGCACCTAAATCACATAAAATTAAATCTGCTAATGTAAGTGCAACCATAGATTCAACAACAACTACAGCACGAGGTACAATAACAGGATCATGACGACCTGTGATTTC
The DNA here is from genome assembly GCA_017421915.1 of Cellulosilyticum sp. Taxonomy (GTDB): domain Bacteria; phylum Bacillota; class Clostridia; order Lachnospirales; family Cellulosilyticaceae; genus Cellulosilyticum. The sequence goes on along the minus strand of JAFOHG010000030.1, from coordinate 3,339 downwards.
AATAGTTGTGTCTTCTAAGTTTTTAGTAATAGTTTGTTGGGTTTGAGCAATAGAAGGTGTTGGTTTAAAATGGGCCTTAAGAAGGATATCACTTCCATCAGACATTCCCCCAAGAATACCACCAGAGTGATTAGTGCTTTTCGTAACTTTTCCGTCCTTCATATAAAAACCATCATTATATTCTGAGCCATACATAGTAGAAGCATGAATGCCTTCACCAACTTCAAAAGCTTTAACACCACCAATACCCATTACAGCATAGGCAAGCAAGGCATCTAACTTGTCAAAAACTGTTTCCCCAATTCCTGGTTTTAGACCTGTTATGATACATTCTACAGTGCCACCAATAGAATCTTTATTTTCCCTAGCTTTAGCAATAAGCTCTAAAGCTTTAGTAGATACTGTATTACTAGGCATACTTACAGGATTTTGTGAAACTTCATCTAAAGCAAAATCTTTATCCGTTACAACAACAGAGCCTATAGAACGTGTATAAGCAGTAACTTGTATGCCTAATTGCTCTAAGAAAAGTTTTGCAACAGAACCAGCAGCGACTCTAGCAGCTGTTTCACGCCCAGAAGAACGTCCACCTCCACGATAGTCACGTATACCATATTTTTGGTCAAAAGTATAATCAGCATGAGAAGGACGGTATACATCTTTAATTTTACCATAGTCGGTAGAACGTTGATTTGTATTACGAATGAGTAAGGCAATTGGTGTACCAGTTGTTTTACCTTCAAATACACCAGAAAGAATTTCAACTTCATCTGCTTCTTTTCGAGTGGTGCCAATTTGAGCATTGCCAGGTTTTCGCCTGTCCATATTCTTCATAATATCTTCTAATGTGATGGGTATATTAGAAGGGCAACCATCTATAATCACCCCAAGGGCAGGTCCATGAGACTCCCCAAAGGTGGAGATGCGAAACATTTTACCAAATATTGAGCCAGACATTATGATGCCCCCTTTACAAATTATCTAAATAAAGATAATTTTATCATATAAGGATGTAAAACATCAACCTAAAGGAGAGTAAATGGTGCTTAAAGTGTTAAAAATAAGGGAAGACTTATTGAAAATGAGTTCATTTTACTGTACACTATTGAATAGTATGAATAAGAGATAGGAGACATCAGATGTATGAATTACTAAAAGTAGAAGGGCGTGCCAAAAGAGGACGTTTTCACACACCTCATGGTGTAATTGAGACACCTGTATTTATGAACGTAGCTACAGTAGCAGCCATTAAAGGTGCGTTATCTACGGAAGACTTAGAGAGAATTAGCACTCAAGTGGTACTTTCTAATACGTACCATTTACACGTAAGACCAGGAGACAAGCTTATTAAGGAATTAGGTGGGTTACACAAATTTATGAATTGTGATAAACCTATTTTAACTGATTCAGGTGGATTCCAAGTGTTTTCTCTTGCAGCTATGCGTAAAATTAAAGAGGAAGGTGTTTACTTTTCTTCACATATTGATGGACGCAAAATCTTTATGGGTCCAGAAGAGAGTATGCAAATTCAATCTAATTTAGGCTCAACTATTGCAATGGCATTTGATGAATGTCCACCAGCTTTAGCAGATAGAAATTATATTATTCCATCAGTAGAACGTACAACAAGATGGTTAAAACGTTGTATGGTAGAAATGGATCGTTTAAATAGTTTAGAAGATACAGTGAATAAGCAGCAAATGCTCTTTGGTATTAACCAAGGTGGTATTATGCCAGATATTCGTATTGAACATGCTAAGATTATTAGAGAGTTTGATTTACCAGGTTATGCGGTAGGTGGACTTGCTGTGGGTGAATCTCATGAAGAGATGTACAATGTATTAGAAGCTGTTGTACCATATTTACCTCAAAATAAACCAACTTATCTTATGGGAGTAGGGACACCAGAAAACATTTTAGAAGCAGTTGATCGTGGAATTGACTTCTTCGACTGTGTACTTCCAGCACGTAATGGTCGTCATGGACATGTTTATACAAATCAAGGTAAGTTAAATTTATTCAATCAAAAACATGAAAAAGATATGAGCCCAATTGCAGAAGATTGTAATTGTCCAACTTGTCAAAGATACAGTAAAGCTTATATTAGACATTTATTAAAAGCAAAAGAAATGTTAGGTATGCGTTTATGTGTTATGCATAATCTTCATTACTTTAACAATTTAATGACAGAGATTCGAGACGCATTAGACAAAGGTGAATTTGCTAATTATAAAAAAATGCGTTTAGAAGGATATAAAAATAATAAATAAATGGAGGAATTCAAATGAATACTATATTATTAACAGCAGGAGCAGGTGCAGGCGGTGGCTTAATTAGCATGCTTGTTATTTATGCTGTCATTATCGGTCTTATGTGGTTTTTATTAATTAGACCTCAAAAGAAACAACAAAAACAAGTAGAAGAAATGCAAAATAGTGTTAAAGTAGGAGATTCTATTCTTCTTAACTCAGGAATGTATGGTAAAGTTATGGACATCATTGGTGATACACTTATTGTTGAATTTGGGTTAAACAAAAGTGTTCGTATTCCTGTTTTAAAATCAACAGTAGCATGTGTAGCAGAGCCAAACTTAACAGTAGGTAAAAAAGCTGAAATGGTAGATGAAAATGGCGTAGAATACGAATATGTTGAAGTTGAAGTCGAAGTTGATGAAAACGGAAACGAAATTGGCGAAGTAAAAAAAGAAAAATAATAAATGAATTAAAAATAAGGGAGTCATTAATTGATAATGGCTCCCTTGTTTTTGGAAACAGTAGAGAATAAAGTTATCCATACAAGAAATGTGAAATTTGAAAAAAAAATTCAAATTGAATTCATATTTTGTTAATAAATATGGTGTAATATAAATATCAAGCAAGAGATAAAACTTTTGCTTACAAAATCTCCCCATAATATATCTATTTTCCTGTTTATAAAATATGAACGGAACGAAAAGGCAGGCCATACCCCAAGGGCCTGCCTTTTCACTTTGTATAAAAAGATGTAATTAATAAGGATATGGCGCAGTAAGCTATATCCTTATTTTTTATCTTTTTATACAGATGGTAAAATAATAAAGCTAAAGAATTCAACAAGTCATAACAGTACGCTAATTTTGTTAAAAAATGCAATTATTACCCAAAATGATATGATAATTAAATGTACAATAGGAAGTAATATAATTAATAAAAATACAGAGGAAATGAATTAATTTTTATTACCTTCATTAGTACATAATAGTTTTGATATGTTATACTATTAGAGAATAACTATAAAGATTACTAGAATGAGACAGCATGGGAGACTAGTAGAAGTAATGGAACGAGAAGATAAAAAATA
>JAFOHG010000029.1 GCA_017421915.1 Cellulosilyticum sp. | reverse complement strand
TAGACTTAACAAACAACTTAAAGAAATCTGTCTTCTTGAACAAGAATATGTTAAAGATCCAGACTTCACAGTTGGTAAGTATGTTGCTGCAGAACTTGGTAATGCAGATGCAGTTAAATCTTTCGTTCGTTTCGAAACTGGCGAAGGTATCGAAAAAGTTGAAGAAAACTTTGCTGAAGAAGTTGCTAAACAAATGGGTATGTAATACCTTAGGATTATAATTTTTTAAAAGAGTTCTAAAGTTATCAATAGCTTTGGGACTCTTTTTTAATCATCAGAAAATCTAATAGTGGATTTTTTAGTGTATGATAAATACGGCATAAGGTCAAAATATATCTAGAAAAAACTTGATATTTATGATAGAGTATTGATAGGTCTATTAGAGTGCATACTTATGTAATAAATTTGGAGTAGATAAAGTAAATAAGGCTCTATTTATTATTAAGATAAAAGCAAGTATGAACATATCAAATGACAACAAAAATAAGTTGGCATTTCAAGAGCTAAAAGTTATAGTCGTTTATAGGAGGAAATCCAAGTGAAGTTCAAACGTGTATTGGTTAAATTAAGTGGAGAAGCATTGGCTGGGAAACAGCAACGTGGCTTTGATCATGAAGTAATTACGGGAGTTGCAAAGCAGTTAAAAACTTTAGTTGATGGAGGAATAGAAGTAGCTGTTGTTATTGGCGGTGGAAACTTCTGGAGAGGACGTACTTCAGGTGATATGGATCGTACAAAAGCAGATCAAATTGGTATGTTAGCAACTGTTATGAATGCGATTTATGTAGCAGATGTATGTCGCAGTTTAGGAATAGCTACAAGTGTACAAACCCCATTTGCATTAGGGAGTATGACTGATCTTTTCTCTAAAGATAAAGCTGTAGCAGATTTTAAAGCTGGAAAAATTGTATTTTTTGCAGGTGGTACAGGGCATCCATTTTTCTCAACAGATACAGGCGCAGCACTTAGAGGAGCTGAAGTTGAAGTAGATGCTTTATTATTTGCAAAAAATATTGATGGAGTTTATGATAGTGATCCAAAAACTAATCCAAGTGCATGTAAATTTGATCGTATTTCATGTCAAGAAATGCTTCGCAGAGACTTAAAAGCGATTGATACAACAGCAGCAGCACTTTGTATTGAACAAAAATTACCAGTGGTAGTATTTGATTTAGGTGCAGAAAATAGTATTATACGTGTTGCAAATGGCGAAGAAATGGGAACAACTATATATATTGAAGGGTAATGATAGGAGGATATTCTATGAAACAAACATTAGTAAAATTTGAAGAAAAAATGAAAAAAAGTATTGAAGCATTAGGAAATGATTTTGCATCTATTCGTGCAGGAAGAGCAAATCCACATGTATTAGATCGTATTATGGTGGAATATTATGGTGTACCTACTCCATTACAACAAGTAGGAAATATCACTGTACCAGAAGCACGTATTCTTCAAATTCAACCATGGGAAAAAGCTTTACTTAAAGCTATTGAAAAAGCTATTAATGAATCTGATTTAGGAATTAATCCAACAAATGATGGAAATGTAATTCGACTTGTGTTCCCAGAACTTACTGAAGAACGCCGTAAAGATTTAACAAAAGATATCAAGAAAAAGGGCGAAGCTTCAAAAGTTGCCATTAGAAATATTCGTCGTGATGCATTAGATACATTCAAAAAAATGGAAAAAGCTAATGAAATGACAAAAGATGAAGTTGAATTAGCAGAAAAAGAAGTTCAAAAAATTACAGATAAATTTGTTGGCGAAATTGATGCAATGGTAGATAAGAAAAGTAAAGAAATTTTATCTGTTTAATGGTGAACACATAGTTAAAGATATTCTATTAAGCTCCTCTTTAAGAAGAGGAGTTTTTTAGTAGAAAAGGAAAATGAATAAGGCTTTTTTAAGAAAAGAAGCTTATGTAGGAGGAATCAACATGTCAAACAGAATTATTCCAGAACATATAGCAATCATTATGGATGGTAATGGTAGATGGGCTAAAGAGAAGGGGTTACCGAGGAATGAGGGACATAGGAGAGGAACAAAGGCATTAGAGAAGATTATTAGTCATGCAGATAAACTAGGGGTAAAACACTTAACGGTATATGCTTTTTCGACAGAAAATTGGAAACGTCCTGAAGATGAGGTCAATGGACTGATGAAGTTATTTACACAATATCTTGATAAAGAGTTAAAAAAAATAGATAAAGATAATCATCGTTTTCATGTAATTGGAGATTTGGAGTCAGAGATTATCCCAGAAACATTAAAAGCTAAGATTAGACTTTTAGAAGAAAAGACAAAACATAAGACAGGTATGTGTTTCCATATGGCGTTTAACTATGGTGGACGTGACGAAATTTTACGTGGTTGTAAAAAATTAATTCAAGATGTTCAAAATGGGACAGTAGAAATGGAAGCAATTAATGAATTACTCTTTTGCGATTATTTAGATACAAAAGGTATTCCAGATCCAGATTTAATGATTCGTACAAGTGGTGAGGAGCGTACAAGTAATTTCTTACCATGGCAGTTGACTTACTCAGAGTTTTATTTTACACCTTGTATGTGGCCAGATTTTACAACAAAAGAATTCGATCAGGCAATTGATGCCTATAATCAGAGACAAAGAAGATTTGGGAAAAGTGAATAGGAGGAAAAAAACGTGTTCACAAGAATTATGACCTCAGTTATAGGTATTCCCTTGGTTATTTTAGTTATTGTTATAGGTAATCCGTTATTATGCTATGTACTCATGGCAGCGAGTTTGGTAGCTCTATATGAGTTTTATGGTGTGATAAAAAAGAGACAACATCCAATGTGTTCTATAGGTTATATAGCTGTTATCATACATTACTTAGCGTTTGACTGGGTGATGGCGAATTATTTTATATTTATAACCCTTGTGACGATGGCTACTTTAATTGTCCTTGTTATACGTTATCCAAAGTATTCAATTATTGACGTCAGTTTAACAATATTTCCAGTGATTTATGTAGCATTAATGTTTAGCTTTTTGTTGTTGTTAAGAAATATGCAAAATGGAAACTTTTGGGTATGGCTCATTGCAATTAGTGCATGGGGAAGTGATACGTTTGCTTATTTTACAGGAAAAACGATAGGGCATCGCAAGCTTGCCCCTGTACTCAGTCCTAAAAAGACCATTGAAGGGAGTATAGGTGGTGTAATAGGTGCAGGTGTGTTAGCTTGTATTTATACACTGATTTATACGCATTTTGGTGCTTTTGAAGTGAGGGAGCAGATGTTATGGATTGTGGTTGCAACCGTTTTAGGTGCTATTATTTCTCAATTTGGAGACTTAGCAGCTTCTGCTGTTAAACGATACTATGACCAAAAAGACTATGGTTATATTTTACCAGGTCATGGTGGTATCTTAGATCGATGTGATAGTTTATTATTTGTGGCACCGATTATTTATATGGTCGTGATGATAGTCCAAAGTACAATTTAGATAGGAGTTTATAGAAGATGAAAAAGAAAGTTGTTATTTTAGGCTCAACAGGCTCTATAGGAACACAGACTCTAGATGTGATTACACATCAAGGAGATATAGAGGTATTAGGATTAACAGCGAATAGTCAAATTGATTTATTAGAAAAACAAATAGAAACCTTCCATCCACAAATGGTATGCGTGATGAGAGAAGACAAAGCTCAAGTTTTAAGAGGGCGTCTTTTAGAAAAAGGATTAGAGACTGAAGTTGTCACTGGTATAGAGGGACTTGTACAAGTAGCGACATTAAATGAGGCAGAAATTGTCGTAACAGCTGTTGTAGGGATGATCGGATTAGTTCCAACAGTAGAAGCGATTAAACGCGGTAAGACGATTGCCCTAGCTAATAAAGAAACATTAGTAACAGCAGGGGATTTAGTCATGGGATTAGCCAGAGAAAAAGGGGTAGATATTTTACCTGTTGATAGTGAACATTCAGCTATTTTCCAAAGCTTACAAGGTAATCATTCTAAAAGTATTAATCGCCTTATTTTAACTGCATCTGGTGGTCCGTTTAGAACATTCACGACTAATCAACTTAAAGAGGTAACAGTAGAACAAGCCCTTAAACATCCAAACTGGGTAATGGGCAGTAAGATTACTATTGACTCTGCAACCCTTATGAATAAAGGTTTAGAGGTTATTGAGGCTAAGCATTTATTTAATGTAGCACCTTCTGAGATTGAAGTTGTAGTGCATAAAGAAAGTATTGTGCATTCTATGGTAGCTTATAAAGATGGTTCAGTTATTGCACAATTAGGTATGCCAGATATGAGACATCCTATTGCTTATGCTTTAAATTATCCTGAAAGAAAAGAAGCAAGTTATATTGAAAAATTAGATTTGGTAAAAATTGGGGCGTTGTCTTTTGAAGCACCTCGAATCGAAGATTTTCCATGTTTAAAATTAGCGTATGATGCTTTAGAAGTGGGCGGGACAATGGGAGCTGTTTTAAATGCGGCAAATGAAATAGTTGTGGCAAGCTTCCTTAATAAAGAAATTAGTTTCTTACAGATTCCTGAAATGATTCATAGAACCATGGATAAGCACATATGTATAAGTAGGCCAAGTTTAGAACAAATATTAGAATGTGATAGATGGGCAAGAGAATATTGTAGGGAGCAGGTGGCTAAATGTTATTAATGATTGTCATCATTTTGCTAATGTTTACAGTCATTGTTGTGGCACATGAATGGGGGCATTACATTACAGCTAAAAAATGTGGTGTATTAGTACATGAATTTGCAGTTGGAATGGGACCTATGGTTTGGTCCAAGCAGGTTGGAGAAACGCTTTATTCTATTAGACTTTTACCAATAGGTGGCTTTTGTCGTATGGAAGAAGAAGTAGGTAAGAGTAAAAATCCACGTGCCATGGCATCTAAAAAGCCTTGGCAGAAACTAATCATTGTCAGTGCGGGTGCCATTATGAACTTCTTTTTAGCTTGGTTATTATTAGCTATATTTGTAGGCTATAGAGGAAGTGCAACAAATATTATTCAAGAAGTACAACCTGGAACGCCTGCAATGGAAGCTGGGCTACAGGCAAATGACCGTGTTTTAGCTATTAATGGTCATTCTATTAGTCACCTAGGTGAAATACAAACTTATATGACAGATGAGATGAACACTTATACTTTAACAGTTAAAAGAGATGGCGAGACATTAGAAGTACCTGTAAAAACACAAGTTTTAGAAGGAAATGCTCCTCCAAGATTTGGATTTACAATTAAGAGGACACATTTTAATATTTGGTACAATATTAAATTAGGCTTTATGATGATGATCTCTGTCATTACCATGGTATGGGATTCTCTTGTTGGTCTAGTTTCAGGCGCTATTGGATTTGATCAAATGGCAGGAATTGTAGGCGTTGTAGATGCAGGGAGTGAGGTATGGAATAGTAGCATACAAACAGGCGGTGTTAATTTAGCACTAATGAATATGGTGTATTTAGCAGCACTTTTATCAGCCAATTTAGGGGTAATGAATTTATTGCCATTACCAGCATTAGATGGAGGACGTATATTTTTCATTTTAATTGAAATGATTAGAGGAAAGGCAATCCCGCCTGAAAAAGAGGGCGCTGTCCATTTTATAGGGATGGTTTTACTTATGGTTTTAACAGTTGTTGTATTATATAATGATATTATGAGGTTAAGAGGATGATATACACAAGAGAACAAACAAGAGTTGTAAAAGTAAAAGATGTAGCTATTGGTGGAGGGAATCCAGTTGTGATTCAATCCATGGCTAATACAAAAACACAAGATGTAGATGCAACGGTAGAACAAATTTTAAGATTAGAAGAAGCAGGGTGTGAAATCGTTCGTGTTGCAGTACCTCATGAAGAAGCTGCAAGAGCAATCGAAAAGATTGTTCCGAGAATCCATATTCCACTAGTAGCGGATATTCACTTTGATTATCGCTTAGCATTAATGGCTATTGAAAATGGTATTAATAAATTACGTATTAATCCAGGGAACATTGGAAATGAAGAGCGTGTTCAGAAAGTAGTAGAAAAAGCTAAAGCATATAGTATTCCAATCCGAATAGGTGTAAATTCAGGTTCTATTAGTAAGGCTAATCTGAAGAAGTATGGAGGCGTTAATGCAGAATCTATGGTAGAAAGTGCAAGTGAGCATATTCGTATTTTAGAAGCACTAGATTTTAGAGATATTGTAGTTTCACTTAAAGCATCAAATGTACCATTAGCTATTGAGACATATACAACATTTGCAGAGCGTTATAATTATCCACTTCATGTAGGAATTACTGAAGCAGGAACGTTGTATAAAGGCACTATTAAATCTTCGGTAGGGTTAGGTGCTATTTTGTCTAGAGGGATTGGGGATACGATACGTGTTTCTTTATCAGATGATCCAATTAAAGAAATTGAATGTGCACAAGATGTCTTACAATCATTAGGGCTTGGACAATATGGTGTAGAGATTATTTCGTGCCCAACTTGTGGACGTACAGAAGTTGGACTTATTGAACTTGCTAATAAAGTAGAAGCAGCTACTAAATCTTTAAAGAAGAATTTAAAAATTGCAGTAATGGGTTGTGTTGTAAATGGACCTGGAGAAGCTAGAGAAGCAGATATTGGAATTGCTGGTGGAAAAGGTGAAGGATTAATCTTTAAAAAAGGTGAAATTATTAAGAAAGTTAAAGAAGAAGAGTTATTTGCAGCATTCATGGAAGAAGTTCATAAACTCTAGAATATGGCATCTTCTTATAAAAGCTTGCTTTTTATAAGTAATAATAGTATAATATAATTATTATAATCATGAACGTGTCAGAAAGAGTGGGTTTTTACCCACTCTTTCGTATTGTTTAGATGTATATATATTGAAGTTTATGTCAAACTATAGATTAAGAAAGGATGGCAACATGAATAAAAAACAAATTGTTGAGACCATTGAAAGTTATTTAGAACCTATTCTTGCAGAATTTAAGTTTGAACTTATTGATGTAGAGTATGTTAAAGAAGGCCCTAATTATTATTTAAGAATATACATTGATAAAGAGGGTGGTATTAATATTCAAGATTGTCAAATTACAAGTCGTACTTTAGAGAAAGTACTAGAACAAGAGGATCCAATCAAAGAACCTTATATATTAGAAGTTAGTTCGCCAGGATTAGACCGTGTCTTAAAAAAAGATAGAGAATTTGAATATTTCAAGGGAAGGTTAGTAGATGTTAAGCTTTATAAAGCTATAAATGGTGAAAAGAATTATACAGCTACACTTGTAAATAAAACAGAAGATACACTCTATCTTGATGATGAAGGCAGTGCACTTGAATTTGAGATGAAAGATGTAGCAGTAGTTAGATTGGCTATTACATTTTAGCCATTTGGAGGAGGATAAAAATGAATCAAGATTTTATTGCAGCAATTGATCAAATTGCTAAATCAAAGGGTATTAATAAAGAAAAATTAATCGATGCTATTAAGCAATCTATTGAAGTAGCTTGTAAAAAGCATTTTGGCATGAGTGCTAATGCTAAACAAAATCTAAAAATTAACATTGATGAATCAACTGGTGATGTGCAAGTTTATGCTTCAAAGACGGTTGTACCTGATGATGAAGTAATGAATGAATTACTTGAAATTGGCTTAACTGAAGCAAAAGCATTAAATTCTATTGTAGATGTAGAAGATGTCATTGATGTAGAAATTACACCAAGAAATTTTGGCCGTATTGCTGCTCAAAATGCAAAACAAGTTGTTATTCAAAAGATTAAAGAAGCAGAAAGACAAATGGTGTATGAAGAATACAGCGTTAAATTAAATGATATTATTAAAGGTAAAGTTTTAAGAAAGGAAAAAAATGGTTACATTGTACAACTTGACTTTACTGAAGCATCACTTCCTGCTACAGAAGCAATGCCAAATGATAACTTCGATGAGCAAATGGAAAAAGGCGAAGGTATGACAGGCTATAAAGCATTTTACTTACTTAATGTAAGAGATTTTAATAAGAGTGATAACAAAATGGAAGGTAAAAATAGAAATACAGGTGCCCAAGTTATTGTATCACGTACCCATCCAGAGCTTGTTAAACGCTTATTTGAGCAAGAAGTTGTTGAAATTAAAGAAGGTACAGTTCTTATTAAAAGTATTGCTAGGGAAGCCGGTTCAAGAAGTAAAATTGCAGTTTACTCAAATGATGTAAATGTAGATTCAGTTGGTGCATGTGTCGGTGAAAAAGGTAAACGTATTAATAACATTGTAGAAGAGCTTAATGGTGAAAAAATCGATGTTGTACATTGGCATGAAGATCCAAAAGAGTTCATTAAAGAAGCGTTAAGTCCAGCAAAAGTTCTTGATGTAGAATTAGATGAAACAAATGGAGAGCGTAATGCAAAAGTTCTTGTACCAGCTAACATTTTAACACTTGCAATTGGAAAAGGCGGTCAAAATGTACGTTTAGCAGCTAAACTTACAGGATGGAAAATTGATATTAAAAGTGCTAATGTAAATGAAGAAGTAGGGGAGTAGTCATATGAAACCAAGAAAGATTCCTTTGCGTAAATGTACGGGTTGTAATGAAATGAAAAATAAAAAAGAAATGATTCGTATTGTAAGAGACCAAGAAGGTAACTTTTCTTTAGATTTTCATGGCAAAAAGCCAGGTAGAGGCGCTTATATTTGCCCTAATAGTGACTGTCTAACAAAAGCTGAAAAAAATAGAGGGCTTGAGCGTTCTTTTAAAGCAGCTGTAGACCCAACCATTTATGAACAATTAAAGAAAGAGCTTGAAAGCTATGATGGAAAATAGAATTTATCAAATGATTGCTTTATGTCAAAAAGCAAGAGGACTAGTAGCCGGAGAATTTGCTTGTAAGAAAGCAGTACTTGAAAAAGAGGCACAAGTTGTTATTGTTGCAACGGATGCATCCAATAACACAAAAAAGCTATTTGGGGATAAAACAAGTTATCGTCAAATTCCTTATGTGGAATGGGGAACAAAAGAAAAGCTTGGAAGTATACTTGGAAAAGAACCTCGTGCAGTTATTGCTGTAGTGGATACAAATTTTGCAACAAAAATCAAACAGATGATTCATGAGCAAATTAATCCGTAACATTTGGAGGTAGATATATGTCTAAAGTCAGGGTATATGAAGTAGCGAAACAGTTAAATATTTCAACCAAAGAAATCATGGACAAATTAAAAGAATATGGTTTTGAGATACATAGCCATATGAGTACATTAGAAGATGAAGAAGCTAAACTTATTATTGGTTATTATCAAGAAGTTAATCAATCGGTAAATATTGAAGAAAACACTACAGAGCATTTGATGACACAGACAGAAGAAGTTCCAGTAGAGGAGCAAAAGAAAACTGTAGGACAGCAAATAGTTAAACCCATTGACGTATTATCAAACATAACAGACACCCAAGCGTTAACCAAATCAGGTGAACAAACACCTAAAAAGAATAAAAATAAAAAGCAAAAAAAACAGAAAGGTATAAAAGAAACAAAGCCTATGAATAATCAAACAACACGAGATGAAGTAATAGAAGATATCAAGGTAATTCAATTACCACCAACAGTTTCAATTAAAGATTTTGCGGGCCTTTTAAATGTAGCACCAACAGAAATCATTAAAACCCTTATGAAAAGAGGAACAATTGCTAATATTAATCAAGAAATTGATTATGAATTAGCAAGTGAACTTGCTGAAACATATGATGTTTTAGTAGAACCAGAAGAAGAAAAAGATGTGATGGAAGAAGTTTTTGGTGAAGTAATTGATGATGAAAAAGATTTAGAAAAACGTCCGCCAGTAGTAGTAGTAATGGGGCACGTTGACCATGGGAAAACATCTCTTCTTGATGCTATTCGTTCAACACATGTAACAACAGGGGAAGCAGGTGGTATTACACAACACATTGGGGCTTCATCAATTAGCTTAAATGGACAAAAAATTACATTTTTAGATACACCAGGACACGAAGCTTTCACAGCTATGCGTATGCGTGGTGCACAAGTTACAGATATTGCAATCTTAGTAGTAGCAGCAGATGATGGTGTAATGCCTCAAACAATTGAAGCGATTAACCATGCTAAAGCAGCTAATGTACAAATTATTGTTGCAATGAATAAAATTGATAAACCAAGTGCAAACCCAGACCGTGTAAAACAAGAACTTGCTGATCAAGGTCTTATTGTAGAAGATTGGGGCGGTGATATCATTTGTGTACCAGTATCTGCACTTAAACATGAAGGTATCGATAACTTATTAGAAATGGTACTTCTTGTAGCCGAAATGAGTGATTTAAAAGCAAATCCAAGACGTAAAGCACGTGGTACAATCATTGAAGCACAACTTGATAAAGGTCGTGGTCCAGTTGCAACTGTACTTGTTCAATCAGGTACACTTCAAGTAGGAGACCCAATTGTTGCAGGTTCTGCTTATGGACGTGTAAGAGCTATGGTAGATAGCAAAGGCAAACAAGTTAAAAAAGCAACACCATCTACGCCAGTAGAAATTTTAGGTCTTTCAGAAGTACCTACAGGTGGAGATATGTTCTATGTAGCTAATAGTGATAAACAAGCACGTCAAGTTGCTGAACGTATCAAGGCACAAGGTCGTATCCAAATGATTGGTCAGACACCAAATAAAGTATCTCTTGATGATTTATTCTCACAAATTCAAGAAGGTAAGATGAAAGATCTTAATATCATTATTAAAGCAGATGTTCAAGGGTCAGTAGAAGCTGTACGTCAAAGTTTAGAAAAATTAAGTAATGAAGAAGTAAGAATTAGAACAATCCACGGTGGTGTTGGTACTATTACAGAATCTGATGTTCAGTTAGCTTCTGCATCAGGTGCTATCATCATTGGATTTAATGTACGTCCTGAAGCAAGTACAAAAGCTATGGCAGATAGAGAAGAAGTAGATATTCGTTTATATCGTGTTATTTATAACGCAATTGATGATATCAAAGCAGCTATGAAAGGTATGCTTGACCCAGAATTCGTTGAAAAAGTAGTAGGGCATGCTGAAATTCGTCAAACATTTAAAGTATCTGGATTAGGTACAATTGGTGGAGCTTATGTAACAGATGGTAAGATGGTAAGAAATGCAGGAGTACGTATTGTACGTGATGGTATCGTTGTATATGAAGGAAATCTTGCTTCACTTAAACGTTTCAAAGATGATGCTAAAGAAGTTGCAACAAACTACGAATGTGGTGTTATGTTTGAAAAATTCAATGACATTAAAGAAGGCGATGTAGTAGAAGCCTTTATTATGGAAGAAGTTCCTAGATAAGTGTCAATCAAAGAAGGATGTGAAAATATGGCTAGCCAAAGATTAACAAGAATTAATGAAGAAATGAGAAGAGAAATTTCAGAAGTTATTCGTACTGAAATTAAAGATCCAAATGTACAAGATGTAATGATTAGTGTTGTAGCTGTAGATACAACAAATGATTTAAAAACAGCTAAAGTATATATTAGTGTATTACAAGACAATAAAAAACAAGCAGCTTTAGAAGGTTTACAAAAAGCTCAAGGTTTTATTCGTAGAGAGATTGCACGACGTATTAATCTAAGAAATACACCAGAACTTATCTTTAAATTAGATGAATCGATTGAACGTGGTATTGAGATGTCTAAATTAATTAGCGATGTAATGGCTAAAGATAGTGGACGTTAATGAAAGAAACCATTATTAATCTGATTAAATCAGCAAAAGGAATAGTATTAGGCGCTCATACAAATCCGGATGGAGATGCTATAGGTGCTCTTGTAGGAATGGCCACTTTATGTGGCTTTCTACATATTCCACATCAAATTTTATTAGAAAAAATACCACAGGATTTCGAAGATTTATTGGAAGGAATGTCAGTTACATTTGAACCAACTATTGAATATGATACATTTATTAGTGTGGATTGTGGAGATGCTTTGCGTCTTGGCAAATTTCAAGAAGACTTTGAGAAAGCAGAAATAACTATTAATATTGATCATCATGGGACCAATAACTTCTTTGCACAATATAATGAGGTACAAAGAAATGCTGCAGCAAGTTGTGAGATTGTTTATGATTTAGTATGTTTAGCTCAGTGTCCATTATCGGAACATCTTGTGCGTAGTTTATATACTGGAATCGTAACAGATACAGGTGGATTTATGCATAGCAGTACAACGCCACGTACACATGAAATTGTTGCGCAGCTTATGAAAATACCTTTTTCATTTACAAAGGTATATTATAAACATATGTATGAAAAGTCTAAGATAGCAACCATAATGGAAGCTATCGCAATAGGACATTTAGAGCAGCTATGGGAAAAACCTTATTATATGACTTATGTAACCTTAGAGGAAATGTTAGATAAAGGTGCAACTAAAGAGGATTTGGGTAGTATTGTTAGTACTATAAAAAATATAAAAGGTTGCGATTTAGCTATTTTTATGTATCCTTTAGATGCACAGCACTATAAAGTAAGTTTCCGTAGTAATCCTCCATATGATGTAGCAAAATTAGCAGCATCTATAGGTGGTGGTGGTCATATTAGGGCAGCAGGAGCTACAATAGAAGGTAACTTCGAAGAAGCAGTGAAAATGGTACATGAACTACTTCGACAAGTTCCTTTAGATGAAATGATGAAAGGATCATTATGCTAAACGGAATTATTAGTATTTATAAGAAAAAAGGATTTACTTCTCATGATGTTGTTGCAAAAGCAAGAGGAATTTTGAGAGAACGAAAAATTGGCCATACAGGAACATTAGATCCAGATGCAGAAGGGGTTTTGCCTATTTGTATTGGTGCTGCAACTAAAGCAGTTAATTATTTAGCAGATGCAGATAAATGTTATGAAGCAGAAGTGATATTAGGAGCAACAACTACTACAGAAGATGCAACTGGAGAAATATTAGAAGAGAAAGAAGTTAATGTAACAAAAGAACAAATAGAAGCTGTTGTTGCATCATTTGTTGGAAACTATGTGCAAACACCACCAATGTATTCTGCAATTAAAGTAAATGGTGTTAGACTTTATGAACTTGCTAGACAGGGTATTGTTATAGAAAGACCAAGTAGAGAAGTAATTATTTATAGTTGTAATATTATTGAATGGATTGATGAAAAACGTTTTAGAATTCGAGTAAAATGTTCTAAAGGAACTTATATTCGTACTTTATGTACAGATATAGGAAAAGCGTTAGGCTGTGGAGCACATATGGGGTATCTACTTAGAACTCAAGTAGGAGCATTTACATTAAATCAAAGTATTACGTTAGATGAATTAGAGATTCATAAAGCAGAGATTAATTCTTATTTACACAGTTTAGAGGTTTTATTTGCACATTATAAAAAAGCACAAATTAAAGAGAGTGGACAAAAGTATTTGGCAAATGGCAATCCATTATTGCCAAATCATCTAAAAGAAAAAATAGACTATAGCGATGGGGCATTCATTCGTATTTATAATCAAGATGAAAAATTTGTTGCACTGTATAAGTGGAATGAAAAACGTCAATTGCTAGAGGTTGAAAAAATGTTTTCTCTTTAAATAAACACTATTGAATAGAATCGTGAGATTATAAAAATCACTCTTTAATAGGGTGATTTTTTATGTTTAAGTATTTCTTTATTATTTTAAGAGGTAAACCCTTTGATGAAAGCCTGAATGCATGATATAGTAAAAGATATATAATAGAATTCATGGTGCGAGGTGTAAAAATGCAGTATAGTTATAGCACTGCTGATATAAAAAGACATAAAGAATGTGTTGTTGTACTCGGTAATTTTGATGGTGTACATAAGGGACATCAAATGTTATTTAAAGTTGCTAGGCAAGAAGCACATAAAAAAGGGCTTGAAACAGTGGTTTTTTCTTTTTATCCTCATCCTACATGGGTTATTGGAAATCAACCCAAATCACTCTTAATGTCTAGAAGAGATAAGAAACGAATGGTACAGCACCTTGGCATGGATGTACTTGTGGAGTATCCTTTTACAAAAGAATTTGCAAGTATTAGTCCTGAAGAATTTTTTACAAAAATTTTAATAGAACAATTGAAGGCACGTGTTTTAGTAGTAGGAAGCAACTATTATTTTGGAAGAGATAAGATAGGAAATCCAAGTTTTCTAAAGGGCTTAGGAAAAACCTACAATGTTGAGGTACACGTGATAGAGGCAGTTATGGAAAAGAATCAAATGATTTCAAGTTCACAAATTAGGCAACTTATATTAACTGGAAAAATAGAAAAAGCTAATGAGATGTTGGGTCATCCATATATGATTGTTGGAAATGTGGTACAAGGAAAGCAATTAGGGCGTACTATAGGTTTTCCAACGATTAATTTGATTGCAGATCCAGATAGAGTTTACCCACCTAATGGTGTATATGCAACAAAAGTTAAAGTATATTCTAAAACATTTTTGGGAATGACTAATATTGGATATAATCCTACAGTAAATGGTGAGAAAAAAATGATAGAAACACATATTTTAGACTTTAATGAAACCCTATACGGTGAAGAAGTAGAAGTAGATTTCTATCATTTTATTAGACCAGAGCAAAAGTTTGATAGTATTGAGGCTCTTCAGGCACAAATTTCTTGCGATAAAGAGCGAGTTCTACAAATTTTTAAGGAGTCTGTAAACGGGATTGCAAAATAAAACAACTTATGATATACTTTTAGATGTTATATACCTTCACTCAGTCTAGGGACGCTCCGACCCATTCTTAGTGAGAGGCATAAATAAAATTTAGGAGGAATTTACAATGACTAAAGAACGTAAACAAGAATTAATCGCAAAATATGGTAGAGGAACAAATGACACTGGTTCTCCAGAAGTTCAAATTGCTTTATTAACAGAAAGAATCAACCACTTAACAGATCACTTAAGAACACACAAAAAAGACCACCACTCTCGTCGTGGTTTATTAATGATGGTAGGTAAAAGAAGAGGTCTTCTTGACTACTTAATCAAAACAGATATCGAAAGATACCGTTCAATCATTGCTGAACTTGGAATCAGAAAATAATATAAGGAAGGGCGGAGTATTCCGCCCTTTTTATCAATTCAAAAATAAAAGTTATGTTTATTCTAGATTTTGAGGAGAAATGATTTAATTTGTGCAATGTTATAATAGACCTATAGAAAACTTAAGTCTACTATAAGATTGCGCAACAATGATTTCTCTTCAAGATAATAGATTTAATGAAATGTATAAATTGAGAGGAGAAATAATTATGGTTAAAAATTATTCAACTATGTTAGCGGGTAGAGAGCTTTCAGTTGAAATTGGTAAAGTAGCTGGTCTTGCAAATGGTGCAGCTATGGTTAAATATGGTGATACTGTTATTTTAGCTACAGTAGTTGCATCAGAAGAACCAAAAGAGGGAGTAGACTTTTTTCCACTTAGCGTAAATTATGAAGAAAAATTTTATTCAGTAGGTAGACTTCCAGGAGGTTATATTAAACGTGAATCACGTCCTTCTGAAAAGGCTATTTTAACATCAAGGGTCATTGATAGACCAATGCGTCCACTTTTCCCTAAAGATTATCGTAACGATGTGGTTATTACAACAACTGTTATGTCTGTAGATCAAGATTGTAGTCCAGAAGTAACAGCAATGATTGCAGCTTCATTAGTTGTAGATATTTCAGAAATTCCTTTTGCAGGTCCAGTAGGTTCTGTACAAGTAGGATTAGTTGATGGGGAGTTAGTATTTAACCCAACTCAAGCACAACGCCAAGTTTCAGATATGGCTCTTACTGTATCTTCTTCAAAAGATAAAGTTATGATGATTGAAGCAGGTGCAAACGAGGTGCCAGAAGATGTTATGTATGATGCCATTATGAAAGCACATGAATTTAACCAACAAGTTGTAAAATTCATTGAAGAAATTAAAGCAGATTGTGGTAAAGAAAAAGACACAAATTATGTAAAATTTGCTGTACCAGAAGAAATTTATAAAGAAATCACTGCACTTATTGGTGATGAAGAGATGGAAAATGCTGTATTTACTGATGATAAGCAAGTAAGAGAAGTACAGCTTAAAGCATTAAAAGAACGTGTTATTGAAACTTTAACAAATAATGAAAAAGAAGAATATCTTGACTACTTAGAAGATGCTTTCTATCAATTTGAAAAGAAAACAGTAAGACGTATGATTTTAAAAGATCATAAACGTCCAGATGGTCGTAAATTAGATGAGATTCGTCATTTAGCAGCTGAAGTAGATTTATTACCAAGAGTACATGGTACTGGTTTATTTACAAGAGGCCAAACACAGGTACTTACAGTAACGACTTTAGCAGCTTTATCTGAAATGCAAACATTAGATGGATTAGATGAGTTAGAAGTTTCTAAACGTTATATGCACCACTACAACTTCCCACCATATTCAGTAGGTGAAGCACGTGCACCTCGTGCACCAGGACGTCGTGAAATTGGACATGGTGCTTTAGCAGAAAGAGCACTTATACCAGTTCTTCCATCAGAAGAAGAATTCCCATATGCTATTCGTACTGTATCTGAGGTATTAAGTTCAAACGGTTCAACTTCACAAGCAAGTATCTGTGGTTCAACATTATCCTTAATGGCTGCAGGTGTACCAATTAAATCACCAGTTGCTGGTATTTCAGTTGGTCTTGTAACAGGTGAAACAGATGAAGATTTCGTACTTCTTACAGATATCCAAGGTCTTGAAGACTTCTTTGGTGATATGGACTTTAAAGTAGGTGGAACACACAAAGGAATCACTGCTATTCAAATGGATATGAAGATTCAAGGGTTAACACCAGAAATTATTAAAGGTGCTTTAGAAAATACACGTAAAGCAAGACTTTATATTATGGATGAAATTATGCTTAAAGCAATTCCTACAGTACGTGATCATTTATCACCATATGCACCAGTGATTTCACAACTTACAATTGATCCAGAAAAAATCAGTGATGTAATCGGACCAAAAGGTAAAATGATTAATCGTATCATTGATGAAACAGGTGTTAAAATTGATATC
>JAFOHG010000005.1 GCA_017421915.1 Cellulosilyticum sp. | reverse complement strand
TAAACTCCCACCTAATTGAAGAGCAGCACCTTCACGTCCAGATGACCCACCCACTAAATGTGTTAAAGTAGTAGAAATAAAAATAAGTGGTGCCATAGTTAGTGGTAAGTGTTTTGATGAGCGAATAGATTCAAGAACTAGATTAGTACTCATATCATCTGAAGAAGAAGATAACCCATATAAAAATACAATGAATATACCGGCTATAGGTAAAAAGAAAATGAGCCAGCTATAGGTTTCTCTAAAGGATGTTGCAATACAGATAGAATAGTGAAAAAGTGTTCCCGTACATCCAACAATTATACCAACAATACAAGCAAGAATTAGCCATTTGCAGAAAATAAGATAACGTAAACTAATTTTCTTTATACGTTTTATAAATAAATCCATAATGTCCTCCTAGATTGTCTGTTTCTAATACATCATAACTAAAAATGAAAATATATACAATATTAAAAAGTAAAAATATTAAAACTATAGATAAGTATGAACTTATATAGAAAAACCAATTATAAACTTGAGTTATTCATCTATTTAATTTAGGTTCTCTTAATGATTTCATATTAATAAGGTTGATGAATAACTATAATTTTTATTTGTAAAATCTATATTCAAATCTAAGAATAAATTTAAAAGAATAGGCATATTTTAATTAATATAAATAAATTTTATAAAGGGGCTAGAACTAGTGTTCGATTTATGATATGCTAGTTTTAGTGAAAAATACAGGAATGGGTAAATTAAGGAGGAAAAAAGATGAAAAAAGGTGAAACAATTTGTTATTATAGAGCAAGAGGTGGCGAAAAAAATATCTATATTACAATGCTATATGATAAAGACAAGCTTAGAGGGAGTATTATAGAAAATCGTAAGCCTCAAAAAGTAACTACAATTAAAGAACGTTAGAGGTGGACAAGTTGAAACAATGTGCTTATACAATTGGCTATGCACATCATACTCAAGAGAGTTTTTTAAAATTATTGCAACAATATCAAATTCAATATGTCATTGATGTTAGAACCGTGGCTTATTCAAAATTTCATCCACAATTTAATAAAGAGCCACTAAAGTATTTTCTAAATAGCCATGGCATTATGTATCGTCAAATGAAAGAAGCATTTGGGATTGTTAGGCCTAATAGTACGTTATTAAATAAAGAAGGATATCTAGATTTAACAAAAGTTGCACAGTTGTCAGAATTTAAAGAAGGCATAGAGCAAATGATTAGAGGTTTGGAAAAGGGGTATCATATTGCTTTTATGTGTGCAGAGAAAGCGCCTAAAGACTGTCATAGAAGTACACTAGTGGCACGTGCATTAAAAGATAAGGGCTATGAAGTAAAGCATATTTTAAGTGATGGACAAATAGAGACACAAGAGCAGTTAGAACTAAAATTATTGGATCAATATTTTCCAGAAAGAAATCAAATAGATTTATTTGATATCAGTAAAAAGGATCAGATAAAAAGAGCCTATGAATTACAAAGTAATCAAATTGTGGCAGTAAATGGGAAAAGGGTACTAAAAGAAGCGTATAATGGACCTAAATAAAAAGGGAGCTTTCGTAAAACTGAAAGCTCCCTTTTTGGGGTTAATATGGGACAAGTTTTAATTAAAAATTATTTTTTATAATATTCAGTGAGTTTTTGATCTTGTTGTACGATATGTGAAAAAGTCCAATCAACCATTTTTTCCTTAATAAGGGACAATTCTTCATATGGATGTTGGCAGAGTTTTGTGTAATTAATACCATTAATATATTTTAAGAATTGTTGATGCTCTAATTTATGAGCTTCTATATCAGGAAACGAAAGTTCTTCCATAACTTTTTCTTCTTCATAAAAGTGATAAGTAATGTAATCACGCAATTCATAAAGTAAATTAAGGAGTTCAGTATCTGTTATACCTGCACAATATACAAGTAGAAGTTGCTCAATATGGCGACCTAGTTTAAAGAAATGTTGGTGTTGTTTATCTAGATTAGGGATATGGAGTTCTAGTAATGGATCCCAGTCAAATTTAAAAGTTAGCATAGAGCTACCTCCTTATAATGGTAGTTATTGTATATATCGACATTAATAAAAACAAAAATATAGCTTTAATAGAAGACAGATTATTTGAAATAGTTGACAAAATAAAAATGACATTCTATAATATAAATCAATGAAACTCATTATCAATATATGAAGTTAAATTATAAGTGAGGGTATATATGTGGGAAAAGGAGGAATAAAAATGTCATTAATCATAGCACAAGAAGGAGACGTTTATCCAATTAGAAAAATTACTGGAAATGATGAGACAAAAAGGTTTTTAAATTCTTTAGGATTTGTAGTAGGTGAACAAGTGACTATTATTTCTAAGAATGGTGAGAATATGATTGTGAATGTGAAAGATTCACGTGTGGCATTAGGTCAATCTATGGCTAGTCGTATTATGGTCTAGAAGGAGGAGAATAAATTGAAAAATCTTAAGGAAATAAGATGTGGGGAAGTTGTACGTGTTGTAAAAATTGAAGGGACGGGAGCTGTTCGCAGAAGAATTATGGATATGGGAATCACAAAAGGATGTGATATTTTTGTTCGTAAAGTAGCGCCTCTAGGAGATCCTATTCAAGTAACCGTAAGAAATTATGAGCTTTCATTACGAAAAGCCGATGCAGAAATGATTATTGTAGAATAAAAAGGAAGGAAGATAATATGTCGATTAAGATAGGTTTAGCGGGGAATCCTAATAGTGGGAAAACGACCTTATTTAATGGATTAACAGGTGCGACTCAATATGTAGGAAACTGGCCAGGAGTTACAGTAGAAAAGAAATCAGGAAAATATAGAAAAAATAAAGAAGTAGAGATTGTTGACTTACCTGGAGTCTATTCGTTATCTCCTTATACATTAGAAGAAGTGGTTACAAGAAGGTTTATTTTAGAAGACAGGCCAGATGCTATTATTAATATTATTGATGCAACCAATATAGAAAGAAATTTATATTTAACAACTCAAGTATTAGAATTAGGAGTGCCAACAGTCGTGGCACTTAACATGATGGATCTTATAAGAAAGAATGGGGATACATTAGATTGTAAAAAGCTCTCTAAACTTTTAGGATGCCCTGTTATAGAAATATCAGCGTTAAAAGGACAAGGTATTGATGAAGTGACACAAAAGGCTATTGAATTAGCTAAACAAAGAAAATCACAAGAATTTACATTACCTGTAATGGAAGAAATAAAGGTTTCTTTAAGTGAAATTGAAAAAATGATCGAATCTTCAAAGGTAAATATAAATACTCCAAAAAGATGGCTAGCTATTAAACTTTTTGAAAGAGATGAAGAGGTTGTTAAATCATTAAAATTAAATCACTCAGTAAGAGAAAAAATCAATCAGTGTATTGAGCAATGTGAAAAGGTACTTGATGATGACTCAGAAAGTATTATTACTGGTGAAAGATATGCCTACATTGGAAATGTAGTAGGGCAATCCGTACATAAAGCTAAAAAAGGAAGTGATACAACATCAGATAAAATAGATAAGATTGTAACAAATCGTATTTTAGCATTACCAATATTTATGGTAATTATGTGGCTCGTTTATTATATCTCTGTAAGTTCACTAGGGACAATTGTTACAGACTGGACAAATGATGTTTTATTTGGTGAAATGATTCAGGGAAATATTCAAAGCTTTATGGAAACAGCCAATGTTGCACCATGGCTTACAGCACTTGTAGTTGATGGATTAATTGGTGGAGTAGGAGCAGTCCTTGGTTTTGTACCACAGATTATGTTATTATTCTTATTATTAGCAATACTAGAAGATTGTGGTTACATGGCACGTGTTGCATTTATCATGGACCGTATTTTTAGAAGATTTGGACTTTCAGGAAAATCATTTATTCCAATGTTAATTAGTTCTGGTTGCGGTGTACCAGGAATTATGGCATCTCGTACGCTTGAAAATGATAAAGACCGTAAAATGACAATTATGCTTACAACTTTTATTCCATGTGGTGCTAAACTTCCAATTATTGCATTGTTTGCAGGGGCATTATTTGGCGGAGCATCATGGGTAGCACCTACTATTTATTTTATGGGTATTGCAATGGTTATTATTTGTGGTATTATTTTAAAGCATACAAGTACTTTTGCTGGTGAGGTAGCACCATTTGTTATGGAGCTTCCAAGTTATCATGTTCCTAGTGCTAAAGGTGTTCTTATTCATATGTGGGATAGAGGGAAAGCCTTTATAATTAAGGCAGGTACTATTATTTTTGTAGCCTGTGGGATTATTTGGTTCCTACAATCATTTAACTGGTCACTAGAGATGGTAGATGCAGATCAAAGTATTTTAGCAAGCATTGGCGGTGTGATTGCTCCAATTTTTACCCCACTTGGATTTGGTGATTGGGGAGCAGCAATTGCAACAGTTACAGGTTTAATTGCAAAAGAAAATGTTGTAGCTACTTATGGTGTTATTTATGGCATTACTGATGCAACAGAAGAATCAGCAGATTTATTAGCTATGATTGCTGCTAACTTTTCAACAGTTTCAGCTTATTCATTTATGGCATTTAACATGCTTTGTGCACCATGTTTTGCAGCAATTGGTGCAATTAGAAGAGAAATGGGATCAGCAAAATAGACATGGATTACAATTGGTTTCCAAACGCTTACAGCTTATTTAGTAGCACTTGTTATTAATAAAGTAGGTTCTGCAATTTTCCTAGGTGGCAGTACAATAGAAGCAATTATTGCAATTGTTATTGTAGTTGCAGTTATTATAGCTGTATTAACGATAGGAAAATCAAAAAAGAAAGTAAGTGGTGAGCCAAGTTTAGAAGTTTAATAGAAAGAGGGTGAGCGCATGTTAGCAACAATTATTATTGCAGCTATTATATTTGGACTTATGGGACTTATTATTTATAAAAAAATTAAAGCTCATAAAGAAGGAAAAAATACTTGTGGATGTGGTTGTTCAGGATGTAGCTCTGCTAAGAATTGTCATTCAAAATGATAAGATAAAAAATAGCTCTTCATTGATTTATGAAGAGCTATTTTTTATGATTTTTGAGGGCGATTATAGGTAATGCCATAATCATACATACTTTTAAGCAAAGGTAACATTTCTTGACCAATTGCTGTAAGTGAATATTCAAAATATAAGAATTAAAGACAATTTGTTTATTGTACAATAAGCTTTTTAAGAGGATCTATAAAAGAGTTTAATTAAAGACTGATATCTTACTAGATATCAGTCTTTAATTAAACTAATTCATAAAAGATTGAGCAAATTGTTCTCCAAACTTTTGACAAGTTACAAGTTCTTCATCGCTTGGATTAAAAAGAAGAGATAAGGCTGGAACAGGCATCTTGCATTTTAAAGATTTAAGACGTTCAGCCATATGTGTAACACCTTCTCCACTCCAACCGTATGAACCAAAACATCCTACATGAAGATGTTTATGAAGAACTGGATTTAGTGAAATAAGAACTTGCCAAATAGGTGGTAAAGCATCAGCTAAAATTGTAGGTGAACCAAGAAGGAGACCTTCTGAGTCATTAATTTTAGCCATAGCATCAGAAACACTTGTTGTTTCTAAATTAATAAGCTCTACTGTACCTTGGTAACCACTAGCTTTAATACCATTAGCAATTGCAGTAGCCATTTTTTCTGTATAGCCATAAGCAGATACATAAGCAACAATAATACGAGCACTTGGTTTAATAGGTGTACTCCAAGTACGGTAAAGTTCGATGTATTTTGAGATGTTACTTTGATCTAAAATCATACCATGACCAGGACAGATAAATTGAATATCAAGTGATTCAATTTTATCTAATGCTTTTAAAACAAATGGTTTGAATGGACCCATAATCATATCATAGTAATATTTATAGGCTGAAACATAATCAGATTCTTTTTCAGGTTCTAATAGGTTTTTAAATACTCTTTCATCTGAATAATGGGCACCAAATGAGTCACAAGTTATAAGTAATTGGTCTTCTTCAATATAAGAATACATTGTATCTGGCCAATGAAGTTGTGGCACACTCATAAAACGAATTGTCTTACCACCAAATGATAGTGTATCAGCATCTTTAACAGCTTTACTATTAAATGGACAATTCATAATCTCACTAAGATATTTTAAGGCAATAGAACTACCAATAACTGTAGCATTTGGTGTATATTGAAGGAGTTTGGCTACAGATCCAGCATGATCTGGTTCTGTATGATCAACAACAATATATTTAATGTTTTCTAAACTAGTTATTGATTTAATTTTTTCTAAGTATTCATCAAAACATTTATCTTTAACAGTTTCAAAAAGAATACACCCTTCAGGAGTATTTAATAAATAAGCATTATAAGTTGTACCAAACTCTGTAGTCATTACAATATCAAATGTACGAAGTGTTGGATCTAAAGCACCAATCCAATAAAAATCAGGTGTAATATTTAAAATATGAGGCATATACTAATCTCCTTATAAATGATTTAATATAAGTTATTAAAAGATTAAAATAACATTAAAACTTAAAAGATAATAACTATTATAAAATAAAAGGCACTAATGTCAAGTAAATTAGGCTATTTTATATGTACTAAAAAAAGTACGTGAAAAATATAAAAAACAATGTTATGATAACCATAAATGATAGTTAAATAATAATTATTATTTGTTAGTAAGGTTAAAGAATGAATGTAATTATATTAAATTAGTAACAGTTATATAATTACTTGAAAGAAGGGACAAACTATGGCAAAACAACTTATGACTATAGACGGTAATACAGCAGCTGCACATGTTGCATATGCGTTTACTGATGTAGCTGCAATTTATCCTATTACACCATCTTCAACAATGGCAGAAGTAGTAGATGATTGGTCAGCACAAAATAGAAAAAATATTTTTGGACAAACTGTTAAAGTGGTAGAAATGCAATCTGAAGCTGGGGCTGCAGGGGCATTTCATGGATCACTTCAAGCTGGAGCATTAACAACTACTTTTACAGCATCACAAGGTTTACTTCTTATGATTCCTAATATGTATAAAGTAGCGGGTGAACTTTTACCAGGTGTATTCCATGTAAGTGCACGTGCGCTTGCTGCACAAGCATTATCTATTTTTGGTGATCATCAAGACGTTATGGCAGCTAGACAAACAGGCTGTGTAATGCTTGTATCAGGTTCAGTACAAGAAGTAGCAGACCTTGCACCAGTAGCACACCTTGCTGCAATTAAAGGTAGATTACCATTTGTACACTTCTTTGATGGATTTAGAACATCTCATGAAATTCAAAAAGTTGAAGTATTAGAATATAGTGATTATGCTGAACTTGTTGATCAAGAAGCTTTAGCAGAGTTTAGAGCAAGAGCACTTTCTCCAAACCATCCTGTAACAAGAGGAACAGCTCAAAATGATGATATTTACTTCCAAACAAGAGAAGCATCAAATAAATTTTACAATAATATTGTTCCAATTGTTGAAGAATATATGCAAAAAATGAATGAACTTACAGGTCGTCAGTATAGTTTATTCAATTACTATGGTGCAGAAGATGCAACACATGTAATTGTTGCAATGGGTTCTGTTACAGAAACAATTGAGGAAGTAATTGATACATTAAATGCACAAGGTGAAAAATACGGACTTGTAAAAATTCACTTATTCCGTCCTTTTGCAACAGAACGTTTCTTAGAAGCACTTCCAAAAACAGTACAAAAAATATGTGTATTAGATAGAACAAAAGAGCCAGGTGCTTTAGGTGAACCTTTATACTTAGATGTTAAGGGCGCATTATATGGAAAAGAAAATGCACCAGTTATTATTGGTGGACGTTATGGACTTGGTTCAAAAGATGTGAAACCATCTGATATTAAAGCAGTATTTGAAAACTTAAAATTAGAAGATGCAAAAGATCAATTTACAGTAGGGATTGAAGATGACGTAACTTACACATCTATTCCAGTAAATGAAACTTTAAAAATTGTAGATCCAGGTACAGTAAGATGTAAGTTCTGGGGACTTGGTTCAGATGGTACAGTAGGTGCTAATAAACAAGCTATTAAAATTATTGGTGAACACACAAATAAATATGTACAAGCTTATTTTGCATATGATTCTAAAAAATCAGGTGGTATTACAATGTCTCACTTAAGATTTGGAGACCAACCAATTCGTAGTACTTACCTTATTGATGAAGCAGATTATATTGCATGTTCACAACAAGCTTATGTAAATGAATATGATTTACTTAAAGGCTTAAAAACAGGTGGAGACTTTGTGCTTAACTGTTTATGGTCACCAGAAGAATTAGAAACTAAACTTCCAGCTAGCATGAAACGTTATATTGCTGAAAACAATATTAATTTCTACACAATTGATGCTGTAGGTATTGCTGCTGAAATTGGTTTAGGTAAACGTGTTAATATGATTATGCAAGCTGCATTCTTTAAACTTGCTAATATTATTGCAGAAGATGAAGCAGTAGCATATCTTAAAAAATCTATTGAAAAAGCTTACGGTAAAAAAGGTCAAGATGTTGTAGAGATGAACTACAAAGCGGTTGAAGCAGGTATGAAAGCGCTTGTTAAAATTGACGTACCAGCATCATGGGCTGATGCAGTAGATGAAAAAGTGGAAGAAAACTCAAAACCAGATTTCATTAAACAAATTGTTGAACCTATGAATCGTCAAGAAGGAAATAAATTACCAGTAAGTGCATTTAATGGCATCGAAGATGGTACATTCCCAGCAGGTACAGCAGCTTATGAAAAACGTGGTGTAGGTATTAATGTACCAGAATGGAATGTTGATACATGTATTCAATGTAACCAATGTGCATTTGTATGTCCACATGCATGTATTCGTCCAGTATTAGTTTCTGAAGAAGAAATGAAAAATGCACCAGAAGGATTTGAAGCTAAAAAAGCAATTGGTAAAGGATTTGATGGACTTGTATTTAGAATGCAAGTAAGTACATTAGATTGTACAGGATGTGGTAACTGTGTAGATATCTGTCCAACTAAAACAAAATCACTCGAAATGAAACCACTTGCAACTCAAGTAGAAAAAGAAATTCCAAATTGGGATTTTGCAGTTTCTGATAAAGTTTCATACAAAGGAGATCTTGTAGCTGGTAAAACAGTTAAAGATAGTCAATTTAAAACACCTCTTATGGAATTCTCAGGAGCATGTGCAGGTTGTGGTGAAACACCTTATATGAAACTTTTAACACAATTATTTGGTGACCGTATGATGATTGCTAATGCAACAGGATGTTCATCAATCTGGGGAGGTTCAGCACCTTCTACACCTTATACTACAAATCATGAAGGCAAAGGTCCAGCTTGGGCGAACTCATTATTTGAAGATAATGCTGAATATGGTCTTGGTATGATGCTTGCTGTTAACCAAATGAGAAATCGTATTGCAGAATGCTTAAGTGAAGTAGCAAATCTTGCAATTGATGAAGCAAGTAAAGAAAGTATCCAAAACTGGATTGAAAATAAAGAAAACGGTGAGCTTTCAAAAGTATATAGCCGTGAAATTGAAGCTATTTTAGATAATAATGTGATTACATTACCAGAAGCTCAAGCAGCACTTAAACAAGTTGATGAAAGAAGAGATTATCTTGTAAAACGTTCACAATGGATCATTGGTGGAGACGGATGGGCATATGATATCGGTTACGGTGGATTAGACCACGTTCTTGCGTCAGGTGAAAATGTAAATGTACTTGTATTTGATACGGAAATCTATTCAAATACAGGTGGTCAAGCATCTAAATCAACACCAATGTCAGCTATGGCTAAGTTTGCTGCAGCAGGTAAACGTACACGTAAAAAAGATTTAGGTCGTATGATGATGTCTTATGGTAATGTATATGTTGCACAAGTTGCTATGGGAGCGGATAAAAATCAATTAGTTAAAGCTATGTTAGAAGCTGAAAACTATGATGGTCCATCAATTATTATTGCATATGCAACATGTATTAGTCATGGCCTTAAATGTGGTATGGGTAAATCAATTTCAGTGATGGGTGATGCTGTTAAATCAGGTTACTGGCACTTATATCGTTTTAACCCATTACTTGAAGAACAAGGTAAAAATCCATTTACTTTAGATTCAAAAGAACCAACTGAAAGCTTTAGAGATTTCATTATGGGTCAAGTACGTTATGCAGCAATCTTAAAACAATATCCAGAGCAAGCTGAAGAAATGTTCCAAATGGCAGAAAAACAAGCCAAAGAAAGATATATGGCATACAAGCGTTTAGCACAAATGGAATACTAAAATTAAGAAAAGTGTTTGTAAGTTTATAACTTACAAACACTTTTCTTGTGTATTAAGTAAAAACTTTTTAAAATAAAAGAGTTTTGCTATGAAGCCTAAAAAAAGTATGTTATACTTATTAAGGAAATGAAAGAAATCACGTTTGCATAAGTAAAATGAATTTAAGCAAACGGATTTAGAGGCTAATATTTTATTATAAATTGGATAGACTATTGCAATGACACTGGATAAGATACAGTGTCATTTTAATGTGGTCTAGTGTGAATTCTTTAAAGTAGAGGTAGTAATTATGACGGAAACAAACACAGAACAACTCAAAAAATTATTCCACCAAGAGATAATTGACTTATATAAGCAAATTATTAAGTCCGTAAAATACAAACCTACAAGACTTATGGATTATATCAATAGATACGGTGGATATGAGGCAGCAGTAAAATACATTAGTACAGAAAGTAATGTACAGGATTTTGCAATATTATGGGAAAAAGAACGTCTAGATTTATCAGTAGAGGCGCTTATTACTAAAGAGCAATATCGCATTTTATTTAGTGAAGATATTTTAAGCTTTTGTGACCGTAAATTAAAAGAGTATAGTTATGCGCCTAATAAAATTGAGGAGGTAGAAGAAACCACAGGCTATTTTGATGAAGAGGAAGAAGAAAAAATAGATCTTGCTGAACTTTTAAAACAAAAAGAACTCTACTTACCAAAGATGAAGAAAAAAGAATATCCTGTATATCAAAAATCGGTTGGTATTACAGTAGAAGATTGGAAACGTGTGTTAACAAATACTAACGTTGTAACAGCAAATAATCTAGATTTACTTCTACGTATTTATGCAATTGGAGATCAAGTGGGACCGAAAGAATTAAGTGCAGAAAAAGGCTATTCAAGTACTTATCCATATAAAGAAGTAACGACTGCATTAGGTAAACGTATAAAAATGGAGTTAAAAGTAGATGTTCCTACAGGAGAAGATGGTAAACCTATTTGGTGGCATTTATTATTTAATGGTGGATTAAAAGATAATTCAGCGTTTGAATGGAGCTTAAAGAATGATTTAAGAGTGGCAATAAAAGAGCTGATTGAAGCTGGGAAAATTGAGGCAGTTGAGGTGCAAGCTCAAAAAGAGCTTCAGACGGTAGAGGAAGAACAAATTGTTAAAATAGAAAAAGCATCAGAAAATGCTGGGACTAAAAAAGAAGAAAGCTTATCAGCATTTGATCGACTATTTGAAGCAATTATGTCACCAACACCTACTAAAGAAGAAGTAGAAGAACAACCAAAGGTAGAAAAAGAGAACATAATAAGTCCTACTAAAAAAATTGAAACGCATTCAGAAGAATCACAAGTAGAAAAAACAATTGTACCAATTAAAGAAGAGGCCATTCAGAAAATACCTACAGCAAGTGAGGCAAAAATCGTTCAACCTGTAGAGGAAATAAAAGAAGAAGTAAAATTAGAGGAAACACAACCAGAAGAAGGCGCTTTAGATTATAAAGCACGTATTAAAAAAGAATGTCTTGAGTATTATGGGGCAATTTGTGATATATGTGGCTTTGATTTTGGATATACTTATGGAGAAGCTTACGAAGATTGTATAGAAGTTCATAATGTGAATGGCACAGATGAAGAAATTAAAGAAGATACACATCCTGTACAAGATTTAATTCCAGTATGTTGTAACTGTCATCGTATTATCCATAGTCAAAACCCACCAATTTCAGTGGAAAAAATGAGAAAAATAGTAAAGGCATAAGAGCATACTAAGAATAGGACCTTATAAAATATGTAAAAATAAAAAGAGTATATGTAGCAGTACACATATACTCTTTTTAAATACAATAAACTCATTAGGAGGTTCTATGAATAGAGGTGTAATCTATCTTGTGATAGGTATGATACTAACGATAAATTGGAATATACAAGCAGTGTGCATACCAGGGTATGAAGATTATGAGCAAATTATACCTTTTGAAATTTTAGGAGAAGAGGGGGTACTTATATTAAGTAATTCACCGGAAACTGTAAAAGAAACCGGTGTTTTATATAGAGAGAAAGTATGTGGAAGAAGTAGAATGGTTTTTCATCATGTAAATGCCACAGGAAAAAATGATAAAAAATTACTTATTACAGTAAAAAATAATTCATTGAAACCACAAATGATGATTGTAGATAAAGAAGGTTGTGCACCCCCTCTTTATCATTATTTGGAAGCAGGCAATAGACTTTTAAATGCATACTATAGATGTCATACATCAAAAGTATATTTTTTAGAGCCAAATGAGTGTATGATGTTATATGATTCGACGCCTTATGAATGGAAACAACAAATGGTTCTTTCGGGTATGTTAGACTTTTATACAACAGATTATTTAGAAGTCACGTTTTCAGTAATAGAAAAAGAGGCAAGCTTAGAAAGTATAGATAGTCTAAAGGTGTTAGATATGGATTTAGCACCTAGAGGGACTTTTCCGTGCTTAACAAAATATCAATATATATGGCTGACAGGGGAGAAAAATAGTTATTATTTGATTGAAGATGAAGAAAGAGATTGGGTTCAAGGGAAAGATAATCTAACAGGAAAGACAGCTGTTAATTATGGAAATTATGGTATACTATATAAGATAAAATTGGCTGCTAGTAAGGACACACAAGTGTTTGTTTGTCCAAGAGGTGGCATATTTCAAGGTACAATACGTTGGGAGAACGGACAAACGCATCTTATTGCAAGAAAACATGTCTTTAAAGTAAAAAAAGAACGTATTGACATCGGACAAATAAAAAAAGGTGAAGTAAAAACTTTAGAATATATATTACCTAATGGGTCTGCGGCACCTGTTTTAATAGGATTTGACGTGAATAAGTAAAATAGAAGGGGTTTAGTATGAAATTAAAAAAAGGTGAAAGTTATGAAGGCTTTCAGGTGTTAGAAGAAAGAAAGATTGAGGAGATTGAAGGATACGGTTACGATCTTTATCATGAAGAAAGTGGTGTTCATATTTTGGCCTTACAGAATAAGGATCATCATAAGGTGTTTAGTGTAAATTTTTTAACTATACCAAGTAATCATAAAGGAGCAGCTCATATTGTAGAACATGCGGTTTGCTGCTCATCTAAAAAATATCCACTAAAAGAAACGTTTATGGCGGCTAATCAGGGATCGATAAGTACAACCATGAATGCTTGTACTTATCCAGATCGTACAATGTATTATGTAGCAAGTGCCCATGAAAAAGATTTAATGGGCATGGCAGATGTTTTATTGGATATGGTTTTTCACCCAAGTATAGAAGAAAGTAATCAATACTTTTTACAAGAAGGATGGCATTATCAATACGATGAAGAAGAAGAGCAT
Organism: Cellulosilyticum sp.; assembly: GCA_017421915.1. GTDB lineage: Bacteria > Bacillota > Clostridia > Lachnospirales > Cellulosilyticaceae > Cellulosilyticum. Next base: position 10,104 of record JAFOHG010000005.1, on the reverse strand, counting down.
TTAGATATTTCAGGTGTAGTGTATCATGAAATGCTAGGAGAATATGCAGAAGCAGGAAGCTATTTGCAACGTTATGAAATGGAAACACTGTTTCCAAATACTACCTACCAATATGATTCAGGTGGAATCCCAGATGAAATTATTGATTTAACAGAGGATGAATTTCTAAACTTTTATCATCAATATTATGTAGGGGCAAATGCAACCATTACATTATATGGCGATTTTAATTTGCAAGAAGTGCTTAAAGTATTTAATAGAGAGTGCTTAAAAGATATACGAAAAGGTCAGAAGGCTCAAAAGCCTCTATTAGAAATAAACTTTAATAAGCCTAATTATACAGTGGGTTATTACCCAACAACTTTACAAAGTGCCCCTATATTAATGAGTTTAAGTTTTGTTGTGGGTGAAAGTATAGATTGTAAAATGCGTATGGCATTTGAGATATTAGAACAAATGCTACTACGTAGTACAGCCTCACCATTACTTAAAACTTTAATTATGGAAGAACAATTAGGAATGAGTTTGAGCGATGGGGGCTATGATAGTTGTCGCAGACAACCTGTTTTTTCAATTACATTAAAAGGCGCAGAGGCTGAAAATGCCATTAAATTTGAAGAGCAAGTACTCTTTACATTAGAAGAGCTTGTAAAAAATGGGTTAGATCCAGCTTTAATAGATGCCTCTATAGAAAGTTTAGAATTTGAGCTAAAAGAAACAGATGCGTCTTATGAGCCGATTGGGATTGTTTATAGTGAAATGATGTTAAGTAGTTATTTATATGGAGGAAATCCTTTTAATCATATTTGTTATAAAGATGCACTAGCCTATATTAAGGAGCATTGTCATAAAGGGTATTTTGAGAACTTAATTCAAACCTATTTCTTAAATAATAAACATCGTAGTCTGACAGTTGTTATACCAAGCCAAACCATGCAAGCAGAAAAGGAAGCTAAAAAAGAGAAGGCTTTGCAGGAAGTTAAGGAATGTTTAGGAGAAGCAGGTTTAGAACAAATTATAGAAATGAATGAATGGCTAGAACAAGAGCAGCTCATGGAAAATGAACAAGAGGCATTAGAAAAGTTGCCTCATTTAACATTAGAAGATATGCCGAAAATGTTAGAAAGGTTTACAGCTAAAGATTTTACTATAAATCAGTGCCTGGTTAGATTTCATGAAGAAGATACAAAGGATATCATCTATTTACACTTTTTATGGAATGTACAGGGGATGACAATGGAAACATGTCACGATATGGGATTGCTAGCCCATGTATTTTCTTATATTGGAACAAAACAACATTCATATAATGAGATTGAGAATAGGATTAATACTTTATCAGGTGGATTTCATGTTGCAGTACATGCATATACCTCTCATTTAGATGAAAAGTTATTGCCAACTTTCAAAGTAAGCTGTAAGGTGCTAAAAGGTAACCTTGAACCATTTATAGAATTGATGCTAGAGCTAGTTAAACAAACTGTTTTTGATGAGAAAGAAAAGTTAAAAGAGTTAATAGGCCATATTGTCTATGAAATAGAGAGAAGTTTTACAGGTGCACCAGAATATCGTGCAACACAACGTACTTATACTTATTTATGTCAGCAAGCAGTATATGAAGATCAGATTGCAGGCATAGCTTTCTATGAATATATTAAAGGAATTTATGAAAATTATGATGATGTATATGAACAACTAAAGAATAGATTAGAAGCAGTAATGAAAGAAATTTTTAAACGTCAAAGACTTAAGATTTCAGTTACAGGCCCTAAATATACTGAAAGTTTCATAGTAGAGTTGTTAGAAAAGTTTATTTTAGGATTATCTAATGAACAACCTTCATGGAATGAAAAAATGTGTATCAATTTATATAAGGGAAATGAGGGATTTTTTAATGGTCAAGAAGGCCAAGCAGTTGCACAAGGAATTAATTTTAAAAAATATGGCATAGAGTATAAAGGACAGTATGAAGTAGTGGCGAATGTGTTAGAAAATACTTATTTATGGGACCGTATTCGATTGCAGGGTGGCGCATATGGGTGTGATGTGATGCTTAGTAAGGAAGGCTATTTAGTCATTTGTTCATACTGTGACCCACATATTCAAAATACACTTCAAATTTATAGTTCTATAGGAGAATATTTAAGACAGATAAACATAGAGAAAGAGGCTATTGAAAGGGCAATTATTAGTACAGTAGGAGCTATGATTGCACCATGTAGTATGGAGCAAAAAAGTGAACGTGCGTGTACCTATTTTGTAACAGGTATGACACAAGATGAGCGTCAAGGAATTTATAATCAAATTAAGCAAACAACAATAAAGGACTTTTATGAAATGAGCAATATATTTGAACATCTAGCAAAAGAGGGTCCAATTTGTATTATGGGTAATAAGGAGAAATTAAAGAAACAAAAGGCTCAATTTAAACTCATAGATTTAAAGATTTAAGGATATGATAATGCTGAGGAGGTAACTATAAAAATGGTTAAGAAAATCAGCATAGGTCCGACTATATCTATTTTAAAAGTAATCAGCATAATGGTTTTAGCTTTGATGCTCTCTCATGTAAGTTATGCTCAAGATTTTTTTCAAATAGTTTATATAGGAGAAGTAGAAGAGACGCCTAAGGTATTTCGGTATCAACAAGAAGAATATCCTCTTTATAAAGTAAAAGATGAGATTTTTATTACATTATCAAGTTTGCAAGCAATGGGATTTAAGATAACAGAAGATACGGGGATTTATTATATAGAAGAAGGTATACTGGGTCATACTGTAACTTATTTAAAAAGTAGTGGAAGTGCTTATATGTCAAAGTACCCTATCTATTGTGGAGGGATTAGAAGTTACGCACTAAAAAGTGAAAATCAACTTTTAATTCCGATTCAAGTCCTAAAAGCGTTTGGTAAGCTTAATGAGGAGAATGAAATCTATTGGATAGAAGACACTTTTCAAAATGAGATAAGACTTTTAAAAATAGATGAAGATGGCATTGAGAATAAAGCAGATCATATTATGCAATTAAGATGTAAGCATCTTTATTGGAATGGAGAATCTTATGAAGAGGTTGAAGAGTGTTTTATTTTAGAAGTAGATGAAAAAAGAATATGGCAAAAACTAAGTGATTCTAAAAAAGTTTATATAACAACGGTTATTGAAGAAATTAATGAATGGGAAGTTCCAGAAGCAGAAGGAGGATGCTATGGTCAGCGAGAAACAGCTATTTTTAAGCAATATAGTGAATCGATTTATCTTAATAAACTAAAGACCATTTTTCCTTCATGTGTGATTGAAGGACAGATGTTGCATGCAGTAGGTCCACTAAAAGAGAAAGAAATCGTAGAGGTTTTAAGGAGTGAGAAACATTATTATTTATTAATAAAAGATGAAAAAGGAAACCAATATCAAGTACCTTACAATAGTGTAAAAATTATAGGTGAAAAAGGTGCAAGATGGGGAAGAGCTACTAAAACACAGATAGAGGATTTTGCAACTTTAAGTCATGTAGAAAGTGCAACCAATTATCTTTTATGGACGGATCTTTATAGGCAGCGTACTTATGTACTTATAAAGGATAAAGGAAGATGGAAGTTAGAAAAAGAGTTTATATGTTCTACAGGAAAAATAAATAATCCAACACCAACAGGTTTTTATGAAGTACAATATATGATTCCCTATATAGGGGTACAAAAAGGATATCGTTGTAAATATGCCTTGGTCTTTTTTAGAGATTATATGTATCATTCTGTTTTATTTGATAAGTCAGGTCAATATATTAAATCAGGGCAGTATGAATTAGGCAGTAAGGCCTCTCATGGTTGTGTAAGATTAACAGAGAAAGATAGTGAATGGTTATATACGCATATTCCAGTTAAGACAAAGGTCTGGATTAGATAGAAGATGATAGAGAGATAAGAAAGAGTTGTACGCATTTGGCGGCAACTCTTTTTTTGTGGAGCAAAGGAGTAGAAGCAAGGATGCCTATGTATAATAATTTAATAATAAAATGATAAGTTAGAATATACAAATCATTTTAATGGAAAATAGAAAAGTATTGTATTATAATGCTGTTAATGTTTAGTAAATAAAATAGAGATATAGGGGGAATAAAATGATATTTTATAGAAAGCTAATGGCTGATACATTGATTAAAAAAGTTTTAAAGTTTAATAGGCAACAAGATGAAAGTCTCTATGAGGAGATAGTGAGTGAACTGATTGAGAGGGCTTATGAACTAGAACTAAGTGGAAATTTACTAAAAAAATTTATTTGTTATAAAATGATAACAGATGAAAATGTGTTTACTTTAGCTGCGGAAAAGCAAGGTGAAAAATTAGATGAAACTTTAAGATATTTAGCGCTCAAAGAAATTAAAGAGTTAAAAAAACTATTTCATATAAATGCAATAGATATTCACTTACAAGAGAATAAAACAGAAATTTTTGATAAGGTTTATGAGGTTTTTAATGAAGATAGAAATGATGAAGAGGTTTTAGATACACTCATAGCATTTTATCATACTTATGGAGCAGGTAAGATGAACCATTATCCAGCATTTAAATGGGATACTACAAAAGGGCTTATAGGCATTAGACAGTGTGACCCTATACGTTTAGAGGATTTAGTAGGATGTGATGATCAAAAGCAAGCTTTAATAAGTAATACAGAAAAATTTTTGGCAGGGAAGGAAGCTAATAATGCTTTATTATTTGGGGATAGAGGAACAGGTAAGTCTTCGGCAGTTAAAGCCTTACTTAACAAGTATTTTAATCAAAGGTTAAGAATTATAGAACTTTCTAAATCAGATTTTAAAGATTTTAATGAGATATTAAAGTGTATTAAGCATAGAGGAATGAAGTTTATACTCTTTTTAGATGACTTATCTTTTGAAGAGTTTGAAACGGAATATAAATATATGAAGGCGCTAATTGAAGGCGGGATAGAAATTAAGCCAGTTAATGTACTTATTTACGCAACTTCTAATCGTAGACACTTGATTCGTGAGACATGGGAAGAACGTCAAGGGGAAGATGTACATATAGCAGATACAAGACAAGAAAAGCTTTCTTTATCTGATCGATTTGGATTATCATTAACCTTTACATCACCTAATCAAAATATTTACTTAGAAATGGTTTACAAGATGGCGCATCAGTATCATATTGAACTACCAGAAAATCTATTAAGAGAAAAAGCACTTCAATGGGAGCTAATGCATGGTGGACGTTCGGGAAGAGTAGCTAAACAATTTATACAAAGTCTATTATAAGTATTGTACAAAATGCCAATGAATTGAAAGAAAAATATTTTAGATTCAGTAAATATAATGAATTTTGTAAAAAATACCTAGCCTGTGTAGAAAGTGTGAAGATTTAGGAGTATACTTAAATCGTTTCATACACAAAATTTTATAAGGTGGGAAAAGAATGTTTAAGCAGTATGTATCCGATTTAAAAAAAGAATTTTTAGGCTACAACAGCAAAAAATTATCACAGGATGTAATGGCTGGACTTACTGTTACAGCAGTTGCACTTCCTTTAGCATTAGCTTTTGGGGTTAGTAGTGGGGCAGATGCAGGAGCAGGACTTATTACGGCTATTATTGCAGGTTTATTTATGAGTGCGCTATCAGGTGCATCTTATCAAATTTCAGGACCGACTGGTGCAATGTCAGCAGTACTTATTAGTTTAGTTTATAGTTATGGAATACAAGGAGTATTTGTAGCAACATTAATAGCAGGTATCATTTTACTTGTAGCAGGTATTTTAAAACTTGGAAAGCTTGTTTCACTCATTCCAGCGCCAGTTATTACAGGATTTACTTCTGGTATTGCCATTATTATTGCAATGGGACAAATTGATAACTTTTTTGGTGTAACTTCAGAAGGAAGCAGTAATATTGAAAAGCTTATGTCTTATAGTGAGCTAGGTTTTCATCCTAATATGTATGCTGTTCTTTTTGCAATGATTGTTGTATTGATTATGGTATTTTGGCCTAAAAAATGGAATGCAAAAGTACCTTCTTCTTTAGTAGGTATTATTGTAGCAGTAGCTGTAAGTTTAGTGATTAAAACAGATGTGACAACTGTAGGTGAAATTCCACGAACATTGCTACCAAGTGTTCGTTTAAATTTAGGTGAACTATCAGTAGAGCAAATGACAAATTTAATTTCACCGGCTATTGTTATTGCAGCCCTTGGAATGATTGAAAGTTTACTTTGTGGGGCATCAGCAGGACGTATGAAGGGTGAAAAATTAAATGCAGATAGGGAGCTTGTAGCACAGGGAATAGGAAATATTTTATTACCGTTCTTTGGTGGAGTACCAGCAACAGCAGCTATTGCACGTACAAGCGTCGCAATTAAATCAGGAGCTCAGACAAGACTTACAGGTATTTTTCATGCAGTGGGACTGTTAGCTTCTATGTTTTTATTAGGTGGCATCATGTCAAAAATTCCACTTTCTGCTCTAGCAGGGGTACTCATGGTAACGGCATGGCGTATGAATGAATGGGAAAGTATTCACTTTATATTTAGTAAAAAATTAAAGACAGCTATTGCACAATTTTTAATTACAATGGTGGCAACAGTTATATTTGATTTAACAACAGCAATCTTAGTAGGGGTTGTCTTTTCAATTTTATTCTTTGTTGTACGTATCTCAGATATTGAGATTAATTCAAGTGATATCGACCCAGCACGTTTAGCTGCTAATGGCATTAATGTAAGATATAATCATGATAAAACAAAGGTTATTTATTTAACAGGTCCAGTATTCTTTACAACAACAGAAAGAATTAAAGCAGAGGTAGAGAATCTGAAAGATATGGATTATGTCATTTTTTCAATGAGAGGTGTACCATTAGTAGATACAACAGGAACACAGTTTTTTGAAGAAATATTTGAGTTATTAGATACTCAAGGAACAAAAGTACTATTTGCAGGTGTACAACCTAAAGTAATGAATTATATGAAGAGAAGCGGAGTAGTAGAGAAGATAGGGGAAAGCAATTTCTTCTGGAGTGTAGAACAAAGCTTAGTAGCTATTGATGAAAAGCACTTAGCTGTATCATAAAGATTAGTAAATAGAATATTACATAGAAAACAAAAAAGGTGGATATTAAATCCGCCTTTTTAATTTGTCCAATTACCAATGGATTTACAAAATGGACAGGTGATTTGATTATAAGGTTTTGTATTAAGTTCTAATAAGGTTTGGTTGCTATACATAGGACCTGTTTGAGAAAGTGAAGAATCTACAGTATTAGCAATATATTCAGGTCCGACCATATCATATCCACAATTGGTACATAAAAGATGTTTAACCATAATAAAACCTCCATGTATTCAATAAGATACGGTTAATGTGCCCATTAAATAAAAGAATATACATATTAAAGAAGAAAGTAGTAAGTGAACATTCCTATTATTGACAGTATAGAATCAAGGATTTTCCATATTCTAAGTTTATAAATAATTTTTAGGAGGACAATTATGAATCGCAATAAATGGCAAGGTATTGCTTGCTTATTTCTAGCATCACTTATGGTAGGTTCAACCTTTGCGGCACCAGTTAGAAATGAAAATCCAACTGCACCAGTACCAAGTGTGTCACCGGCACCAAGTCAAACAACGAAACCAGGTGAGTCAACAGCACCAAGTCAAGGGACAAAACCAAGTGCACCAACCACGCCAAGTCAAGGAACAAAACCAAGTGCACCAACAGCGCCAAGTCAAGGAACAAAACCAAGTGCACCAACAGCACCAGGACAAATAACAAAACCAAGTGCACCAAGTGCGCCAAGTCAAGGAACAAAACCAAGTGTACCAACCACGCCAAGTCAAGGAACAAAACCAAGTGCACCAACCACGCCAAGTCAAGGAACAAAACCAAGTGCACCAACCATGCCAAGTCAAGGAACAAAACCAAGTGCACCAACAGCGCCAGGACAAACAACAAAGCCATGTCCACCAGTAGCACCAGGACAAACAACAAAACCAAATGCACCAACAGCGCCAAGTCAAGGAACAAAACCAAGTGCACCAACAGCGCCAGGTCAAGGAACAAAACCAAGTGCACCAACAGCGCCAGGTCAAGGAACAAAGCCAAGTGCACCAACCACGCCAGGTCAAGGGGCAAAACCATGCCCAGCAAATAAAAAAGAATGTAATAAAAAAGATAATTGTGATACAAATAATCAAAAACCATTTATGTTAGATCACTTTAAAATGATTGTTAATACACTTAAAAAATTAGGTTTAGAAGAAAATCAAATTGTTACTTATATAAAAGAAGGTAAAAAATTAGAAGATATTTTAAAAGCAGAAAATATAAAACCTAAAAAGTTTAAAAAATGTATGCTTAAAGAATACTATAAAGTAGTAGATACAGCACAAAAGAGTGGACAAATTACTTGTGAGCAAGCAAAACAATTAAAGGCAGCTATTAAGGAAACAGTTAACAATTGGTTACCAAATAAATAACATATAAATAGGGGTGAGTGTATTTTATAATCACCCCTATTTATAAAATGAAAGTAAAGATTGTATAAGGATATATTTATCGAGTTAAGGAGTGATAAGAAGTATATAAGTTGAGTTTAAAGGTTATCGAACAGAGTCAAATAATAAAGATTAAAATCAAATTAGAATACATAATAGGACAAATTCACATTTTGCTCTAGCATTCATAGAATGGAGTATGGTATAATACCCCAGGGAAATAGAAAACAAAAAGCGCCAGGACTTAGAGCTAGAAAGAATAGCTGTAAGTTGACGAGGACTAGAGTCATCGAAAATTCGGCGGATGCTCTAGAGGGCTCACACCCTAAATAAGCAAACAAAACTAAAAAGTGATTTTTAGGACAAAATGCTTATAGTGAATTTCCCTGATTAAAAACGAATATCAGGAGGTTTTTTTGTTATGTGCGGAATTGTAGGTTATATTGGAAACAAACAAGCAACAGAAATTATTTGTGATGGATTAGAAAAACTAGAATATAGAGGATATGACTCAGCAGGTGTTGCTGTTGTAAATGGTGGCAAACAAGTAAGTTGGGCTAAAAAGCAAGGTCGTTTAAGCGGTTTAGAAGAAGTATTAGAAAAGTCACCAATTGAAGGTTCAATTGGGATTGGTCATACAAGATGGGCAACACATGGTGCGCCATCAGATGTGAACTCACATCCACATCTTAATATGAGTGAAACGATTGCAGTTGTTCATAATGGTATTATCGAAAATTATATGGAAATTCGTGAAAGATTAATGGCTGAAGGTTATGTATTTAAATCAGAAACAGATACAGAAGTAGCCGTTCACTTAATCGATAAATACTATGAAGGTGATTTATTACAAGCTGTTTATAAAGCAGTTGCAGAATTTAGAGGTGCATATGCTTTAGGTGTCATTTCATCAAATCATCCAGGTGAATTAGTGGCAGTAAGAAAAGAAAGTCCATTAATTGTTGGTGTTGGTGAAGGAGAATACTTTATTGCTTCAGACGTACCAGCTATTTTAAAATATACACGCAATGTATACTATTTAGAAAATGATGAAGTTGTTTATGTAAAAGATGGCAGCATTCAAATTTTAGATGGTAATCAAAATGTTGTAGATAAAGAATTAAAAACAGTAGAATGGGATATCGAAGCAGCTTCTAAAGGTGGATTTGATCACTTTATGATGAAAGAAATCTACGATCAACCACAAGCGATTCGTGATACACTTCTTAGAAGACTTGATGAAGAGCGTATGATTCACTTAGATGATATTAAGTTAACAAAAGAAGATTTAGATGGCATTCAAAAAATGTACATCGTAGCATGTGGTACAGCATACCATGCAGGACTTGTAGGTAAATTTGCAATGGAAAAACTTGCAAAAGTACCAGTAGAAGTAGATATTGCTTCAGAATTTAGATATAGTGATCCATTTATCGATGAACATACTATGCTTATCGTTGTATCACAATCAGGTGAAACAGCTGATACACTTGCAGCTATGAAACTTGCAAAAGCTAAAGGTGCACGTGTACTTGCCATTACAAATGTAGTGGGTTCATCTGTAGCAAGAGAGGCGCATGATGTATTTTATACATGGGCAG
>JAFOHG010000028.1 GCA_017421915.1 Cellulosilyticum sp. | reverse complement strand
AGTTATGTACAACTTTATAATGAGCAAATGTAAAAATAAGGGGATAAGTAAGGATAAGTAAGAAGCGTACATACAAGTTAAAGCCTGTTATAGAAAGAAGCTATAACGGGCTATAGCTTTTTAGGTTTGTTTAATGAAATGTAGCATATGCTATAATAAAAATTAGATGAACTATCGGGAGGGAAAATAGAAATGAGAGATGAAACAAAATGTTTACATGCAGGGTATACACCTAAAAATGGAGAACCTAGAGTATTACCAATTTGTCAAAGTACAACTTATGTATTTGATTCAACTAAAGTAGTAGGAGATATTTTTGATGAACCTACACAAGCGATTATTTATTCTCGCTTTGCAAATCCTACAGTAATGGCTGTTGAAGAAAAAATTAACGCACTTGAAGGTGGGGTTGGGGCAATGTGCACCACTTCAGGGCAAGCAGCTAACTTACTGGCTATTTTAAATATCTGTAAAGCGGGAGATAGTATTGTAAGTACAAGCCAGATTTATGGAGGAACGATTAACCTTTTTGCAGTGACACTTGAAAAACAAGGGATTGAATGTATTTTTGTAGACCAAGATGCAGATGAAGAAACAATTAGTGCGGCTTTTAAAGAAAATACAAAAGCTGTTTTTGGAGAAGTGATTGCAAATCCAGCAATGTGCGTATTAGATATTGAAAAGTTTGCTCGTATTGCACATAAACATGGTGTACCACTTATTGTAGATAGTACTTTTGCAACGCCTATCCTTTGCAAGCCTTTTGAGTTTGGAGCAGATATCGTTACACATTCAACAACTAAATATATGGATGGTCATGCTGTTCAAGGTGGAGGTGTCATTGTAGATAGTGGTAACTTTGACTGGAACAATGGTAAGTTCCCGGAGCTTGTTGAGCCAGATGAATCTTATCATGGTATTAGTTATATTAAGAATTATGGCAAAGCAGCTTACATAGTAAAGGCAAGAATGCAGCTTATGAGAGACTTTGGATGTTATCCAGCGGCTAACTCAGCATTCTTATTAAACTTAGGACTTGAGACATTACCACTTAGAATGGAAAGATATTGTGAGAATGCACTTAAAGTAGCTAAATACTTTGCAGCATCAGATAAGATTGAAGCAGTTATGTATCCAGGACTTGAAGGGGATAAATATTATGACCTTGCTCAAAAATATCTGAAAGGAGCAAGTGGTGTCATTTCTATCATTGTAAAAGGTGGAAAAGAAAAAGCAATTCAATTTATGGATGGCTTAAAACTTGCTTCTAATGAAGTACACGTAGCAGATATTCGTACTTGCGTACTTCACCCAGCAAGTGAAACACACCGCCAATTAACAGATGAACAACTTGTAGCAGCAGGTATTAACCCTGGTATGATGCGTTTTTCTTGTGGACTTGAAAATATAGAGGATATCATAGAAGATATAGAACAAAGCTTAGAGCAGTTATAGAAAATAAAAAGAGTTTATGGGGATTCTTTATATTTTAATATGAAGAAATATTTAATAATAGTTTTTTTAGAATCCCTGATTATCAAAGAGGATATGCTTGGCAGAAAGAGCAACTAGAAGATTTTTGGGAAGATATAATGAATCTGAAAGAAGAAAAATATCATTATACAGGGGTAATAACTGTAGAAAATATTGATAGTAACCAAGCAAAAGAACAAAAACTATGGGAAGATGATGAATGGTTATATGAAAAAGGATTTAAATCATTTTATGTTATTGACGGACAGCAAAGACTTTTAACTATAATGATTTTACTTAAGACTATACTTAATAAATTTAGTGAAGATGAAGAGATAAATTATTCAAGCAAAGATGAGTGGGTAAAAAAATACTTTTACCAAAGTACAAAGAAATATGAGGCGTTTATATTTGGATATGAAAAGGATAATCCTAGTGATGCATATTACAAGGTAAAAATACTCGAAAAGAAAGACATAAAAAGCAGTAGAGAATTAGAAGAAACATTGTATACAGCAAATTTAAAAAATGCAAAAGAGTTTTTTGAAGCTAAGTGTAAAAAACTATCTAAAGAAGAATTAGAAAGCATTGCAAGAAAATTAAGTAATGGATTACGATTCAATTTTTATGAGATAGATAATCAGTTAGATGTCTTTGTCACATTTGAAACTATGAATAATAGAGGAAAGCAATTGTCAAAATTAGAGTTGTTAAAGAACCGGTTGATATATTTATCTACTTTATTGCCAGATGAGGAAGATGATAAAAGACAGCTTAGACGAGATATTAATGAAGCATGGAAGAATATATACAAGTACTTAGGGAAAAATAAAGAAAATCTATTAGATGACGATAAATTTTTGGAAAATCATTGGACTATGTACTTTACGTATTCACGACAAGATGCAAAGGCGTTTTCAAAGTTTTTACTTAATGAATATTTTACTGTAGATTCTATTTTAAATAAATCAACTACAAATAAAGTAGGATTTGATCAAATAAAAGAGTATATACAAAGTATTTCTGAATGCGTAGAGGTATGGTTTTATATTTTTAATCCAGTAGAGTCTCCGTATGGAGAGGAGATAAAAATATGGCTTGAAAAACTAAATAGATTACGAATAGGGTCATTTGCACCCCTTATTATGACTGCTTTAGTACGAGGTAATGATGAAAAAAAGGTTGTTCAATTATTACAAGAGATAGAGAGATTTATATTTTTAGTATTTAAGGTGACAAACAGAAAATCTAATACTGGAAATAGCTTATTCTATAGAGTAGCACATGAACTTTATTTTGGAGACAGAACAATAACAGAGGCGATTAAGGAAATAAGAGATTACGTTGATTGTAAGAATGATTATACATATGGAGTTGATATCTCAGAATTTAAGAATTTTATTGAGAATAAGTTTAAACGTCAAGAAGAAGGCTTTTATGGATGGGAGAGTGGAATAAAATATTTGCTTTATGAATATGAACTGAATTTGCAAAAAAGTAGTAAAGGAAACATAAAGGTTGAATGGGAAGGAATTAAGACGGATTCAATTGAACATATTTATCCTCAAAGTCAAGGAGATAGTAGTTGGGGAAAAATTTTTGGAAGATATAGCTATAAAAATAAGGAGAAGTATAGATTACTACACTCTCTAGGAAATTTACTGTTGCTTTCAATACCTAAAAATGCAGAATTACAAGCAAGAGATTTTGAATATAAGAAAAAGCATCAAGATAAGCATGGAAAATGGGTAGGGTATTTTAATGGTTCTTATAGCGAAATTGAAGTTGCACAGTATAGTAGTTGGACGCCAAAAGAGATATATGCAAGAGGAATCAATATATTGAAGTTCATGGAAAATAGATGGTCAATTACAATTGATAATAAGGCAGAAATATTAGGACTGGATTTTATGCAATAAATAATGAGTAGCAACTTTACATAATGAAAAATACAGAATTTAAAATTAAAAAGGGAGATGGACGCATCCATCTCCCTTAGGTGTAGTCCGCAGACATTCACCGCTATTCACTACTTATATTATACAAAAAGTATAGTCAATATGCAATGAAATTATGCTTTGATATATAATTTTAGTTGTTTAAGTTTAGTAGAAGTATCAGTATGAATGATTTGAGAATACATACTGAATGGAATCTTAATACGTAAAGTCTCTGTTATAGTAATAAATGTAGAAATCATTTTATTAATCTCATTTCGAGATACACCTAGTTGCTTAAGAATAAAACATATAAGGATAACATAATCTGTTATTGTTCTAAAGTTTATATTGGGAATACCACAATCATTAGATAAAAAAGCAGATAAAGTTGTATTTACTTTGCTAGTATTAAAGCGAGTATCAAATACAGCATCATTATGAGCCACAGCATTACGTAAATCTTTAAGTATATAAATGATGGATTGTGGAAGTTGAGAACTTGTATCATAGCCCTGGTTAATGCCTAAAGATTTTGAAATAAGCTTTCTAGTAGGTTGATTTAGGCAAGAAATAAATGTACCAAATTCTCCGAGGGTAATTACTTCAAAAATGGCCCAAATAGGAACATTTTTGTCTTGGTGATAGAAATGCTGAATAACAAGTTTATTTTTATAGTCACGAGCTAATATACTATATATCTTGTTCCTAAGATCTAGTCGCTTTTTAAGTTCAGCCTTATAGTCGTGTGAACCGTGAGGAAACGAATTATAATGTGTTAGTAATTTTGAAAATATATCATTAAAGGAGTCAGTTGATATTTCTTTAAGGATAATCTCTAAAGTATAGTTTTTTATAGCAGTTTCAATAAACATAATTTGAGGATAGAACATGGTTTTAAGTGACATATCAAATTCATTCATTAGGTGAGAAGAACCGTATCACAAATAAGTGATATACTTTGAGGAGTATATAGGTTTGTAAAAATAAATAAGGAGTTTTAGAAAATATTATATCTTCTAAAACTCCTTATGAATGCAAAAATAATCACATAAGAATATTGGTGGGGCGGCGTTTCCCACATCTCAGGTACTTGTTTTACAAGTGTGTAGAGAACCATTTTCTACCTCAACATTCTTATATGATTATTCTATGCTTTATCTACTGTTATGATACCTTATTCTTTTATAAATGTCAATATATATTATACAAAAGGTTTTAATCTACCACTATGCAATCGTTTAGATATTTTGGAATCTTTAACTTCATATAGACTAGCTACATATAAACCATTAGAGTCTTTATCTAATTTTATAGCGATTAGAATATTTTCATCATATTTTTTTACTAATTCAATACTGCTAGGTTCTTTTGAATTCATTCCTACATAATCTGGAGATTGAATAATTTCAGCTATTTTTTCAATGTAACTTACACAATTAGGATGTCTATTCCTAATATGTACCTCTAAACCAACTGATTGCATAATATCTACAGTTGGAAGATTACAACTTAAAATATCATTAAATTTCTGATTGTATTCTCCAACTTTAAATAGTTTTGGTTGTGAATTTTCTTCTGTCGCACTCATACTTCACCCCTTAATGATAGTTACTTTTATTATAAAGTAGAATAGTATACTATTCAAATAAATGCAGTATTTAGATAGTTGTTCTAAGGAAGCTTTTATTAAATATAAAATGAAAAGAGGTAATGGAACGGTGAACTGTATCATAGATAAATGATATAATTGAGAAGAAGTTAAAAAAGGGGTTTAAGAAGATTTGATTTTGATGTGACCCCAAAAAGTTAGACTTTTTAAGCGTAGCAGTTTTATTGGCTGTTACGCTATTTTTATGCAACTAATAGTTTGAGTCTGTATTGAACAGGACTCAAATAGCCTAGTTTCTCTTTAATTCTTTGTTCATGTTTTAGTAAACCAAAGAAATTTTCCATAACCGAATTATCATGACAGTTACCTTTTCTTGACATACTTTGAAATATTCGCTTTGGAGCAACAGTTCCCACCTTTCTTCCGTGATCTTAAAGCATCAGGACCAACTACTCGAAAGTCATTTACCCACTTTACTATTTGGGTAGGATTTAAATTGTACATCATTATAAATAAGCCTTTATTAAATAAAAAATAAGAAGGTAAGGATTTGACAAGAAATTCTTATATAAAGTAAGTGATATGTATTAAAATGTCGATATATAGAAAGGTTGACTGAAAATAACTAATTGATGTATTAATGTAAAGGGTGTAAAAAATATGAAAAGAATGATACTAGTAATACTTTCATTTATCTTTCTAATAATGCCGCTTCAAGCAAAAAGCAAAATTGATGAGCATTTATTAGTAGATATAGGCACAAAAATTACAGGGGGAAATATTGTATACAATGGTAATTCGTATATGTATCTTATACCTGAAAAGTCAATTGTATATTTATCGAAGGATGGGAAGACATGGCATAAAGAAGAGGCTTTATATCATGAGGGCCCTATGGAATATTTTGTAACTACATTAAAAGAGGTGATATGGGATAAAAAGCAATTTGTAGCCATAACAGATTTAGGGATTATGACTTCTTTGGATGGCATAAATTGGGTGGGAAAAACGTTAAAAGATAAAGACGGCAAACAATTAAAGTATTTTTTAGAGGATATTGCATATATCAATGGTGTATATAGTATTGTTGGTTCGCCTAAGGATGATAGTTTAAAAATAGGGGAATCTCTCCAATTTACAACTGCAGGATTTTTATATAGTCTTGATTTAGAGACATTTTTTACAGCTGAAGCTAAAAACGTAGGCCAAAGCATTATAGGTGCAAGACCAGTAGAAAATATTTTACAGGGAAATGGTAAACTATTAGGATTCGGAACAGATGAGACAATCATGGTATCTGGGGATGGAAAAAGTTGGAGTGGCCAAAAAGGGACTTTCGTAGGTGGAGAAGGTGTTTGGGATGGCAAGCAATATATCACAGCTCATGGTGATACAATTTGGACATCATCAAATGGAGTAAATTGGAAGGAAGTTTATAAAGTAAAGAATTCATCTGCACCATTTTTAAACGGCGTATATTACAATGGACATGCTTATGTTGCTACAGGGGAGAATGAAGGAAATAACAGTAAGCAAGATTGGATTTATTTCTTTTCAAAAGATGGTATTACTTGGGAAGAGCGTATATTAGCAGAAGGTAATGTAAGTGTAGTAGACGTTCAAGCTACTAAAGATGGCTTTATTATAGGTGGAAATAAAATTTATTACCTTCAGACATCAGGAAGCATTGTTGGAAATAGTGGTTCAAATACATATATTAAGCCTGTTTTTAAGAAACCTACAGGTTATGGTAAATTAAGTACTCAAACAAAAGAAAGCATTAGAGAAATTGCTGTAGGAGATAATGATCACTATATGGCACTTTCTCATAATAATAATCTTTATGAGTGGGGAAGGGATTTAAGTGAAACATATAAAGCAATAGGGCTACCTAGAATGATATTATCAAATGTTAAGAAAGCTATACCTGCATCTTATCATGCAGGGGCAATCACCATGAACAATGAGTTATATTTATGGGGATCTAATAGCAATCAAGAAGTCTGTGAATCAGGACAGGTTAACATACATTATCCAATCAAGGTAATGGATAATGTAGTAGATGCAGCATTAGATTATAAGGTAACATATGTTGTAAAAGAAAATGGTGACTTATATGGAAAAGGAAGAGTAGTAGCAGACAATGTAATTTGGGGAAAGCGACTAGGAATAGCTACCGAGCGCTATTATGATACTTATACGAAAATGGCATCAAATGTAAGAAGTGTTATAACAGATGGTACAACCAGCGCATATATTACTAATAATAATGAATTGTATATGTGGGGGCACAATGATGATGGGCAATTAGGAATAGGAAGTTTGACAGACCAAATGGAGCCTGTTCAAGTAATGACACAAGTTAAAGATGTTAAAATGGACTTTGGCAAGACATTAGTATTAACACAAAAAGGTGAGCTTTATGCCTTTGGAGATGTAGGGGAAATGTTAGGGTTAAGTTATAAAAAAGTTAAGAAGCCTTACAAGATGTTAACGGGTATTAAGCAAATTGATGTTTATCAAGATCAAGTTATGGCCCTTAAAAATAATAATGAATTATTAAAATGGAATTCAAACTCTAAGCCAAAAGTAATTTATAAAAATGTACAACAAGCAGGTCAAAGCATGATGCATAGGGTAATCCTCACAATGCAGGGTGAAGTACTTGTAGACAGTGGTGATAATAGCCTAGGATCATTAGGTGATGGCACAACTAATGATAATTATAATTGGGATGTAGATTACGTTAAGGTTAAAGGATTTATAAAAAGACAAGTGCCTAGTGAAACATATATTAAAAAGAATAGTATAAGTACTTTATTTAGAAATGGTAACAAAGTTGCAAGTAACGTAGTCTTTGCCTACAATGGCAAAAGCTATATCTCACTTCGTGCTCTGATTGATGCAGGTATGATTACAGTACAAAATAATAGTTTTGATGAATACATTATTGTTGATAAGAAAACGAATCGCAAAGCCATATTCCATAGACAAGCATTAATGGAAGTGGGAGGGAGAAGTTATATTCCTGTAAGAGACTTAGCAGCACAGCTTAAGTTATCAATTGCTAATGTAGCAGGTGGAGTTAATATTGTCTAAAACATAAAATACTATATTTTAGTAATTAAGTAAGGTATTAAAATATATAGTAAAAATAGCAGGTCTATGAAAATAGATCTGCTATTTTTACTTATGATAAGCAGAGCAATTAAGGGCGTGGTTTTAAATAACTTTTTATTAAATATAGAGAGAAAAGAGGTTACCACTTGCTTAGGATGTAGCAGGAAACTATAATGAATGGGGTATAGATAGGATTTACATGGATTTTTCCGGAGATAGTATCGACGGTTAAGCTTTAATAGCAAGCACTATGAATAGATATACATAAAATTTGATAAATGGATAGGAGAAATAAGGAATATGGATAACTTAATAATTTGTGAATGCAATCTAAAGGATATAGAGCAAATAAAGTATATTTGTGAGAAGACATTTTGTGAGACATTTATGGATACCAATTCACAAGAGGATATGGAGAATTATCTTAAGGAACATTTCTCATATGAGCAGTTAGAAGATGAAGTAAGCAATCAGGGTTCAAAATTTTTTATAGTTAGAGACAATGAACAAGTAGTTGCATATATGAAAATTAACTTTGATAATGCACAAACAGAGGAAGGTTATAGTAATACATTAGAGATTCAGAGAATCTATGTATTAGAGCAATATAAAGGGAAAGGGATTGGAAAGTTATTAATGCAAAAGGCAATAAAGATTGCTAAGGAGAGTAATCTTGATTATATCTGGCTAGGTGTGTGGGAGCACAATTTTCCTGCTATTAAATTTTATGAAAAGCACGGATTTAAAAAGTTTAGTACGCATATTTTTAAGTTGGGTAATGATGAGCAAACAGACTATTTAATGAAACTTACATTTTAGTAGGTGCAATAATACATACTATTGTAATGTTAGTATTTATAGCATCTAAAGTATTTATAAAAATAAGTTTTAGTGATTTAAAGATAGGTGAATAGCTGTGGGAAGATATTAAGAATAAGACTCTATCTGATAAAAGATCAGGTAGAGTTATTTTTATATCACAAATTATAAGACTAGTTATTTAGAAGGAATATAATTGCTATTATGTAGGCAGGGTGATATTCTGAAAATAAAAGATATTTTATAAGTTGATAAATGAGGCGTTATAGAGGTGATATCCATTGGAGTTTAATGAAAAATTACAAGAGCTTAGAAAGAATAAGGGCTTAACACAAGAGGAACTTGCAAATGATTTGTATGTGTCTCGAACTGCAATTTCAAAATGGGAGTCAGGAAGGGGATATCCTAACATTGACTCTTTAAAAGCAATATCTAAATATTTTTCGGTATCATTGGATGATTTGTTATCTAGCGAAGAAATTCTTGATGTTGCGGAAAATGAGCACAAGATAAAAGAACAACGCATTCAAGATATTGTTTATGGGCTGCTCGATTGTAGTTTAATCATGTTTATGATTTTGCCGTTCTTTGGTCAAAGAGTAAATGGCGTGATTCAAGAGGTCTCTCTTTTGAATCTTACGGAGTGTGAGGTGTATGTAAAGGTACCATATTTGATTGGTATCACTATAATCGTTCTTTTTGGAGTGCTTACATTGGCATTACAAGGTAATCATAATGTCTTTTGGTTTAAGAACAAGAGTAAAATTTCATTAGGTCTTAGTACAGTTATGGCTATATTTTTTATAATGAGTATGCAACCCTATGCAGCAACATTTACTTTCATTTTTTTAATGATTAAGGCGCTAATGTTGATAAAATGGGCGTGACACGAAGCGTATCGGGAGTGTGACATCGTAATTCTTTCCTTTTTGGTGGTATTTGGTTAGTTTGTAATCAGGTGATGAGCCAAATATATAACGAAAAGGAAGAAGGTAAAATGAAAAAGAAAAATCAAAATCAAAGAAGTTTATGGATTATGTTGGTGGCACTATTTATGTTTGTAGCTTGGACGCTAGCACTTACGAAAGTAGATTTGCAACCAGTTGGACCAGAAGGAACAGTAGTAGGATTTGCAACAATCAATAGTGCATTTCATGAATGGACAGGTGTTCATATGTGGTTGTATGAAATGACAGATTGGTTAGGACTTGTTCCTATTATAGTGGTATTGGGATTTGGAATGTTGGGATTGATTCAATTGATAAAGAGAAGAAGTCTTTTTAAGGTTGATTCTGATATTTTGATTCTAGGAGTATTTTACATTCTAGTTATGACAGCTTATGTAATTTTTGAGATATTTGTTATAAATTACAGGCCAATACTTATCGAGGGAAGATTGGAAGCATCTTATCCTTCATCAACAACGTTACTTGTGCTTTGTGTGATGCCTACAGCGATTATGCAACTCAATAATCGCATCAAAAATGTGGTATTAAGAAAGGTAACAGTTGTTAGTATTTCTTTATTTATAGTCTTTATGGTTGTATGCAGGTTAGTTTCAGGAGTTCATTGGCTTACAGATATTGTGGGTGGAGTTTTATTGAGTATAGGATTGGTTATGCTCTATCAAACAATGGCTACGAGGTTTAGAAAAACAATCTAATGGGTAATAGGATGATTTATGAGTAGGCTGTATATCATAGCCTACTATTTTTTAGGTAGTTATGGAAAGTTAACTTGACATTATGCATGGTGAAATATATTATGAATGTAAAGTTAACTTTCCTTATTTTTATGTGAAAGGGGTGTAATATTGAAGAATAGGCTAGAAGAAATTCGTAAACAACATGGCATAAGACAAGAGGATTTAGCTAAAGTGCTAGAAGTTTCAAGACAGACCATTGGCTCATTAGAAAATGGGAGATATAATCCATCTATTATATTAGCATTTAAAATTGCACGTTATTTTAATATGGCAGTTGAAGACATATTTATTTATGAAGAGGAGGAATAAAAATGTTAAAGAAAAAGTCTTTTTACATTATGACATTAATAATTGGAATTGTACTATTTTGTTCAAGTTTTTTGCTCAGAGGAGAGGAATTAAAAACTATTTCAGGTATTTTGATTGGAATAGGGGCTGGTTTGATTGGAATGAGTATAGTTAATCTATGGATGAAAGGGTTTGAAGAAAAGAATCCAGAGCTAGTGAAGGAGAATGAAATTGAGTTTAAAGATGAAAGAAATGTAATGATTCGATATAGGGCAAAAGCAAAGGCAGGGGACATTATACAGTGGTTTATCATGGGGATAGCATACTTACTAATCATTATAGATGCCCCTTTATGGACTATACTTATAACAGTAGGTGGGTTTGTCTTATATCATATTATTTGTTTATATTATATGAATAAATATCAGAAAGAAATGTAGCTAAATTATTTAGGAAGATCATCATCAAAGATAGCGCACATAATAATAGAGAAATATTAAAGAGGAGTATGGATGATTATATATGGAGGATATTTTATTAGTAGAAGATAATTTAGAAGTAGCCAAAGAGATAAAATTAAGTTTGGAGAAGTGGGGGATGAAAGTACAACTTATAGAGGATTTTAGCAATGTTTTAGAAGAGGTAGTCAAGAAGCAGCCTAAACTTGTGCTTATGGATGTAAATTTACCTTATTATGATGGCTTTTATTGGTGCGGGCGGATTAGGGAAGTATCTAAGCTTCCTATTTTATTTTTATCTTCAAGGGACTCGAATATGGATCTTATTATGGGGATTAATACTGGAGGAGATGATTACATTACAAAGCCTTTTGATACTCAGGTATTACTAAGTAAAATAAATGCCCTATTAAGGAGAGCTTACCAATATACAGACTCAGGGGCATTATTGTATTATAACGATGCGGTATTAGATATAGACAAATGTGAGCTTAGGTATAAGGAAAATATTTTAGACCTTACCAAAAATGAAATTAAAATATTAACGCTCCTTATCCGCAATAAAGGAAAAGTAGTTTCTAGAGATAAAATCATGATGAGTTTATGGAATGATGATGAATTTATTAGTGATAACACTTTGACTGTTAATATGACAAGGTTACGCGGTAAGTTGAAAGAAATAGGATTAGAAGAAGTTATTAAAACTAAAAAAGGGTTGGGGTATATGATGCAATGAAAATAAGTAAGTTTATTTCTGAGCAAAAAATAAATATTGCTGTGCAGCTTATCGTTTTAATCTGTGTGAATACCTACTTATTGCTATTAAATACAGAAACCATATCACAAGAAGATATAATTTACTTAGATTTATTGCTTATAACCTTTTATTTAGGTGGTTTTTATATGAACTATATAAAGTGGAAATCTAGATATGAACAGTTATATCGTGCCTTAAAAGAAGGGGAAGAAATCATAAAAGAAGAGATTCAATCTGATGATGT
>JAFOHG010000027.1 GCA_017421915.1 Cellulosilyticum sp. | reverse complement strand
TTTTAGTATGCAACACCTTGTGCATACATTGCATCTGCAACTTTTAAGAATCCACCAATATTAGCACCTAATACATAATTATTAGGCTCACCATACTCAGTAGCTGCATCTTTACATGTTTTATGAATGTGTTTCATAATATCTTGTAATTTAGCATCTACTTCTTCAGCTGTCCAGCTGTATCTCATGCTATTTTGAGACATTTCAAGACCAGATGTTGCTACACCACCAGCATTTGAAGCTTTTCCTGGTGCAAATAAAATACCTGCTGCTTGGAATGTATCTACAGCTTCTGGAGTAGATGGCATGTTTGCACCTTCTGCTACTGCCATAACACCATTAGCAACTAATGTTTTTGCAGCTTCTCCATCTAATTCATTTTGAGTTGCACAAGGAAGAGCAATATCACATTTAATTGTCCAGATTCCTTTACATCCTTCATGATATTCAGCATTTGGATGATTTGCAATGTACTCTTTGATACGTAAACGTTTTACTTCTTTGATTTCTTTAACAGCATCTAAATCAATTCCGTTTGCATCATAGATATATCCATTTGAATCACTAAGTGCAACAACTTTACCACCAAGTTGCGTTGCTTTTTCTGCTGCGTAAATTGCAACGTTACCAGAACCAGAGATAACAACTGTTTTATCTTTAAAGCTATCATTCTTAGTTGCAAGCATTTCTTGTGTAAAGTAGCATAAGCCATATCCTGTAGCTTGTGTTCTAACAAGTGAACCGCCATAATTTAATCCTTTACCTGTTAAAACACCTGTAAATTCGTTTCTTAAACGTTTGTATTGCCCAAATAAGTATCCAATTTCACGAGCACCTACACCAATATCTCCAGCTGGAACATCTGTGTCTGCACCAATATGTTTTGCAAGTTCTGTCATAAAACTTTGGCAGAATCTCATAATTTCCCCATCTGATTTCCCTTTTGGATCGAAGTCACTACCACCTTTACCTCCACCCATTGGAAGGCCTGTTAATGAATTCTTAAAGATTTGTTCAAAACCTAAGAATTTAATAACGCCTAAATTAACAGATGGATGTAATCTGAGTCCACCTTTATATGGTCCAATAGCACTATTAAATTGTACACGATACCCTCTGTTTACTTGAACTTTACCAGCATCATCAACCCATGATACACGGAAGATAATAGCACGTTCTGGTTCTACAATACGTTCAAAAATACCAGCTTCTACATATTGTGGATTACGTTCTGCAACAGGTTCCATACAAAGAAGAACCTCTCTTACAGCTTGATGAAATTCTGGTTGAGCAGGATGATTTTTCTCTACTCTATTCATTAAATCTTGCATATACTCTGTTTTAAAACTCATTATGACTCCTCCTACCGAATAAAGATACGGTTTATTCACTACCGTTAAATGTATTTTATCATATTTTATTGTTTTTTCAATAAATATTATTATTTTTTAGACTAATTTTGATATTTTTATTTTTGAATCCGTCTATTTTCTGACAATTACCATCGTTTCTGATTCTGATTTTTTATAAAGCCATAATGCATCTTCATCACTAACAATTATATTTTTAGCTAAAGATTTATTCTCACTTGGCTGCCAATAAGCATCTCTTAATTGCCCTTGTATACCTAATTGGTCTGAAATCATCAACCAATAGTTCCCACCTAGATTATTTTCTGCATCTTCATAAACTTCGGCTTTGCCTTGTAGATAGTAAGTCCCTAATAAGCGTTCATCTTTTTTTGAACCTAGCTCAAAAGGAATGATACGTATACACTTCTCACCTTCATAGCAATAAATTTGTTTTTGATTGCCTAGGCGTATCTCTATCCAAAACCGTTTATTAGCAATCGTCGTTGTCGTAAAATGAACCTGTCTGGGTTCGCTTACTTCTCCACTTGCAACTTGCGTTTGAAAGGTAAGCTCATATTGTGTCTCGGGCCTAAGTAATCCATCTAATAAAAAATAAGCGTGCTTAGAATCTGTTAATTTTCCCTTTACTCTATTTCCATTTAAGTAGGCCTCTGCTCCAACAATATCTTCCTGACTTTCTAATAAAATACGGGGATATAAACCAATCCACTTATCGCCATCTATAGGATAGGTTTTTGTGATATAAGGTTTTTGATCTACTTGTAGTGTAATGGCTTGATTTTGTTTTAAGTAAGTACCAGATTTAGAACGCATACCAGCTCTTAGTAGTAAAATATACTTCTTCCCATTTTCTAATGCAGTTTTAGGCGTTAATAAATACCTCGTATCATCTTTAATTTCCTTACCTGAGGCAGTTGTAAGCTTACAAGGTTCAATATTAAAAGCAGTGTCACACTGTAACCATTTACTAAGCTGCTTTATATCAATAGGCGTATTAAATGTTACGATAAAAGAACTTGTACTTGAAATAAGTAAATTACTAGTTGGAGATAGTAGCTGAATATCTGCTTTAAATTGTACTGGAATCTTAGCAGATTTAGTAAGTCCTTTAATTTTGGATGGTGCTTTATCAATAATTAATTGAACTTTTTGCCCCTTTAATGGATTTTGTTCTTTAAGTTTTAATTCAACAACTTGCTCATTAAGCCATTGCACAGAGCAATCAAAGGCTGTTTGTCCCTCCCTTTCGCTAACAAGTTTAATATGTTCTTTAAATGTTTCTTGTTGCATAGGAAATAAAAAGTTAATGGTTATTTTAGAGTAGCTTGTATTAGACTCTACCCATGACAAATTAAAACATTTTAAAAACCAACAAATGATAATAACTACAACGAAAGTAGCCCATACACAATAAGTCATTCGGCTTTTTTTTATCATCTCTCATCCCCTCCAACGTATCTATCTCATTTATATGATGAAGCATGGACAAACATGACAAAAACAATTAATGTAGAAAGCATAAAGTTTAATTTTATTTTTCATATCATATTTTGATGTAATATAGTATAATAATATTTATATTCTTACTTTTTAAGGGATGGTACATATGAAAATATTAGTCGTTTCAGATATTGAAAGTAATTACATATGGGATTTCTTTGATAAATCTAATTTCAAAGATATAGAATGTGTGATATCTTGTGGTGATTTAAAAGCTTCCTATCTCTCTTTTTTAGTTACCATGTTAGCTGTACCTGTTTTTTATGTTCATGGGAATCATGATAAACAATATCTTCATACCCCGCCTGAAGGATGTGATTGTATAGACGAAAAAGTGATTCAGTTTAGAGGGTTAAGGATTGCTGGTTTAGGTGGTTCTATAGAATATAAAGGTGGGCCTTTCCAATATTCCGAAGAAAAAATGTATAAGCGTACTAAAAAATTAATTCGTACGGCTAGAAAGCCTATTGATATTTTTGTTAGTCATTCGCCTACTTATGAACTAGGAGATAATCCAAGTAGTCAATGTCATGTAGGCTTCAAGAGTTTTTATCAGATTTACAATACGCTAAAACCCAAAATTCATTTATATGGACATAATCATTTTACCTATTCTTCTCACGCTAAACGCATCATTGAATATAACAATATCCAATTAATTAATGGGTATAATTATTATATTTTAGAAATTTAAAAGAGGCATGACGAAACTTTATTTATTGTTTCGTCATGCCTCTTTTAATATGTCTAAAGACCTATATTATATATTAGGTTTAAGATGGATTAAGTCCTTGTCTATAAGAAAATGGGTCTGCAGGTGTTAATGTTCTTAAATTAGGTATTTCTCCTTCTACTCCTTCAATGAGCCAATCCATATGAATAATATCTTCATAATCTAAAGTTTCACCTGCTTTAGATTTTAAAACATGATTTTGGTCATAAATTGGGCCCTCAAAAATATTGAATTCATTATTCATCATAGACTGTTTTACACTTTCAATTAAGTGTTTCATAGGCGTGCCTATGTTACGATTTGAATAAAGTAAATCTACAATACCATTATTTAACCCTTGCCAAAAATTAATAGGTACATCATTTTCTCCAATGGTTTTTAAAGTGCCATTTAATACATTTTGAATCACTTGCTCATAGAAAATTCCCCAATTCCAAATGGCCATTGCATAGTGTGTTTTTTCTGCTGTCTCTTGATGAATACGATAAACGCCATATTCTTTTGTAATATCACCAGGAATTGGTAAATCTTCATTAGATATAATATCTGCTCCCATTTCTTGAAGCTTTTTAGCTACTTTTTTTCCTTCACTTGGACTGTCCCAACAATTTGTCCACAATGCTTTTACTTTTACATCAGGATTTACAGCTTGTGCGCCTAATGTAAAGGCGTTAATGCTACTTACCACCTCTGATATAGGATAAGGTGCCACATATCCTATAATATTCGTTTTAGTCATAGCTCCAGCAATCATGCCTAATAAATAACGTGGCTCATGTATACGTCCATAATATAAAGTTAAAGACTTATAAGAATGTGTAGCTGCACAATTAAAGAATCTAGTATGTGGAAATTCCATAGCTGCTTTTAAGGCAGGTGCTAAATAAGTTGGACTAGTTGCAAAAACTAAGTCCATTCCTTCCTTCGCTAAAGTTTTAAATGTTTCGTAAGCTGTTTCATCCTCAGGTACATTTTCTACTTTTTTAGTCTGTATTTGGTTTTTAAATTTGTTTTCTATATGTAAACGTCCTAATTCATGGGCATAAGTCCATCCAGATGTTAAGGAGGATTTTCCATAAACAAATGCAATTTTTACTTGTTTTTTTGAACCCATTAACTCTGTAATAGAATAGAGCATACGCTTTCTTTTTACAGCTTGTATGGCATCTGTTTCAACATGATTTCCTTCTGGATTAATCACCTTTAATTCACTTATCATTTTCTTAATCTGGAGTCTATGTTTTTCAGATGAAATTTCTTGAGGCAATCCATAAATTTTTAAATAAGTTAGAAAAGCATCCCCAGTGGTTAGTTCTAACTTATCTCCATCAAAATCATAATATATTTGTCTAAAAGGGCGATAACAATTAGATAAAAAGAGCCTATTATTTTCCTCTCCGCCCCATTTTTTATACTGGCGAATATATTCTAGTAATTCAGTAAAACTTCCTACTTCTGAAAACCAAATAGAATTAATTTGAGTTTCTTTATAAAAGTTCATAAACTCATAATAAATTGTATTCGTTTTATCTTCGGGATTACGTTTGGGAATTAATCTAGTGACATAACCATTAATAGTAGTGCCTTTAACAAACTTTAATACACTAACTCTTTTGTTACCTTCTACTACAAAAAAACGATTCAAATACTCATACACTTTAATAGGATCTGCAATACCTGTTTCAATATGATAGTCGTACAAGTGCATCCATTTTAATGCAAATTCTGACTTATTATCCATAATAGGCATGTAATTATCGGCAAAAGAAATACTTCTTCCATGGGTATAGGTGCCTACTATTTTATGAATCGGGATTTCTACTAAGCCTAAAGGGTATTCTGTTACAACATCACCTTGCTTAAGCATACTATCTAATGTTCTTAAGTAACCTGATTGTCCTTTTAAAACTTTTTGGTTCCATTCTGCTTTACCTAATTTTAAAGCTTGCTCATATATATTAATTAATTCTATCTGTTCCATATTTGTCACCCCTATCTCAAAAATAATTCTTCTTAAATCCCTTAATACCAAACTCTTTTAAAACATTCCAGATGATTTTCATCTGTCCCCCAGTAAAGCTTTGAATCTTTTATATAATATATCATTTGAAAAGTTTTTCCATCTATAGTATATTCCATGTTTTTTGGTGAAAGAATATGGTATATACCACTAGGCAAGTTTCCTTTAAATTCGACGCGTTCATCTTCTGTAAAAGTTAAAACTTGCCCTGTCTCCTCAGAACACCAAGTATTTTGCAATGATATATTTTGCATGTTATACATGAATTTAAGTACTAAAAAACAGATTAAAAAAAGCATTAATAATCCGCTTATAGCCATTATAACTTTTTTTTGCCTATTCGATTTACCGTTTGCCATTATTTACTTCTCTTCTTAAAGAGACCTCCTTTTATGAATTACTTTTATATTACACTAAAAAGTATGAAATGACAAACTATTTAAAGTATGGGCTTATTTTATCAGCAGGAATAGTAATATAAATTGCACCGCTTGCATAAGGGGCAATCTCATATACATTAAAGACAATCACTAAATCGCCATTTTTATTGATAAAAAAAGGTTGATTCATTGAAATAGTTTGAAAACCATCACTACCTGTAAAGAAGAATTCACCATTTAATCTCCTTCTTTCAATCTCTTGATGGACAAATTCATTAATGATAGAAATATAATCTACTTGTTCTTTAAATAAATCTTCTAATTTTACTATTTGATTGGTTTCTTGATTGATATTAATATAACTTAATTCAGATAGACCATGTGCTCCACCACTATACTGATACTTATAAAGTTCTACTGTATAATTTGGATAACTAGAAGGAATAATGGAGAATGTCTCAATATATTCAAAAGGTATAGGTGTTAAACCATCTTGAATTAAATCCTTATTATAAGATTTTGCAGTTTGAATGATCTCCTTTTTTCTCTGATGTGCTTCTTTTAATAAGGTACGATTAAGTTGTTTTTGAAAATCTGAATCATATAAGTTAAAAAATTGAGGGATGTGCATATCTAACCTAAGTCCATCCATTTGGACAGTAAAGGTTTTATCCTTAATAATCAGTGTCTGATCTGTTTGGGCCATAACAAAAATTGCTGTTCCAGGTGTACTTTTAGGCTTTGTACTCTTGGCATATTGCATTTGAGGTATACAAGCTAATAATGTGAGCATAAGATACATCACTTTAAAATGAATTTTCTTTTTCATATTGACCCCCTATATATTTTATTTATATGATTAGTTTACCCTTATATAAACAGTATATGTTAGAGAATGTTTTGCAAATATGCAAAGAATTTCTTTAGGTAAGTTTTGTAAAGTATACATTAAAGCGAGGTAACAATATGGAAGACTTACATGAACTCATTCAAAGAATGAATCGTTTTTTTTATACACGTCAAACCTATGATATAAAAAGACGCATTTATTTTTTAAAAAAACTAAGAACTACTATTTTAGCACATCATAAAGAAATAACTAGGGCATTTTACTCAGATTTTAAGAAACCTCTTTTTGAAGGCTATACAACTGAAATTTATACTGTACTTTCTGAGCTTAATGAAGCCATTAGCCAAGTTCGTCAGTGGGCTAAACCAGATATTAAGCCAAGTACATTGCCACTTCTAGGAGGATATCATCAAATTATAAAAGAACCTTATGGCATATGTGTCATTTATTCGCCTTTTAATTATCCTTTCCAACTTGCCATTTCTCCACTTATCGGTGCCATTGCAGCTGGAAACTGTGCCATTATTAAACCTTCAGAATATACACCTGCAACCAATAAAGTACTTAAAAAGATAATTAGTGAGACTTTTCCACCTTACTATGTAACACTCATTGAAGGAGATGCAACGATTGCCTCGCAGTTATTAGAAGAGCCTATTGATTACGTATTCTTTACAGGCGGGACTTCTACTGGCAAATTAGTCATGCAGCAAGCTGCCCAGCATCTTATTCCTGTGACATTAGAACTTGGAGGCAAAAGTCCAACTATTGTAGATTATGATGCAGACTTAAAACTTGCAGCACGTCGCATTGTATGGGGAAAATTTTTAAATGGTGGTCAAACGTGTGTTGCGCCTGATTATGTCCTTGTTCATGAAGATGTAGCAGATAAGCTTTTATGTTATATTGGATTTGCTTTACAGCATCTCTACAAAGGAAAAGAGCAAATTGCTCATGTCATTAATGAATCACATTATGTCCGCCTACTTCAACTTATAGATGAAGATAAGATTTACTTTGGTGGTCATTTTGACACAGATTCTTTATATATTGAACCAACGATACTCTATCCAGTATCTGAAGGGGATTTATGTATGCAAGAAGAAATATTTGGGCCTATCTTACCCATTATTCCATTTAAGCGCTTAGATGAGGCTATTCAAATTGTTCAGCGTCATCCAAAACCTTTAGCATGTTATTTATTTGGTCAAAATAAAAAGCGCATCAATCATCTCCTAAAACATCTTTCTTTTGGTGGGGGCTGTATTAATGATACGATTTTACATCTTTTAAGCCCTAAAGTACCTTTTGGTGGTGTGGGCTATAGTGGGATGGGTGCTTATCATGGTTATGAAAGTTTTAATACTTTTACTCATAAAAAGACTATTTTAGTAAGCAGTAAACATGAACTTCCACTACGCTATATGAATCCTAATAAAGTCACATCACTTATCAAAAAATGGACAAAATAAAGCTTTCAACAAAATTTTCATATATAACAAAAAGGGGCTCGCATTTGCGTCCCCTTTTTGTTATAAGTCATGACAATCATGACCTTTAGCTTTTTTAATTTGATTCATTTGATCTAAAAAGTCCTCTATTTGTCCGATTTCCATATCACTTTTGACCTGCATAGTATGAATTTTTTCTTCACGGAAATTCTTAAGGTGCATCGTCATACCTTCTTGATCATCTTTTTCTGTGTAGATGCAACGGTAACCTTCTTTATACTTTTGTTGTAGCTCATCCAATTGATTCATAACTTATACTCCTTTCATATTCTCAAATAGTATAAGTAAAAATTGAATTTTCATACCTAATATTCTAATTAAATTAAACTTTTAATTAAAATGAAGCTTTTTAATTTGCTCTTGCTTATTATGTGCATCAATTTCATGGGTGTAAATAGATAATGTAATGGATGGATTACTATGCGAAATCAAAGAAGAAATTGTTGAAATATCCATATTGGATGCAATACAGTAAGATGCAAAGGTATGTCTAAACAAATGGGCATGAATCGGTCTATTAATGACTTTAGATAACTTTTTCATTAAATCATGTAATGTACGGGTTGCCATATAGCTTGAAGCATCTTGTTTACTTGGAAATAAATAGTCACTCTGCTCAAGTACTATTTTCATTTCCCCACCCAAAGACGCAATGCCTTCCTCATAAACTTCAAAAGCTTTCACTAAAAGTTCGTGTATTGGAATGGGATTATATTTGGCTCCTTTTGTAAATAATAAAATGGTATTCTTCTCAAAATCTATATCTTTCTTTTTAATAGCAACAGCTTCATGTGCCCGACATCCTGTATACAGTAAAAAAGCAACTAAAAGTTCATTGCGTATTGTACAATAATAAAGATATTGGTAATAGGGCGTATCACATTTCTTGGATGCCTTTTCTTTTTCATCTTCTAAAAATGCTTGAATCTGTATAATTTCTTCTTTAGAAAGAACTTCTTTAGGTGCCACTGTTTTTTTTGAACGAATGGGATCAATATACTCCTGTAAACGGTCCTTACATAGCCTTTTACGATAGCAAAATGCTAAAAAACGATTTAAGACCACTCGTTTACGCTTAATACTTGTTACTTTTAATGAAGCAATTTGAGCTAGATAATTTTGAAAATCTTCAAAGTCTAAATCATCTAAATCATCTTTTCCAATACAATCACAAAATTGCTGAAGGTCTTGTTCATAAGCACGCAGCGTATGTTCTGAAAGTTGTTCACTTGTTAACGTTTGCTTAAAATAACGAACGGCCTTTTGTATTTCCATAGCGTATTTTCCTTTCTAATCTCATATGATTACTTATCTTTATTATGATACAACTCTGTTTTGATTTCTATAGTAAAAATGGAAATAAAAAAGCCGTAGCAATCACTACGACTCTTTTACTTATTTAGATGGTTTTGTTAACTTCTTATAAATTAAGAAATACATACCACCAATGAATAATCCACCAATGATATTTCCAATTGTAACTGGAATGGCATTATTGATGAAGAATTTGCTCCATGATATCTGATCTGATGTTACATGAGCAAGTTCTAAATACTCATTTGATTTAGCAAATAATGCAACTGGTACATAGAACATATTAGCAACAATATGCTCTGCCCCACTAATTGCAAAAGCAAAAATTGAGAAGAATCCTGCTAAGATTTTACCTGTAATGTCTTTAGCAGCATAAATCATCCAAATACCTGCACATACATAAATGTTACAGATAATAGCAAGACATAGCGCCTGTGTAAATTCAAGATTTACTTTTGATGCTGCTGTTTTCATCATATAAGCACCAAATGCACCATCGCTCATATCTAAGATACCGCTATTTGCAACTAATGCAGCCATAAGTACTGCTCCAATAAAGTTTCCAAATAAAACAATTACTAGGTTCTTTACAAAACCAGCCCATGTTGTTTTCTTCTCTAATGTTGAAATAACAATTAAACAGTTTCCTGTAAATAAATCAGCACCATTGATTACAACAAACATAAGCCCAATAGGGAATACAGCACCTGTAACAAGTTTAGCAACCCCTTTATTAGCAATGCCATGTGCAGCAACAGATGATGCGAATCCACCTAATGCAATATAAACACCAGCTAAAATTGCCATTGCTAATACTAATACCGCACTACGGTTAACTTTGTTTACACCGCCTTCGCTAGTGTAATCTGTAATTTCTTGTGGTGATAAATAATTTGCCATTTGTATACACTCCTTTTTCAGTATAAGAGTATACCATTGTAAATCTAGAAATTCAATAATGAACTTACTTTTTTTCGTTTGATTTTTCAATTAATTGCCTACAATTTTCTAACTTATCCTGAAAACTCTTTTCAAGTTCATTTTTTTCTTCTTTTATAGAAACAATTTGATCCTTTAGCTCACTTATCTGCTCAGAAAAATTTAGTTTTTGCTCTAACAACTCATTTTTTAGCCTTAGTTCATACTGCTGCTCAATGACTTTAACTTCTTTTTCTTGCTTTTCAAGAAGCTGTTCTTTTTCTTTTGTTTGTTTTTCGATATCACGTTGTAAGAACCATACTTCAGAGGCTAATTCATCATTACGTGTTTTTAGTTTTGTATTCTCATTATTACGCTCTTCAATTTCTGTTTCTAATCTCTCTAAAGAAGCAATACGTTCTTTTAATTGTTCTACTTCTTCTTCAAACTTTTTGTGTAAAAGTAAATTGTTTTCAAGCTGAGTTTTTTGAAGTTTAGCTTCTTTTTGAGCTTTTTCAATTTCCTTTTTTAGTGCCTCTTCTTGCTTTTTCCATTCTGCCTCTTTTTCTTTTGTTTCAGCCAATGCTTTTTTTAAGCTTTCTTGCTCTTCGATTACTTTTTCCTTTTCCACTTTTTGAGCTTCTATGACCTTTTCTAAAGCCTCTTGTTCTTCTTTATGACTAAGCTTACTTTTCTCTGTCATATTAAGAAAGATACTTTGAATACGCTTAATTAAATTTTGAAGCTCTACAATATCACTTTCATACAGATTTGCTTCATCCTTAGCTTGGTCTAATCTATAACTTGCTAATAACATACTCATAAACTCTTTTCCGCTTAAAGCATGTTCTTTCATTAATAAACTTAATTCATTTTTCATTTCTTCAGATACTTTTACACCAAATGTTACGTCAGCCATGTTTATTTCCTCCAATAAGTTAACTTATTAAATATTAGTTAACTTGCTTATTTATCAATATGTTAACGTTGGTTAACTTATAAATAATGTTAACATACGCAGCTATTCAAAAACAATCACCCACAGATAATTTTATATTATCTGTGGGGGATATATAAAAATGTATAAAAAAGGGAAGAAGATAAAATGGTTATATATGGAATATTCAGCTAATTCCGTATAAAAGATCCCACAAAAAAGTAGAATAGTTAAACGGAAAATCATAGGATTAATAAATAGCTCATAAAAAAACCAGACAATCATACTTGATCATCTGGCTTATAGTTACTTTATATACATTTTTATATGTTTTATGATTTTTTTACTATAGGGTATATATGAAATATCTTGTGCCGTAAATGTTCTACTTAGAAATCCACTTATCATATAACTTATAACACCACTCATAATACTTATACTTAATGCAATAATATCATTTGTTAAGTTACTTAAGAAACTATATATAATATAAACAATACCGCCCATAACTCCTGTAGATAGTAAAGGTTTTAAACCAATATCTCTCCAATCTATTTCTATTTTTAATGTCTTCTTCAGATAAATAACATTTAATAGAGCAAAACACAAATAACAGATTGTGGTACTATGTACAACAGCATATATATTAATAGATGGTATTTGTAGCAAAATAATATCACATATTAATTTCACCAAACATGCAATAATAGCATGCACTGAAGGTATAATTTGTTTTCCCATTCCTTGCAAAATACTTGTAGTTAATTGAGCTATTGTAATAAAGATAATGCCCATGCTACCATACATTAATAGTTGACTGCCATCAGGTGCGTTTGGATAAAGAACATTAATAATCGGTCTTGATAATACCATTAGCCCTACACTGGAAGGCAATGCGATAAGCATTCCTAGCCTTAATAACTTATTTGTCTTATGTTGAATATCTCTTATATTATGAGTTACCATAGAAGAGGCTATAGCAGGAATTGTAGCTGTTGCTATAATGAGTATAGCTGAAACAGGTATATTGATTAAAGGAATATATTTATTTAAAAATTGTCCTATTAAACTATCCACTATAAGCTTTATATCCATTGTATCAGCTGAAGTAACTGGAATCTGACTTAACTTATTGTTAATCGTTAAATATTCTATAGCATGAGGTAACTGATAAACTAATAAATAATTACCTATAATGGTCATAAGTGAAAAGATCGATGTAGTCAGTGTTATAGGAATAACTGTTTTTAATATCTTTTTTAAAATCTCTATATCCTTACTATAGATTTTGGTGCTCGAAGTCCCTAAGCGCTTAATATTATAATCCTTATTACGTATCCTCCTACCAATAATTAGTAGCACAATTAAACCGGCTAAAGCTCCCACTCCTGTGCCTACCGCACTTCCAGATGCTGCTACATTAACGCCGTATTGCACTAAATAAAAAGCAAATACTACACTAAATAGGCCATTAAATCCTTGCTCTACAATTTGTGAAATAGCTGTTGGCAACATATTATTCAATCCCTGATAATACCCTCTCATAACAGCCACTATACTTACTATAAAAACGGTTGGTGCTAAGGCTTTAAGAGGTAAAGCTAATTCAGATCTATTGTTCATACTATAAGCAATAATATCTGACCCTATCCATAATCCTATTCCTAATAGTCCACTTAGTATTCCCATGTAAACCATTGCTATTTTATATACTCTACGTGCATCTGTGTAAGCTTCTAAAGATATACATTCTGATACTAAGCGGGCAATTGCACTAGGAATACCTACTGATGATATAGCTAATAGTAAAACATATATCTGATAAGCACTGGCATAAGTTGCGACACCTATATCTCCTAGAATATTGGTTAATGGTATTCTATATACTACTCCGATTATTTTACTAATAATGGATGCACATCCTAAAACAGCACTACCCTTTAATATATCTGTTCCCGATATATGCTTTTTCATTCCTCTAAACCCTTTCTCATTTGTTTATATATTTTATAGTATAATATCACTTTTAGAATATTTATTCAAATTATAAGATAGGCTTCCACTATAGCTTTAAATAATGATTTATATGCCTTTATATTCAATAATCATCATGGTTAAATCATCAAATTGAGGTGCCTCACCTACAAACGCATCTATATCTGCCTTAATGTATTTTAGAATCACAGAAAGCTCCTCATCTTTATATTGATTAAGGATTGCTAGCTGGCGTTTCTCCCCAAGCAGTTCTTCATTTGCATTCGTTGCCTCTGGTATACCGTCTGTATATAAGAACAATCGGTCTCCTGGATTTAGCCAAATCTCATATTCTTTATAACAACACATATCAAATGCAGCTAACATCATCCCATGCTGATCATGTAGATATTCAAAATCACCATTAAGCCTCTTAATTACAGGAAATTCATGACCTGCATTAACTGCTGTAATTTTTCCAGTAGAAATTTCAAGGATTCCCATCCAAACCGTTACAAACATAGAAGCCTGATTATTTTCGCACAACTGCTTATTGACCATTTCTAGAATTTCTTTTGGTGTTTTGCCAGGTGTTGCATTATTTTTAATGAGAGTTTTAGAAATCACCATAAATAAAGCAGCTGGAATCCCTTTTCCAGATACATCTGCAATAACTAGGGCAAGATGATTTTCATCTATCAAGAAAAAATCATAAAAATCTCCACCCACTTCTTTTGCTGGTGTCATAGAAGCATATAAATCAAACGCCTTACAATCTGGATAAGGTGGAAAAATACTTGGTAGCATATCCGTTTGAATTTTTGTAGCGATATCTAATTCAGCGCCTATTCGTTCTTTTTCTGCTGTGGCTATTTCAAGATTTTTAATATATTCTCGAAGTTCCTTTATCATATATTGAAAAGCCTCTGCTAAATCTTGAATTTCATCCGCAGTAGAAATTGTACCTATCTCTTCAAAGCTACTGTTAATATCATTATTCCTTATAATATGTGTTGCTGCCGTTTGAAGTTTTTGAAGTGGCGTAATAACTGTTTTACTAATGACTCTATAATAAACGATAATGGCTATCCCAATAATACTTCCCACAACTAAAAGCATGACTAAAATAAAACTTCTAATATGATCATCTATTTGCTCCATAGAAAGATCTACACAAGCAAGTGCTACTGGATTTCCTTCTGAATCAGGAATCATCACATAAGCAGATGCAAGATAGCCATAGAACTCATTATCTGTCACGAGCATAACACGCTTATTACTGCCTTCAAAAGCTTTATGCATCATAATATCTCCACCGCCATAATAAGCATCTGTAGCCCCTAAATCTAACACACCTTTCCCCTGTCCTGTATCCCAAATATAAAGCATCTCATCTTCATATGGGACTACCACATAGCAATACTCTAAGTCTACAAGGGTTGCAATTTGATTTAAAAAGGCTCTAACCTCTTCATAATATCCATCCTTTTCTAAAGTAGTTTCATACTTTTTAATCGTATCACCGTCAATATACTCTGCTATGATTGTGGCATAATTAAAAGCTTCATTAGTATATTCTTCCTCCATACGATTGGTATATTTAAGTGTAATGGCTGCTCCAAGTGCTATAGTAAGTGCTAGTGTAATAGTCAGTAGTCCAAATATAAAGCGTCTTCTTAAATTAAATCGATGTTGCTTTTGTTTACTTTCTTTCATTTTTTGCCCCCTCATAAACCTCTTGGACTTCTATACGCATATGTCCATCTATAAGCTTAAATAGCACCCTACTTTCACTAAGCCACTCCACCTCATTAATCATTAAAGTTGGCTGAGCTGTAAGAAAGCTAATATAATAGCACTTGCTTCCAATTCTTACCTTACTCATTTTATTATAACATCTAAAAAGACGTACTGCTTCTTTTTGCGTCATCTGGTGCGTAATATAAAGCTCTGCCTCATTTACTCTTTTCCAATAAGGTAAAGTCTGACTTTGTGCTTTCTTATTATTCCATTTTGAATCAAAATCTTCAAAAAGCTCATGAACCATTTCTAATGCTAACTGTCCACATTTAAGATAAAGATCAATGCTATCATCTGTTTCAAGTATAGGTATCTTTTTTTGTAAGATAATCTTACCGCCATCTAGACGCTCAGTTAAGCTGTGCATTGTTACACCTGTTTCATGCATTCCTTTTTTCATAGCCTCTTCAATAGGATAATAACTACGCCCCTGTGGTAAAAGTGAACTATGTGTATTCATTGCTTTAAAGTTTTTAATATCTTTCGGTACAGGGAGCATGCGATTATATTCCGCTAGAAAAAATAGTTCACATTTTTCATTCATATATTGTCTAATATGCTTTTGGGTTATTTGCTCATAATGGATAGGAATCCCACTTTCTCTAGCTTCACGTGTGATTGTATACTCTGTAAAGTAATCTTCATCATTGTGATATGTATAAAGTGCCATAATATGATGTACCTTATTGAGATACCTAAAAACATCTATAAAGACATCTGTACCGAAATATACAATATTCATTGGTTCTACTTCCTTCCTATAGCTTCACAACTAATGTATTAAATCCTTGATAATGCCTATAATAAAATGCCTTTGCAGTCTTTTTAATGAGCATCATCCCCATTGCATCCATATCAAACGCATTACTATAATCTATAAGGACTGTTTCTAAAGAAAATGGATTAAACGTTTTTGCATTATAGCGTACATGTAAATCAAAACTTCCATCTGTCTGAGCGACTAATATCATGTGAATATTTTCTCCTGCTTTTCCAACAAAACCTTTTAGATGAATTGCTAAATAAATTTCTTCTACTGCCATCATCACAGCATACTGCTCCTTAGGTTGCGCATGCCACTTCTTACAAAAGGCTTCTATTTTTGTATGCATCATAGCTATTTCTTCCTGATTATCGTCTATTCTAAACTGAAAAACTCTATTAGAATCAAATGATGGGATACAAATTCTCCCCGTTTTTCTAAAGAGAATAAATACAAGAAGTGTCCCTACTTCTGTTGCTGGAAAGAGCCACCATATAGTATGCATACCTCCCCATGAAAAAAGAAACGTACATGGAAGTAATAAACAAATGCCCCTTAAGGTTTCAATTGTAAAAGCTGCTTTTTCTACTTCACAAGACTGATAATATTGACATAGAAGGATATTGATACCTGCAAAACCAGCACCTATACAATAGATTCTCAGTGCTTCATAGGCTATTTGCTCTATCCAAGCGCCCTCAATGCCAAATAATAGACACATGCATTGTGGTAAAACGATAATCAAAATGATTAATAGACCACCCACCGTCATGCCACTGGTTAACCCTAACTTTAAAATTTTATGTTTGCCTTGTTCATTATGTTCACCCTGATAAGTACTTAAAATAGGTTGCATCCCTCTTGCTGTCCCTTCAAAAAGATAAAGAATCAGATAAGAAGTATTTTGTAAAAGGTCAAATATAGCTACACCTGCCTCACCACTTATCTTCATTAATATACGATTCATCATTAGAAAGAAAATGAGTTGATAAAGATACTGTATAGACGTAGCTAATCCTGCCACAAGACACTGGATACCTTCTTTTAAATAAGCCATTTCTATCCGCCATTTAATAGCATGTGCCTTACTTGTTACACCTGGTAAATAAATCAAAATAGAAATAATCTGTCCTATAAGCGTCGAAAGTGCTGCCCCTCTTGTACCCATATTCAATACTAAAACAAAAATAATATTAAGACCGATATCACATATATTGCCTACCATAGAGCCTAT
Organism: Cellulosilyticum sp.; assembly: GCA_017421915.1. Taxonomy (GTDB): domain Bacteria; phylum Bacillota; class Clostridia; order Lachnospirales; family Cellulosilyticaceae; genus Cellulosilyticum. Next base: position 14,759 of record JAFOHG010000027.1, on the reverse strand, counting down.
AACGGCAATTTTTTGATTTTCATCATTACGTAGGTAATAATTAAGGATGTTAGAAACATAAAAGAATGGCGTTGCACTCATTAAAACATGCAAATAGTCTTTTGTTGCGCCAAACAAACTACCCTCTTTAGGAGTGGTTCCTAGCACAGCTAGGAGAGGCTTTATAAAGATATTCCCAAGTAAAGCTATTACTATGCTAAAAAGTACTGCAAGTGTCATAATGGTATTAAAATTCCTTTCTGCTTCACTTGCTTTTCCTTCGCCTAATAACTTTGAAAACTTTACTGAACCTCCAAGTCCTAGACCATGGGCAAACATACAATGAATCATATATACAGGTAAGATCAAACTAATGGCCGCACGCCCTGTTGTCCCTAAGCTGTGTCCCACAACAATAGCATCTGCCATATCACTAAGTGCCCAGCCTAAAGATGAAACCATGGCCGGAATCCAGAGTCTTTTAAACATAGGCCATGTGAATGTATCCTTATCTTGTTTCATCATTCATCATTCCTTTAGCTCATCTGTTTTTATTTTGATGAATTTTTTAGTCTTCGTTAATGATTAACTGCTCATAAGCTTCTTCGACTACCCATACGGCTGCAGAAGCACCTTGCACTGTAAAATAGCCAAAGCCCTCCAAGTCAATCACAACTTCTTCACGAATTTTTCTCATACAATCTCTAAAAACTTTACCTGCAAATTGTTTGCCTACATACATCCTTTTAGCCCCTTGCCCTTGATTTGATAATAGAAGTGCTAGACCTGAATAAGGATGCATATCATCTCCCTCTCTCGTCCAGCCAATAATATGATAATCATCCATATAGTCATGTTGTGTGCCATAAGCATAATCATGCCTTACTCTAATCATCGTTCTAAGTCTTGGAATAGGAATATTTCTTGTAGCAGGAATACCATATAAATCACCATAAAAGACACAAGGTATGCCATCTTTATGTAATAAAATTAAGGCGTAGGCTACTTGCTTCATCCATACATTAACAAATGATTCTAGAGCCTGCCCTGGTTGTGAATCATGATTATCTACAAAAGTGATTGCATGATTTGGATAAACTTTTAAAACAGAATCATCCAATAACCTGCGCATATCATAATGACCTTCTGCATAAGACATATCGCGTAGTTTATAATGTAAAGGTACATCAAATAATGAAATAGAATAATCTACTTGATTAAGGTAACGACCAAGTTCCCTTACATCTCCATGCCAATATTCCCCAATAGCAAGCATTTCTTTGCCACTTGTTTTTCTCATATGGGTAACCCATTCTTTAATAAAGCTTGCACTAATATGTTTCACAGCATCTAAACGAAAACCATCTATTTTGGTAAAATCCATATACCATTTGCCCCAATTAAGGAGTTCTTCTTTTACTTCTTCATTCGATACATCTACATCTGCTCCCATCAGAAAATCATAATTTCCCATTTCACCACTTACATCTTCTGCCCATTTTTTATTGGCAAATTGATAGATTCTATCACTACGTTTACTATAGTTATCCCAGTCAACCCCTGTGAAATGTTCATAGCGCCATTTAAAATTTGAATATTTTCCACCACGTCCAGGAAAATCAAAAACAGTTGGAGCAGAAATTTTTATGAGGTCGGATTGATCCTGCATGCGATTACTTGGATTTACACATTTTGCCTCTGCTTCTTCAAAGGCATCTGCACCTAATTTATGATTCATAACAATATCAGCGATTACTTCTATGCCATGCTCATGAAAAGCCTGAATGGCTTCTAAGTACTCATCTTTCGTTCCATACTTTGTAGGAATCATACCTTTTTGATTAAATTCCCCCAAATCATATAAATCATAAGCTGCATAGCCTACATTATCCTCTAAGAAACCAGCTTTATAAGCAGGCGGAAGCCATACATCTGTAATACCAAATTCAGCAAGCCTTGCTGCTTGAGCCTTACATTTCTTCCACAAAACATGATGCCCTGATACATACCATTCAAAATATTGTATTAAAGTGCGATTCGCCATATGTTACTTCCCCCTATCTTTTTTTATTTAATCTAAAATCATACGAGATAGCATAACAGCCATTTGACCTCTTGTTAGTCTATTTTTAGGTTCTAGTTTTTGATTTTCTACGCCTGTTATCAATTTCTCATTTAAAGCCCATTCAAAAGCTTTAGTAGCATAGGGACTAATTTGTTTGACATCTATATAATTTTGTATAACTTGAGTTTCTTTTGGCTCTATCTGTGCACTATTAGGATTTAAATAACGATACATAATGGATACAGCTTGCTCTCTTGTAACTTCATCTGTAGGCCGTAGGGTACCATCTCCAAACCCATTAAAAATACCACTTTCCACTGCCCATATCACTGCCTCACTATACCATTTATTAGATGGCACATCTTTAAAGTAAGTTTTAAAGTTAGTTTGCGGAAGGCCACAATGACGCCATAATATGGTAGCCATCATGGCACGATTCATTGGTTCATCTGGATTAAAGAGGTCTTCTGATATGCCCTCCATGAGCCCAGCTTTACATACTTTTTGCACTGCCTCAAAGCACCAATTCTCTTCACTTACATCTGCAAAAACGATTTTAGGTTGCTCTATAGCAGGTTCAAACTGAATACCTTGAATATCTATAGGCTGATTATTGATTTTAATTTTTAATGTATGGTTTGAAGTAACTGCAATAGATAAACGATCTAAATCATTCATTTTCTCTAGGAGTTGTGCACTTACCACACTTGAAATCGTTACCTTTCCTTCAGGAAAGGCCAATATAAGGTTACGTTCATTGATTTTTAAGCTATTCAAAAAGGCCTTTTGCATAATAACCATATTTTCTGCTTGAACCATAATATCTCCTTTAGTTTGAGATAGAGCCAAAGTCAGTTGCATTAGGGAAGGTTCATTAGAAGTAATTTTTCCATTTTCTACATGAATGTCTACTAATGGTTTTTGATTTGTTTCCACTTCCGTTTGACCTGTTGAAGTAGATTCTGTATGGGTATGAGCTGTACTATCGTCATCATGAGAATCTCTATGATGTGATGGTGTATAAGCCTGGTTTATAGAGAGATTAATACTAATTGGCTCAAATTCACTTTGATTGGTTACAATTGTAAAAGTATATTCTCCTACTTCAAGTTTACTTAGATACTGACTTTTTAAGGTGCATTTACCTGTTTGAGGATTAAAATCATAGTCTTCTTGCCCTAAATGGGTCTTTTCATTTTGAATGCCTAAAAGCTGGGTACCTTGTGGTATTTCTATATTAAATTGAACGGCTTCTGTATAATCACTACTATATTTGAATGTATTAAGATGTGTCTTTGGAACCCTTAAACAAGTATCTACTAGTATTTCCTCCCCTTTAGTGGTAATATCATAGCCACTATCTTTCCCATCTATGTACAAATCATATCCTCCATAAGGGATGGATAAATAGACACTAGGGGCATTGGGATGCCTATAACTATAAAAGGGTCCAGGATAAGTCGGTGAAGAGGGCTGCTCCTTAAATGCTGTTAATGTATATTTAGGCTCTCCATTTTGATAAAGTGCTACTTCTGTGAAATCCAAGCTTTGATTTCCTTCCTTATAGAGCCTAATCTGTATTGAAGAAGCGCCTACAATAGGCAATTTACTGTTAGAATGCTGGGTACTATCTTCTACATATCCTCCTATTTCTATTGTCCCTGTAATGTCGCCAGCCATTTGTGTATCACTTAAAATATCTCCATAATTAGTGCACACTTTAACGTATGCGGGTTTTACCTTATTGCCATATGCACTTCCATCTGCTGAGTTATGTGCCGTTACATTCCCTGCAATGCCACCTGTTGCACCTTTTCCATGAATCGTTCCATAGTTTATACAACCTGTTAACACACTTCCATTATAATGACGTCCAACAATACCACCACATCCTGTATTTCTTTGTGTGGAGACACTAGCATAATTGGTACAATTCGTAATCCTAGCATCTGCAAATGCATAACCTGCTAATCCACCAATATGATTACTTGTTGCAGAATCTATCACAAGTTCTGAATCATTGGTAATAGAAGAACCTTCTTTAACACTACAATCTTTTACTATAGCCAAACCATTAGGCATGCCTATACGCCCTACAATACCACCTACATTACAAAAGCCTATCATCTTGCCTTCATAAGTGCAATTTTCAATGGTACCTTGCTGAAGTATACCTACAATAGCACCTAATGCACTTTTGGCATAGCACTGTATTTGAGTAGTAGACTTAACATTTAGATTTTTAACAACTGCATCTGGACTATTAATCAAGTTAAATAATCCAAATACACCAATCTTACCTGCTTCTTCTTTAGGCTGTTGTTTATTTAAAATGATTGTTTTTCCATTCCCATCAAAGATTCCATTAAATGGTGTCTGTCCTGTTCCTATTCCATTAAAATTTCCTTGCCATTCATCTAAATGAAGATCAGTTAAGAGCTTGAAATATTTTCCTTCAAAACTCTTTCCATTTTTTACTTCTTTGTCTAATTGACTCATATCTTCCAAGCTATTAATTTCATAAGGACTTTGCGTTGTTCCCTGACCTTTCCAACCATATGTTGAGTCGGTGGTCGTTATAGGACCTTGAACAAGATTTGTTTGTATCGATTTTAGGCTAGAGCCTGTTGTAGACTGCTTAATGCATTTTTCTGTTTCTTTTACTTCTACTGATAGCGTACCTTCTGTTTCTTCTCCCAATAAACAAAAACCATTAACAGATAATGCCACTGTTGCAGATAAAAGCAATGCCATCCTTTTTTTCATAAACTTTATAAAGCCCCCTATCGCCTACTTACTTTCCTGTAACTGCACTCCAAGTAGCCACTTTTTTCGTTTCACATGATTGAATAATGTGATCTATAAAATCTTCAACACGGGCCTTATCTCCAAATTCTTCAGAATTACCTGATGCCTTACGTAGCATAAAATTTTTTCTATGTATAGCTAGATAACCATCATAAAATAGCTTAGAATGTTTGCAATATATTTTCATACCCATATCTAAAGGTTCAAGGATTTCATCATATTTTACAGCGTAAGAAATAAGCATCGCTAAGTGTTTACTTTCCCATAAAGAATGCCAATCTTCTGGCATTCTACCTAAATACTTATTCATCATATAAACAAGTCGATCTAGTAGCGCTTTTGTTGGCGCCGTACAAAAACTACTATAGATAGGTGTGGCTATTAGAATTAAATCTGCTTCAAGAACCTTATTAGCAATTTCTGCTACATCATCTTTTTGCATACACCCTAGTGTCTCTTCAGTTTTTTGGCAAACCCCACATCCCATACAGGGCTGAATCTTTTTTCCATATAAATGAATGCTTTCACTTGTATAGCCCAGCTTTTCAAGGTGTTCCTTGGCCCATACGGTTATTTCATTCGTTGCGCCATTTGTATGAGGACTTCCAAATAAAATCACTGCTTTTTTCTTCATTTTTATCACCCCTAAAATCCAACTCTTATACCACCATGATAAGCAATACCTGATTTTTTAGAAAAAGTTCCGAAAGGTCTAGAATCTATAAAAAATTTAGGGGGTACATCACTTACATAATTCCCACCTCTTTGTGAAAATCCCTCCCCAGTCATAGGATTAGGCCATGATGGCATATGATATAATCCCTCTGATGTCAAATAGCCACTGCCATGACTGCCATCAAAAGCTCTTCCTTTTTCATTTCCTATAGAAATAAGATACTCCCACAGATTACCACTTAGCTCCAGTACACCATAATAACTGGCGCCCATACATTCACGTTCACTATAGCCTTCTACCAAAGGCGCATTCTCAAATGTACTTTCACTCACACTACCACCCCAGTCTGGTGCTGTACCTTTAAAGGGTTTAGGTTTACCTTGTAGCATTTCGGTATGGGCATCATAATTAGCATTAGCAAGGCATCCTGGTCTTTCGGGAATGGGACGGTCTATCCGTTCCGCTTCATCTACATCAAAGTTCCATACTCTTCCGATATGAGCACTTCCCCATGCAAATTCATTAGCTACAGGTTCTAACGGCCCGCGACATGCTTTGATATATTCAAGTTCTGTGATTGGCCTTAATCCTGCAAAGCAGGCAAAAGAACAAAGTGAAAACCAATCTAGTACATTACAGATGGTGTGTGGCATAGAAGTATAAAATTTAACGGATTCACTTATACCATTTCCATATTGCTTACAAAAAATTTCATTTCGATCTTCTACATGATCTGTATTAGTCATGACATAATAATTTGTAACTTCATCTCCAGATAAATCTGCATGAACTTGTGCTTGCTGTTGTTTTCTCGTTAAACAATTTAAGAATTTTACCCACTGACTCATGGTTAAAGGGTGTTTCATATACCACATGGCTTGATAGCCTTTTGGATAGTGTTCTGGAATGGTGAAACGCTCTGCTCCACTTCTACTAAATGGATTATCCATATCACAATACAACATACCTTCTTCAGGTCCAAATTCAATTTTGTCATTAGATAAAATCTGATAAGTAGGCTTATTAGGATAAGTATAAAAGCCATTTATAGCCTTTCCACCCATTTTAACAGAGCCTCTTATATCCCCTATTTTAAAACTACCCTCTGGAATATAAACCATTTCTATAGCAAATACTTCAATAGCCTCTACTTCATCCACTTCAACAGGCACTTTAATTTCCTTAATTTCTATTTTTTGTTTGTAGCAAGCTTCTTCTGGAAAAACAAAGAAACCAATCTTTGTATCTGGTACATAAATTCCAGTCTTTATGTTTTCGCCTAATTTATCAAAACCATCTGGCATGGCATCTTTTCCTTGAAATGGAGCAGGGCTTACACTAACTATTTTCATTGTCTCATAACCTTCCCTACTCTTTGGCTTATATTTTAAAAAAATATAAACCCCATCAAAATTAACCTCATTTCTCCAACTATTACGCCAGTTTAGCTGAAGTGATACACTTTTTTCTTGTGGGTTAAATGCATTGATTTTTCCATGTGCCAACATTTTTTAATACCCCCATTTCTACATCTCTTTATTCATTTCTATACTTTTTCAAATTGACTATTATACAGCTTGGCATATAGACCATTTTCTTGGAGTAAGGTGTCGTGTGTGCCTTGCTCCACAATATTTCCGCTCTTCATAACTAAAATTTGGTCTGCATCTTTGATAGTAGAAAGACGATGTGCAATGATAAAGCTGGTTTTTCCTTTCATTAATCGATTCATAGCTGTTTGGATTAAACTTTCTGTTCTTGTATCTACACTACTTGTGGCTTCATCTAATATGAGTATAGGTGACTTGGCTGCCATGGCACGTGCAATGGTTAGCAGTTGTTTTTGCCCTTGACTTATATTACTTCCTTCTTCATTAATGATGGTGTCATAACCTTCTGGCATAGTGGAAATCAAGAAATCAATTTGGGCTTCTTTACCAATTTCCTGTAACGTATCTGCTGATAAATCTTTATTTCCATAACGTAAATTCTCAGCAATCGTTCCATTAAAAAGCCAGGTGTCCTGTAAAACCATGCTAAAATTTTTACGCACATCTGCTCTAGATAATGCTTTAATATCTACGCCATCTATAGTAATTTGCCCTCCATTTGTTTCATAAAAACGAAGTAAAAGATTAATAAGCGTTGTTTTTCCTGCACCTGTAGGCCCAACAATTGCCACTTTCTGACCTGCCTTCACCTTTACATTTATATCCTTCATCAACATTTTATCTGGGGTATAACCAAATTGAAGGTGTTTAAATTCAACCTCACCTTGAACCTGATTAGGTAATGTTTCTTTTGTTAAAACCACCTCTTCTTCTACTTCATCTAAAAACTCAAAGACACGTTCTGCTGCTGCTACTGCTGTTTGTAGCGCATTCATTAAGTTAGTTAATTGCCCCAGTGGTGATGCATATTGCTTTTGATATTGAACCAGTGCTATAATGCCTCCCAATGAAAGTGTGCCTGTGATGACTTGATAAGCACCAATCACACAAATAAAGGTATAAGCAAGATTGGTAAATGCTGTGGAAGTTGGATTCATTGTACTTGCTCTAAACTGACCCTCTTTAGCTGTTAAATAAAACTGTTCATTCACTTTATCAAATTGATTAAGTGCCTCCTCTTCATAACAAAAGGCTTTAATCACATTGATTCCTGAAAAAGTTTCTTCAACCATCCCATTAAGGTCTCCTAAATGCTTCATTTGTTTTCTTATATAGGTTTGGGATTTCTTTAAAATCACTTTAGTGCTCACCATACTTAATGGAATGGTTAATAAACACAATAACGTAAGTGGTATACTAATGCTAAACATCAATACAATACTACCTATAATCGTTATCATATAAGCAATAAGCTGGGTAGCTACCTGTTGCAAAGAAGTACCTATTGTATCCACATCGTTTGTTGTTCGACTTAAAATATCGCCTTTTGAATGCGTATCAAAATAACCAAGTGGTAACTTCATCATTTTAGTCGCTATATCTTTTCTAAGTTGAAACATGGTTTTTTGTGTAAGGTGTGTCATGACATTCCCTTGAATAAGAGAAAATAAAACATGAGCAATATATAATACAGTAAGTATCCCTAATATATAGCCTACACGTGTAAATGGAATTTCGGTTTGGTTCATCATCCTATTTTGAATGGTATCTAGTACTCTAGATAAAATATAAGGCGCAGCTAGATTACAAAGGGTTGCTGCTATAGCTGCCATCATAGCGCCTATTAGCCCTAGCTTATATTTTCCCAGATAGTTTAATAGGCGCTTAATGGTTTGCTTAAAATGTTTAGGCTTTTGCTTTGTTTTAGATGAAATCTTCAATTTGGATGAGGCTTTTTTTCGATTCATTTATTGGTTCACCTCGCTTTCAGGCAATTGTGAATAGGCAATTTCGCGGTATGTTGGGCAAGTTTTTAAAAGCTCTTTATGCTTTCCTTTACCCATCATTTGACCATGATCTAAAACAATAATTTGATCTGCATTCATAATGGTACCTACTCTTTGGGCAACAATAACTGTTACAGCCTCTTTTGTTTCTTCTTCTAGTGCACTTCTTAAAGCAGCATCTGTCTTAAAATCTAGTGCTGAAAAACTATCATCAAATAAATAAATCTGTGGTTTCTTTACAATTGCCCTTGCAATAGCTATCCTTTGCCTTTGACCTCCAGACACATTGGCTCCTGATGGCGTAATATGAGAGTAGATCCCCTCTTCTTTCTGGGAAATAAATTCTATGGCTTGAGCAATATCAAGTGCATGAAGTACTTCTTTTTTAGAAGCTCCTTTTTTTCCATAACATACATTATCATAAATACTTCCACCAAAAAGAAAGGCTTTTTGAGGTACAATCCCCATCAGTCTCCTTAAAGTGTTTTGTTTTAATTGATGAATCTCACACTCATTAATGAGTATTTTTCCAACAGAAGCATCATAATATCGAGCTATTAAGTTAAGAAGCGTGGTTTTTCCAGAACCTGTACCTCCAATAATAGCAAGTGTTTCACCTGCTTTTACCTTAAAGCTAATATCTGTTAGCACATTTTCTTCTGAACCAGGATATTTAAAATAAACATGCTTAAATTCAATAGAAGGCTTTCTATCTGCTGATATAACCGCTTCTAGTACTGGATCTTTAATCGTTGACTCCTTATCAAAAACTTCATTAATTCTTTTAGCACTTGTTGCTGCTCTAGGAAGTGCAACCATCAATAAAGAAGTCATGGCAAAAGCTGTCATAATCATGGCAGCATATTGGATAAATGTTTGAATATCGCCATAAGTAGCTAAACCTTCTGTCATATAATGACCGCCAAACCACACAATGAGTATATTGGCTCCATTAATAAATAAAGTAATAATGGGCATAAGAGAAATCGTAATTTTATTTGCTTTTGTTGCGATATACATTAAATCCTTAGATGCTTTAGTTACCCTTTGCTCTTCTATTTCTTCATTATTAAAAGCACGAATGACACGTATGCCAGTAAGTATTTCTCTAAGGATTCTATTAACATGGTCTAGCTTTTTCTGATTTTGTCTATATAAAGGATTAACTTGTATTAATACAGCTATCATAACGAGTAGAACAATTGGTAAAATAAGCAGTAAAATCCAAGATAACCTTGGTGCAGTTATATAGGCCATAATGACACCGCCAATACACATAAGTGGTGCCGATAAAAAAACATTTAAAAGCTGAACGAGTACCATTTGAACTTGATTAATATCATTAATTTGTCTACTAATAAGAGTGGAGGTACCAAAAGCATCTAGTTCTGCTGGCGATAAAGTCCCTATGTGCTTAAAAAGTGCATGCCTTAAATCTTTAGAAAATCCTAAAGCAATCTCCGCTGAAAGTTTATTGACTAGAATCATAATGCCCCATGCTAAAATGAGCAGACTGATCATGGCAACTCCTAAATACATCACAAGCTGCATATTCTGATTGGCTATTCCCTTATTAATAATCACCTTACTGATTACAGGTAAAGTCAGATTACATAATGAAGCACAAAATAATGCAACGAATAAAAAAATCATTTTTCTTTTATAAGGAAGTAAATAGTGTTTAAATAGTCGTATCATCTTACCTATCCACCATCCTTACTGGCCTAAATGGATATTTGCCATTCATACGATCAGCATAGTAACCGTCGAATCCAAATTGGAAATTGCATCCCCAACCAAATGTACTATCAAATGTTGTAGAAGACATATAAAAACCTTGAGGCTTCGTATTGGTATCAGGGAAGATTTCTTTAAAATACCATTCTTCTCCCTCTGTTAGATTAATTAGTGTACCTAATTCCTTCATATTAGGCAGTACCCAATCTTCATATCCCCCAAGTTTTAAATCTTTGCAGTATATAAGAGCATCCTTTAAGGAAAGTAAAGGTGTTTCTTCTTGCATCCACATTAAATGTGTTACCCTATCTGTTACGGTTCCATCTGAATGAATGGTAAATCGCTCTTTTGAAGGCATACTAAATGGAGCTTTTTTACCACGAACAGCTTTCACATAAGCAAGTGTCTGTTTGGGATAGCCTATGCAGCAGCCGTACCCAAAATAAACCCCCCAAGCTAGATGATGATCTAGTTTATGACTTTCTGCTGTCCAATAAAGCTCTGCTTTTACATTGGAAAAAGCTCCTTCCTCTATTGCAGGAATATGACCACTATAAGAAACAATGCTTCTTAATTCTTCTCTACTTGGCAAACGCCAATCACAATAACCACCATAATGCCTATCATTAAGGTCTTTTACAAATTCAAAAGCATCTTTAAAAGAAAGTAAGATATCATGATGCTCATTATCCCACATCAGCCCTGTGTGACAATCTTGCACAATGTTTCCATTATTTAATACATTAAAAGACATAGGAAGCGTTATTCTATTAGCATCCAAGCCTTCTATTCTATTTTGCTCAACAAGCCTTCCCTTTAAATCATGGGCTTCTGTTTGTCCTGTATGGGTAATGATAAAGTGAGTGCTTTCTTTATTTACTTCATTTACTTTATTTCCATCTGCATAGCGCACTGCTCTAAAAAGTAAAGGTGCTTTCCTTCCGCCATAATAGCCATCATAGCCATATGTAAAATTAGTGACCCATGCATAATGATTTTTAAATACTGTACTAGATGAATAATGAAGCATACCCTCCTTGCTACATTCTGTAAATACCTTTTCAAAAAACCAGTTAGGAGAATTTTCATCCAAATTTAAGATTGTATTAAGTTCTTTAATATTTGGAAGTCGCCAATCACTGTAACCCGCTAGATTCATTTTGGCACATACTATTTCAGCCTCTTCTGGTGCCATACGCCTATTTTCACCTTTTTGCCACATTAGACCTGTTGCGCTATCCGTTACAGTCCCATCATGATGGTCTATAAAACGTGTATCATCATTTTCACCAAAACGTCTATCATGACCTCCACAAACTGCCATGACATATCTTTTGCTTTCCATACTTTTTGCAATACCACTTCCAAATCCAGTAAAGATTACCCACCCAAAATAAGGCTGAAGTTTATAAACATTTTTGGTCCAGTAATCCCCTATAGGACAATTTTCAAAAATATTAGGATCTAATGCACATTCTGCTCTTTGATAATCCATAATGGAACGCAGTTCATCTTTATTAGGCATACGCCAATCCTCATGGCCAGCATAGTGATTTGCATTGAGCTTTTTTATATAAACTTGTAAAGCATCTTCAAAATTATATTGCGCTTTACAATAATTGATATCACTAGGTTCAGGTGATTTAATCTCCCATATTAACCCCGTATTTTCATCATAAATCACTCTAGCCCCACTTGCCCAAGTAGCATTTTCTGATAGTACTTTTCCATCCTCACTTAATTTATGAAATGGAATTTTATCATAGGCCTTAAAACTATCAAATAATCGCATGATGTTCCTCCTCATCCATTAGGCATAGGCCTCCTTCTGATTACACTACATAGATTGATTCATATTAGCATAGACTTCTGCGTCTATAACGGCATCAATAACAACTGGTTTATTAAGGGCAATGGCTTTCTTTAAAACTGGCTTTAAATCCTCAATCTTATCTACACGGAAACCTTCTGCTCCACAACTCTTAGCATAAGCCACATAGTCTGGATTCATAAATTGCATATAAGCATGCTCATTAAACATATTGAGTAAAAATCGCTTAATGACATTAAATTCACCATTATTAAATATGACCCAAATAACAGGTATATTATTTTGAACAGCGGTTAACAGCTCAAAGCCTGCCATAAGATAACAGCCATCTCCGGAACCAGAAATAACGACTTTATCTGGATTAGCACATTTAACGCCTAGACTGCCATTTGTATGACTTGCCATAGGCCCAAAGCTACCTGGATTTTGATACCGTCTATTTTGATCAAGTTTCATATATTCTGAAAGCCATAACATATGTGAACCTGCATCCCCCATAATAATGGCATTTTCAGGTGCCACTTCAGATAAAACCCTTGCGACATCAGCAGGATGCATTTTTCCGCTACCTGGTTTATTCGGTAAATCAAACCACTTATGATGACTGATTTCTACCTTTTGAGCCTGTGGTAAAGCATCTTTTTGATTCAATACTTCCCAAATAGCTTTCAGGCCTAATTTAATATCTGAAATCATTGCATAATCGGCAGGATAGACTTTATTGATTTCATTTTTATCGATATTCATATGCATTAATGTTTTACCATCATATAAATCAGGTTTAAATAATAAAGTGGCATTTTCAGCAAAGGAATTGCCTAGTGCTAATACCACATCAGCTGTTTCAAAATATGCCATCGCCCGTGGATCTCCAGTTGTACCAAAGATGCCTAACGATAAAGGATGCGTTTCTGAAATATAACCTTTAGCATCCATTGTTGAAGCAAAAGGAATATGAAATGTATCAATTAGTTTTAGAATTTCATCTTGAGCCCCACTTCTAATACAACCATAGCCTATAAGCAGCATGATGTTTTCTTTTTGCTTCAAAGCTGAAAGGATTCTATTAGCAAAAGCTTTGGCACACTGTGGTTTAGGTGCATAAGGTTTGACTTTAATTTGTACAGGTCTAAAATTAGGTACCTCGGCAATGGTAATATTCTTTGGCACATGAATATGAACAGGCCCTGGGCGCCCTTCAAAAGCTGTATTTAAAGCATCTTCCATAATGTCACAAATCTGAGAAGCATCTTCTACAATATAGGATTTCTTAGTTGTTGCAGAAAACATCTTATGTGAATCAGGCGTACGATTTAATCCTGTTGACTCATTTAAACATCCTTTTCCTCTTTGATTGGCTGAAGCATATCCAGAGATAGCCAGTACAGGTAACGAATCATAATAAGCAACTGCCAGCCCAGAAAATAAGTTAAAAGCTCCTGGTCCACCCGTTGCAAAACAAACACCTAAATTTTCTGGGTTAAAAATGGTATAACCACAAGCCATAAAAGAAGCTGCTTGCTCATTTCTTACAATAACGGTTTCTATTTTCTTGGAATCTCTTAAAGCCAGTAACATAGAAGCATTAACCTGCCCAGTACTTCCAAATACATGATGAACCCTATTGGTATCTTCTAGTATCTTGACAATGGCTTGATTAACGTCCATTATTATTCCACTCCTCTTCATTAAATTTTCCACGAATAGGTCCTATTTTTCTATTAGAAAATAATTTCCCTCCTGTGGCTGCTTCATCCAATTGATAACCATCAAAAAACAGATAAATTCTATCTTCTGGTACGCCTGTTTCTTCTGAAAATAATGCAATATACTTTTCAGCTAGCCTTTTTTTTTGACTTTCTGATAACTCTAAGCTTTGAATTGTAATGCATGGCATAGTGGCTCCTCCTTCATACAATCTATTTAAATAGATTGGTTTTCCTTAAAAAAGTAAACTTCTTATACTACAAAAAATGAGAGCTGAGAAACGCATTTTCCCAACTCTCATTCCTAATTAATATTACATAATTGGGATGTTTTACCTTATACTTCTATGATTCAAATAAATGATAAATGACTGTACTTAAGCTAAGGATTAATCATGGTTAAAATAGATTTTTTTATTCTTCACATCTTCTCCTGCTGCAATCTTATCTAATACTTTAACTAGTAACTTACCATAAGCGATAGAAGATTCTACTGAAGATGCTGTTACAAATGGCCAGTCAAACTCTGCTTCTGGATCTTCACGACTTGCCTTATTACG